>JANYJI010000136.1 GCA_025358525.1 Chloroflexota bacterium | reverse complement strand
ACCCGCTAGCCTTCAAAGACGACTATCACTATCAGGTCGTCGGTCTCAACCACTACCATGACTATCCATTCCGCCCCGACAGGCGCCACTTCGGCGGCCAGAGCGGTGGCATCTGCGGCGGTCAATTCGTCGAGGACGAGTTCGTACTCCGCCTCTTCGATCCCCTTGTCGCCAATTTGCTCGATACACTCCGCGACCTTATCTGCGACCTTCTGGAAGCCTTCGAAACCGCTGCGTTCGAGGTATAGGGAGGAAGTGAAGATGCTGAACGCACACGCCCCGGCACAGAGCAGGCCGCGGACCGGTATCTCACCGCTGGGGTCAACCCAGGTCTCTGGGCTGGCGTGAGAGTATATGTACTTGTTGGCGGCCGGCTTTGGGTCCTCGCTCAGGAATCGGCCATCGGCGGGGTCGTAATATCGAGCTCGCGCGTAGTAGAGCCCGTCGGCAGAGTCGTAGGCGTAGGTACCGTATGAGTACGTACCCGCGGATGAACCGACTGGTTGTCCGTATGCCGAGTAGGCGAAGGTCTGAGCAAGAGTACCGGCGGCATTTGTCATGCCCGTTACCGAATCGGCGCCGTCGAGCAGCGGATAGCTAATCGTTGAACCGACACTCACTTCCAGGGGCATGCCGGGCTCGTTGCTAGAGGTCAGAGTGGTGAGGTAGCTTGCCCGCAGGACGTTGGCTCCGTCGTACTCGGCAACGATGTTGGCCCCGAGGTTGACATACCGAGTCGTGCTGGCGGAGCTGGATTGCTCGACGCGCCGACCAAGCGCGTCATAGCGGTATGAGACAACAGTCCCGTCCGGCAACTTGGCCGACGTCATCTGGTGGAGCGCATTCCAGGTGTATGTCGTTGTCTTGCCAGTGGCCCTCTCGACCTTGCCCGTCTGATTGCCTTCGTTGTCATACGAGTAGTCGAACTTGGCGTCGGAGAGAAGGCGATTGGCGGCGTCATAGTGCTGGCCGTTGTTGGTCTGGTTGCCTACCGCGTCGTAGGTGAAGGTCTCGTTTGGCAGAGTCGAGTCGGCCGGAGCAAGGACACTGATCAGGCGGTCGGCCGTGTCGTAGCCATATGTTGTGGTGCCCGAAGAATTTTTCTGGCTGGTGCGATTGCCGGTGCTGTCGTAGCTGTACGAAAGGCTGTCTACGACTGCACTGCCCTTAGCGGACGCGCGCGACGAGAATTGCCCGGCATTGTCGTACGTGTAGGCATCGCTCACGCCGTTGGGGCGCGACAGACTGGACAGCCGTCCAAGCGGGTCGTAGCCGAGATTGAAGACGCCGCCGGATGAATCGGTAACTGTGGCCAGCAGGCCGTTGGCGTCATATGTGAAGCCTGTCGTTCCCCATGGCTCCGTTATCGACGTCGGCCGGCCGGCGGAGTCACGACCGAGTGACAAGGTGACGCTGGGCTGGTTGCTGGTTGACGTCCCGGCGCTCGTTTGACTTACGAGGGCGCCCGCAGCGTCGTAGACGAAATGGAGCGCGGCATCGGCGTCGTTCGCGTCGGTAAGTCGACCGATTGGGTCGTAGGTGTACGTGAGCGAGTTGCCGTCTGGATCGGTGAGGGTGTTCTGGCGCCCGGCAGCGTCATAGCCGTATCGGGTGGCGGCACCCGCCGGATCGAATGTGGCTGAGACGGCGCCGGTGGCGGTGTACTCGGTCGTGCTCGCCCGGCCTTGAGTCGAACCGGGCTCGTCTACGGTTCGCCCGCATCGGATTCGCCAAGGCGAAGGCGCCAGTCGCGAGTCCTATTCCACAAGGCACGACCGGCCGGAGTACTCGCGACGCCGGACGAGGCCGTGACCCAGCGCCACATAGATCGCTCGACGTCGTCGGACACGGCGACGCCAGCCTTCTCGAGCTGGATCATCGCGCGGGTATGTAGCCGAACAAAGTCGGCCTCCGAGTCACCCGTGCGGAGCCGCTCGTTGCACAGCGCCATGATGACGGACACGTACCTGACCGACGCTCGCTCGAGCGCCGTGTCGAGCGGTGCGCCGGCTTGCACGAGCGCGACCTGGAGCGAGGTTGTGGCGACCCCCAGCCGATACTGCGGACTCCCGGCTGGCATATCGGACAGCCGCACCTCGCCTGGAGGTGACGAGAGGCCCGCGATGCGGCCCGCGAGCACGTCGCGTACACCTTCGTCGGGGGACGCCGCAAAGGCGCGGTCGAGTCTATCGCGCAGCGGTCCCAGGTCGAATGCGCGAGGCGCAATTCCAGCCGTGGGCGTGCCTAGCGCCGATACGTCCACGACCCGTGGGCGTCCCGGGATCGGCGATTCGGCCGCGCGCCGACCGACGGGAAGCTCTCGAAGGAGCCGCGGCAGGACTGCACGGACCGCGGCGACGCCCCCTGGTCGGGTGACGATCTGCTCGGCGAGTTCGCGTGCGCCGTCATCGTGAACCGTGCCGATCGGCGCCGCGAGCCAGAATTCTGCGGCCGCCCTAGGCCGCAGCTCCTCGCATCCGCGGTGGCGGAGGAGCTCGACGAGACGCGCCTCGATCCCCGCGTCAGCGGGACGGAGGCGCCGCCACGCGGCGAACTCGAGTGCGCCGCAGAGCGCGCTGATCGCCGCCAGTTCCCGAGCGCACCGCTGCTGCCCACGTGTGCGCAGTCGGAGGAGGGCATCGAAGTCGAAGTGGCCTGAGCCGACCGACTCGATGAATGCGGTCCCCATCTCGCCGCGGATGCTGGCGGCGAGACTGCTGCGGTACCGAAGCGCACAGCGGCCGCTCATGCCGCCCATCGCCGCGGGAGTCATGAGCAGCCGGTGCGCGATCGCCGACGTAACACCCCAACCGACGGCCGCCTCGAGTGAGAGCTGCCAGTCATCAGCAAGCGCGGCCATGTTCGCGCCGGCGAGAGCGACGAAGTCATCACTATCCGAGCGAGGCAGGGCGACATCAAAATCGCCGAGCTGCCACGCGGCGAGATCGGCAACTGGTGGGCCCACAAGAATGCCAAACAAGTCCCTGAACTGGACGCCTTCCGTTGGCACGTCGTCGTCCGATCCCCACAGTTCCGCGAGCGGCCGGAACGTACGCGCCGCCTCCACCAGGTTCCGCGCCCACCACTCGTTCCGGCCCAGTATTGCCACGCCACTGATCCGCGTCGCGTCGACTCCAAGGACTTCTGCAACGCCGCCGACGAGCTCGTCGAGATCGATCTCCCGCACAACTGTCGCGACGGCCGCGACGCTCGCGGGATCTTCGGGCAGGCGAGCCGTCACCACCCGCGCGCGCTCGACGAGCGCGGCGAGTCCGGATCTGGCGCGCCCTCGGCCTGATGTCATCGGCGGGCCGCCTTTGCTGGATCACCCTTCGATGACGACTTCGACCTCGACAATCTCGACCTCCACCTCGACGACCACGATGAGCTCCTGTCCGACAGGAGCAACCTCGGCGGCCAGTGTCGCATTGTCCGTCGCCAGCATCTCATCGAACGCAATCTGGAACGCCGCATCCTCCGCCTGCTTGTCCGTCACCTCCTGGATGCACTCGACCAGCTTGTCCTCGACCTGTTGGAAGCCCTCCTGGCCAATCCTCTCAAGATATCCGGACGAGGTGAACGCGACGAAGACGCAGGCGCCGGCACACAGAATGGACCGGACTGACGCATCGCCGGTCGGATCGGAAAAGTCCTCGGGACTGGAGTTCGCATACGGATACCGGTTGGCCGCCGGATTTGGGTCTTCGCTAAGGAATCGCCCGGTGCCCGGGTCGTAGTAACGGGCCCGCCCGTAGTAAAGGCCGGTATCGCCATCGTAGCCATACGTGCCGTAGGCGTAGGAGCCCGACGATGCGCCCGCTCGAGGAACACCGTAGGCGCTGTAGCCGAAGGTTGCGCCGACCGAACCGGATGCGTCCGTCACGCCGGTGACCGACCCGCGGTTGTCGAGCAGCGGATAGCTCGACACGCCAGCGACGGTCAGCTCGATCGGCAGTCCTGGGAGACCGCCGGAGCCCAGAGTGGTGAGGTAACTCGCCTGAAGGGCGTTCGAGCCGTCGAACTCGGCAACGACATTCGCGCCCAAGTTGACGTAGCGCTTGATGCCGGACGGTCCGGACCGTTCGATTCGGCGCCCGAGGGCGTCATACCGGTACGTAACGAGCGAACCGTCCGGAAGCTTGGCGCTGGTGAGCTGATGAAGCGCGTTCCAGGTGTAGCTCGTGACCGCACCGGTCGGGCGATCAGTCTTGGTCGTGAGGTTGCCTTCGGCGTCGTAGTGGTAGGTGAATATGGCGTCGGCGAGGAGTCGATTGGCCGCGTCGTAGCTCTGGCCCATGCCAATCCGGTTGCCCGCGGCGTCATAGCTGAACGACTCGGATGGCGCAGGCGAGCCCGTAGGGGCGAGGACTGTCGTCAGCCGATCTGCGCGGTCGTAGCCGAACGTCGTCGTCCCGTCAGCGTCAGTCCGACTGGCAACCCGGCCAGTGACGTCGTAGCTATACGAGAGCGAATCGATAACAGTCCCGTCCTTCGTTGAGGTCCGCAAGAGGAGACTGCCCCCGGCGTCGTACGCGTACGCATCGGTGACACCGTTGGGTCGGCTGAGCGATGCGAGCCGACCAAGCGGGTCGTACCCGACATCAAACCTGGCGCCGGACGGATCCGTGACCGAGTCAAGCATGCCGTTGGCGTCGTAAGAGAACGCGCTCGCCCCCCACGGTGTGATAAGGCTCGCCGGCCGGCCTGCCGCATCCCGGCCGACGCCCAAGGTGGCGTTTGGCTGGCTGCTCGTGGTGGTACCGCCGCTCGTCTGACTCACCAGGTTTCCCGCGTCGTCGTATGCGAACGCAAGAGTCCCGTCGGGAGAGTCGGCCTCAATCTGCCGCCCAACCGGATCGTACGCGAAGGTAAGCGTCGTGCCAGGGAGGGTGGCGCGTATGACGTGGCCTGAACTGCCGTAAGTAAACGACGTCGTCTGGCCGTTCCGATCGAGGATCGACGCAAGGCGCCCGGCACCATCGTAGATATACGTCGTCGCCTTCCCGAGCCCATCGACCACCGCGATGAGGTGGCCGAGTGAGTCGTAGTTGTAGGTCCGGCCGTGCCCGAGGCCGTCGGTAAAGCCTGTGACGTTACCCGCGGCGTCGTATCCGAAGGTCGTCGTCGCCTGCGTAGGGTCGGTGACGTTCACGGTCCGGCCGTCAGCATCGTAGGTGTAGTTCCAGATCCGGCCGTCTTGCTCGGTCACGGTCGTGACGCGTCCGGCGGAGTCATTGCCGTAGAGCGTGGTGTGGCTCAAGGGATCGATCATCGAGGTCGGCAGACCGCGGTTGTCGTACCCGTACGTCGTCATGCCGTCAGGCGTAGTCTTCTTCGCGATTGCGCCCCACGACGTGTACTCGACCGAGACGACAGTTCGACCCGATGGATCCATTACCTTAGTCACCTGCTCTCGGCCGTTGTACGCGAAGGACCACGTACAGCCGTCTGGGTCGGTGAGCGTGAGCAGCGAGCCCGCGGCGTCGTAGGTCGCCTTGGTCACGTGCCCGAGGGGGTCTGTCTTGGAGAGGACGTGGCCGAACTCGTCGGTGGTGAACTTGCTCATGAGCGTTTTGCCGCCGAAGGGCTGGTCGATCTGGATGATGTCGCCGCGGGCATTCATCGAGCTGATCGTGGTCAGTCGCGGGTCGGGGCCGGTGACGGTCTCGGTGCGGGCGTTCGGATCGAGCGTCAGGGTGCTCACGTTCCCGGCGCCGTCGGTCACAGTTTTGAGCCGCCCGTCGGTCCCATAGTTGAGGGTTCGCAGCGGATGCCCGTTCGGATCGATCGTCTTGGTGAGGTTATGGGCCGAGTCGTACTCGTAGGTGACGACGTTGCCGAGTTCATCGGTGACCGCGGCAAGATCGCCCGCGGCGTTGTACGCGTAGAGGACCTTGGCGCCGCCCGGCTTGTCTAGCTCGGTGATGCGCCCGGCGGTGTCGCGCACGAATGTGATCGAGGGCCCGAAGCTCGAGTGGATGCCGGCCGAGTCGACGGTGACGCTGTTGCCGACGCGGTCGGTCTCGGATACGAGGCCCGACACCGTGTCGAGAACATAGGCCGTCCCGTCCTTGGCGGTGAGCTTGAAGCGGGTTGGGTTGAATACCGGGCCGCCGATGCCGGCATACAGGTTGCCGTCGCCCTTGTAGGAGAGCGAGCCATCACCGACCGCGGCGAGGCTGCTTGTCGATCCCGCGCGGGCGGTGAAGGCGGAGTTGCCCAGCCAGAAGAGGTTGCTGCCGCCGGTCGGGGTGAAGTCGAAGATCTCGGTGTGGCCGTCGGGCCAGACCACGCTCACGAAGTGCGGCCGCGCGGTCGCCCAGGCCATCTGGCACAGACCGCCACCGAGACCGCCCATGAAGCAGCTCGTGGCGTATTGACTCCAGCCGCCGGCGCCCAGAGCGCCGTTGCTCGACACCCGGAAGTTCGAGACGCCGACCTGCCAGCCGATCCCGAAGTCGCCCTTGGCTTTGTCGAAGCTGTCATATGTGCGAAGGACCTGTATCGGGATGCCGCCGACGGGGACGTTGGCGTCCTGGTACGTGACGCCGTATCGGCCGAGCTTGAGGTTGCCCTCGACGACGACGCCGACCGACGAGGTCAGACCGCCGCCGCCCGAAGCGAATGCGCTGATCGTGATCGTGTAGCCGCCGTTGGCGAGGACGGTCGGATCGAACGTCGCGAGGGTCGCGGGTGGGGTGCCTGTGCCCGAGGCGAGGACGATGAGGCTGCCCGAATC
>JANYJI010000195.1 GCA_025358525.1 Chloroflexota bacterium | reverse complement strand
ACACGTTTCTCGATGGTTCACCCCAGCGTCAGTCGATCGCGCCCCGACGTTTAGCCATCACGTGACTGGTATCGACCCGAGGCGGCCTCAAAGCTCTGGTCTAGCCAGCCCGTGACTCGTATCGAAGTTCGGGGCGGGTCGAGGGCGGGTTCCGACCATATCCAAGGCCGTGCTTGAGCGTGTTTGGGGCCCAAGGCGGCAGCCTCAGGCCGCTCGGAGGGACGTCGCGACTTGATACGAGTCATGGGGTGGCTAGGCGACGTCGCTCGTGCCCCGATCCGTTAGGGAAGCGTACGCTGCCGATGGCCGACCAGGCTGCGTCGGTGATTGACCAACTACCGAGTGATCAACGAATCGGGACACTAGAATGCTCAGACGCCGCCGTCTGCGCGGTGCTGGCGACCCGCTACACTCCCCATCGCATCAACCGTCCGCAGGGGTATCTGTGCAGTGACCGAGCGAACCCTAGTCCTCGTCAAGCCCGACGGCGTCCAGCGCCAGCTGGCCGGCCGGATCATGGCCCGCTACGAAGAGCGTGGCCTCAAGATCGTCGGGCTCAAGCTGGTCCACATCGATCGCGAGCTGGCCGAACGCCACTACGCCGTCCACAAGGGCAAGCCGTTCTTCGAGGGACTCGTGGCCTTCATCACTTCAGGCCCGCTCGTGGCCATTGCGCTCGAAGGCCCGGACGCGATCTCGCTCGTCCGCACGATGAACGGCGCCACCAAGCCCGCCGAAGCCGCTCCCGGTACGATTCGGGGCGATCTCGCGGTCGAGATGGGCCAGAACCTGGTCCACGCTTCGGACAGCCGCGAGAGCGCCGCGACCGAGCTGGCCATCTGGTTCGCCCCCGGCGAGCTTCTGGCCTACGGTCGGGAAATCGACCGCTGGGTGTTGAGCCCCCAGGCCTGACGGCTGTCGCCTGATTGCGGTCGTGTCGGTCGGGAGGAGCATGAAGACGGCCCCGGTCATCAAGCGTCTCGTGGCTCGCGTTCTCCTCTTCGACGAAGACGGTCGCCTGCTTCTCCTGTTCGACCCGGATCCCGTCCAGGGCGGCTACTGGTATCCGCCGGGCGGCGGCATCGAACCCGGAGAATCACCCGAGCAGGCCGCGCGCCGGGAACTGGTCGAGGAGGTCGGCCTCGACGTGGCGGAGCTTGGGCCGGTCGTGCTGCGAAGGCGCGCTCGATTCACATGGCACGGCAAGCGCCTCGACCAGGACGAATGGCACCTGCTTGGGCGCGTCGTATCGCCCGTAGTCGGTCCGGGCCGTGCGGGTGACAGTGAGACCAAGGCTGTGGCCGCGCACCGCTGGTGGTCGCTCTCGGATCTCCGCGATTCGGGCGAGAAGTTCTTCCCCGAAGGTCTTGTCGCAATCGTGGAGCGCCTTCAACCCCCGATGCCAGGGCCGCCCGTCGAGTGACATTGCCGCCCATCCGCCAACACGACCCGTCGTCTCAGCTACCGATGGTTCGCAGCGGGGCCGCGGTCTTGACCGAGGTTGGCGTCGGCGAGGCGCTGGGTTCGGCGGAACCGTTGGGGCTGCCAGGGGCGCCGGGTTCGGTCGAGTCGGACGGCAGCTGCGACGGCCCGACTGACTCCTTGGGCGTTGGAGTCGGGGCCACGGTGGGCACGGCCGTTGGCGTGGCATGAGCTGCCGCGTCGAGCGGGATGCCGGACTGCGACGCCCCGTGCGCGCCGAGCCCGCCGAAGGCCAGGGCCACCGCCAGCGCGGTCCCACCGGCCACGACGAGACTCACCTCTAGGGTTCGGTTGAGACGCCAGGCGAGGACGATGCGGCGCCGCAGTCCAAGTCGAGTTGCGGTGGGCGTGGCTCCGGCCGTGCCGGGCGTGGCTCCGGCCGCGGTGGGCGAGTCGGACTCGAGAGCCGCGCCGGGCGCGAGAGCCGCGGTTTCGGCAGTGGTTTCGGGCGTGGCGGCGACTTCGGTGTCCTCGGTCAGTTCGAGCTGGACCGCTCCGACCGCCACCTCGACCGGCGCCGCGACCGTGGGCAGTGGCTCCTCAGCTGCTGCGGCCCGCGACCGGCGCTTCTTCCTTCCCAGTGCAGCCTCAGGCGCGTCCCCACCGGTTCCCCCCACCTCAAGGGTGACTTCGGCTGGCGCGAACGCCGATGTCGTCGGCGCGACCGAGGCCATGACCTGGGCCGCGTCCACAGCGACAACCGGTGCCCCGATGGCGCCGGCCACGACAGGGGTGCGGCGTGACCTCCGCCCCCAGCGCGGCCGCTCGCCTTGGGCCGCTCGAACCGCGTCCACGGGCGACATCACGCCGACGACGAGCAGCCGGCCGTAGTAGGCGATCGACAGGAGGATGGCCGCTGCACTGAGGAAGCCGAGGCCGCTCGGGAGGGCCAGCCTGATCAGGCTCGCTCGGGCCTCGTAGACGGCCATTCCTGGCCAGCCAAGCGTGGCAACCAGGATCGCCACCAGGGCAACGCCCAGGATCGGCGTCCTTCGCAGCCAACCCCTCAATTCGCTCACTCTGGATGTGCCAAAGGCGCGAGCGGCGGCTGCGACCCAGGCGACCAGCCCCGCCTTGGCGGCAACGAACACAAGCAGCCACAGCCGTGCCGGTTCTGCGGCGGCTTCGCTGCGGGCGGCAAGGGCAAGCAGAACGAAGGCGGCATCCTGGACGATCGAATAGGCCACTACTTCCTCGAGTTCGTCGTGGACCAGCGCCCCGACTGCCCCAAGCAGGAGCGTCGCCACGGCGATCGTCTGCAGCAAGGCGACGACGGCGTTCATGGCGTCGCCCCCAACATGGAACGCGAGTGCGCTCCAACTGACCGCGAGTACGCCAAGGCCGGCGGGCAACCAGACGAGCAGCAACGCCGAGGTCATCGGTGTAGTCCCTGTGGGCAGGCGCACTGCAGGGCCGTGGAACGGAACCGCGCCGCCACGGACGGCGATGGCAATGCCCAGACCGAAGAGGCCCAACACGAAGACCGTGCCATCGTTGTGGCTCGTCCAGGCCGGCCTCAGCACTGCGACCGCGGCCATAAGCAGGGCCCCGACTGCCAGGCCGATCGTGCGCATTTCCGCGAGGAGGCGGTCGTGCCGATCCGGCTCACTCACCGAGGTGGTCTCGATCACGTTGTCGCCAGGGTGGACGAAGACGAGAGGCCCGACCGTGGCCGTCAGGGCTCCGGCCGTTAGGGCGACGCCTGCGTCTGTCGCCGTCATTGCTACGGCCAGGCCCCCGAAGGCGGCAAGAGCCGCGGGGCCGAGACGATCGGGCCAGGCCGTGCCCAATCCAACCACGCACAGGAGTAGGGCAGTGCCGGTTCCACACGCCAGGAAGAGGCCCGCATAGGCGCTGCCGATCAGCTTGACGTCGCCGACCGTGATGGCGTCCGCGCTGCCGATCAGCAAGGCGGCACCGAAGGCTGCCGCGAGGCCGACGATGGAGACGAGACGTGCCCGCCCTCCCGAAGGCCGGACCAGAAGGCCCAGCAGGAAGCCTCCTCCGCACACGACGATGTAGACGGCGAGGGCCATCAGCGCTTATCCCGGGGCCGAAGGCGCCCCTCTCGAGCGCCGATTACGCGCTGGGTCTTGCCGCCGGCTCCGACCGGCTTGATCGCCTCTGGCCTATCGGGCGCGCCGCCATCGGCCGTTGCCGCGTCAATAGCGTCGTCCGCATCGGGCGAGGCCGTGGCTGGTGCCGCCGCCTGGGTCGCCATTGGCACATCGGCTGGGCGCTCGATCTTGGCCGAGATTAGGAGGCCCGTGGCTCCGGTCGCGCCGATCAGCAGGCCGGTCCAGACGAGCTGTTGGAGTGGCGAGGTGGGCCCAACCCACGCCTCGACCAGCAACGAGAAGGCCACGATCAAGGTCACGATCGCCGTTCCCGCGCGCAGGGGGTCGCGTCCAGCAAGCGGAACGATTGCTATAGCCGCCAGGGAAAGGCCCGCTGCTTGTGCTGCCAGCGAGCCGGGGAGTGGCGCTACCGGCGAGGCCCACCAACCCACGCAGAAGGCGGCGCCCGCCAGGACAACCTCTCCCGGCAGGCCAAAGCCGGACCCCTCGCCGGAGACCGATCGGGCGCGGGCTGCCGTCAGGAGCAGGTAGGCCGCAAGTAGCGCTCCCACGGCGCGGAGGGCGATCGCCAGCGCGCTTGGGGCTGGCGAGGAGGCGAGCGGCGAAACGGTCATGGCCACGAGAAGTCCGGCCGCCACGCCTCGAGCGTCGCGCGAGGTCAGGGCTGCCACTCCACCGCAAACGACGATGACCGCAGCAACGTCGTGCAGGGAGATCATGCGGCCATGTTCGCCACGACCGCGAGGTCGCGCTTCCCGATCACGGAGTCCTGGCAGATGCCGGAGAGGCGCTTGGGGCGGCTGAGCCGCTCGCCGGCGCCTGCTTGTTCGGCAACTGCCCGAACTGGCTGATCGGCCAGTAGCGGAGCCACGCCCGGCCGATGACGGACGGCTTGTCGATCGGGCCGAACTCGCGCGAGTCCTGCGAGGCCTGGCGGTGGTCGCCCATCACGAATAGCTGGTCGGATCCGAGCTTCCATGTTTTGCTGACGTGGTCGGGCAGGTCGGTCGTCTGGTTTTCGAACACATAGGGCTCGGTCCGGAGATTGCCGTTCACGTAGACGTGGCCGCCGTGGATGTCGATCGTGTCGCCGCCGGTGCCGATCACGCGCTTGACGTAGGCCGCGAGTGGCGCGCCTCTGGTCCAGGGCCCGGGCGGGTTGAAGACGATAATGTCGCCGCGATGGTACTCATCGAAGCGGGGCGTGAGCTTATCCACGAGAACGTACTGATCTGGCATCAGTGTGTTCTGCATGGAGGTCTGCTCGACCTGGTAAGGCTGTACCACGAAGAGTTGAAGAACCAGGAAGACGATGATCGTGACGAGCAGCGTCTCCGCCAGTTCTAGTAGACAGCCAAGCGTTCTACGGTTCACAAGTCCGCGAGTATAGGGGCTGTGCTATGGTCCTGCCCCGTGGAACATAGAAGGCGTTTCGGCTGGCTCAAGAGCGGCCGCTTCCTCCGGCTCATCTCGGCTGTCATCGCCGCAGCCGTGCTGGCGGCCGTCCTGTACAACGCGATCATGGTCGACCGTGTCCCGCCGACCTATACGATTCATGTCGGTAGCGTGTTGGCGGCCGGTCCGGCGTTCACCCTGACTTCGCTCGAAGTTGACTTCAGCGAGGCGGTCAAGCACGACACCGCCGAAAAGGCCTTCTCCCTGTCGCCGTCCGCCAACGGCACGTTCCACTGGCAAAATCTCAAGATGATCTGGACTCCAGCGGCCAAGCTGCCCCTCTCGACGAAGTTCCACGTTCACATTGCGCCCGGCGTTCAGGACGTTGCCGGCAATGCGCAGGGTGGCACAGGCGACATCGACTTTACGACGGTCGGTGCGCCGACGGTTATCTCGGTCACGCCGGCCACCGACGCTCAGACGGTCGCAGTGGATGGACCGGTCCTGATCACCTTCGACCGTGTGATGGACACTCAGAAGGTCCTCGCCGGCGTCAAGGTCGACCCTGACTTCACATACCAGGCCTCGTGGAACTTGGCCGTACTTTCCATTACGCCGACCAAGCCGCTCCAGTCTGGGACGACCTACACGATCAAAATCGGCGATCCCGCAGTCGACACCGACGGCAGCAAGCTGGCGGCGTACGTGACGACCTTCAAGACAGTGGGCATGGGCTTGAGAGTGACTGATCTAGTTCCGACTCCGAACGTCGCCGGCGTCAACATTCGCAGCCAGATTGCCGTTGTCTTCGACGGGCCGCTCGACGAGTCATCCACCAACGGGGCAATCAAGGTGACTCCGCCGGTCTCGGGTAGCACCAAGGCCCTCAGCCTGCCCGACGACCGCAGCCCGTCCGCCAAGCCAACGCCCACGCCGGTGGGTTCGAGCGCCAAGCTCCTCGTGTTCACACCCGACAAACCCCTCGCCGCCCACACGACCTACTCGGTGACGCTGTCTTCGACGGTCAAGCGCACCGATGGTCAGGTTGCGCCGGCTCAGGCGTGGTCCTTCACAACGGGCGAAGCCCCCGCCAACGCCCTCAATCAGATCGCCTTCATCTCCGACCGCGGTGGAGCCAATAACGTCTGGCTGATGAACCCCGACGGCTCCAACCAGCGCGAAATCACGGCCGAACTGGGGCCGGTCACTGGCTTCGACGTCAGCGCTGACGGAGCGACGATCGCCTACGGTGCCGGAGGCGCGATCAAGAAGATGTCGATCGGCGGCGACAACCTCCAGACTCTCACCTCGTCCGGCAACTACGAATACGCACCGGTCATAACCCCTGACGGCTCGAGCCTTATCGTCGGCCGCCGCGACGGACAGGGCGCTGACCTGGGCTACTGGCGATACCCTCTCGTCAGCGGCGCCGGGACCGGGCAGCTGACCAAGGACGGCGCGCCCGGCCTCGGCAGCGTGACGGTGGGCGGCGATGGACTGACAGGCCAACCGGGCACTCCTGCCTGGGCTGATCGCGCGGCCTTCAACACCGATGGCTCGGTCATGCTCATGGTTCGCGGTTCCGACAACGTGGTCGAGTTGATTGACCCCAAGGGTGTAGCCAAGCCTCAGAGCCTCGACCTTGTCGCGAACTCGAGGCCGGTCTGGGTCGCCCTGGACAATGCCTTCTACCTCTGCGCCACGACCGACGGGGGCGCCACGTGGGCGTACTACAAGGTCACTGTCACGGGTGCCAGCACCCGGATCGGTCTGGCCACGAGCGATATCGCCGCCAGCGGCCATGGCCTGGCCCTGCTGGTCAAGTCCATGGACGGTTCCGTTCACGTGGCCTATGTCCCGCAGGCCGGCGCCTCCCCGATGCCGCTCACGACGGACGCCACCTTCATAGAGACGTCACCCTCGTTCTCGCCGGACGGGTCGATGCTGGTCTTCGGACGGGTCGGTTCGCAATCACCTGGCGTCTCGGCCGGTATATGGACAGTGAAGCTGGACGGCACGGACCTCACGAACCTGGCAACTGACGGGGCCTTCCCGCGCTGGCTGCCTTAGGCAGCGCGGGCACAAAATCTCTGCGCGATTGGAACACTCCCGCGAATGGCCGCCAGGCGTCCACCGCTGTGCGCGGGCCAAATGTCCCGAGCGGTCGGGACCAATCGCCCCGCTTGTGGTGTCCTCAATGCATACTCTGAGGACCTTCCGCAGTTTGACCCGCCCTTTGGGCCGTTGATACACTCCGCGCGGCCCGAGTATGCAGTTGCTATATCGGAGTTATGGGCCTGACCCTGGTGGCGCGCCGTCACGCCGCGCTTCCCTCGCGCCCAAAAGAGAAGGAGCCGCTCTTCCCACATGAACCTGGAACCAACTACTCTCCAAATGTTCATTCCGATCGCGGGATTGCTCGCGGTAGCGTTCGCGATCTACCTCGCTCGTGACGTCCTGTCCCGCGACACCGGGACCAAGGAGATGATGGAAGTCTCCGCGACGATCAACGAGGGTGCGGTTGCGTTCATCAAACGCCAGTACTTCACGATTGGCATCCTGGCGGTGGTCGGCGCTGTCGTCATCGGCGCCGTGATCTCGCTCCTGGAGACGAAGAACGTCGCCGACACCGGGACCTTCGGCCTGGACCTGGGCATTCGCACTGGCGTTGCCTTCGCGGTCGGCGCGGCGTGCTCGATGGCCTGCGGGATCATCGGCATGCTTGTCAGCGTCAAAGCCAACGTCCGCGTAGCCTCCGCCGCCCGCCGGAGCCTCGTCGAGGCTGTGCAGGTCGCGATGCGCGGTGGCGCGGTCTCCGGTTTCCTGGTGGTCGCGCTCTCGCTGCTCGGCGTGTGGGGCATCTTCTCCGCGTACGGCGGCCTGGCCGGTGGCCAGAGCACTCATGACGCACCGTTCCTGATCGTCGGCTACGGCTTCGGCGCCAGCTTCGTGGCCCTCTTCGCCCAGCTGGGCGGCGGCATCTACACCAAGGCCGCGGACGTGGGTTCCGACCTTGTCGGCAAAGTCGAGGCGGGCATCCCAGAGGATGACCCACGCAACGCCGGCGTCATCGCGGACCTCGTCGGTGACAATGTCGGCGACTGCGCCGGCCGTGGCGCCGACCTCTTCGAGTCCACCGCCGCCGAGAACATCGGCGCCATGATCCTCGGCGTCGGCGTCTACGCCCTGGCCCTCAAGGCTGGCTGGCCGAACCCGACCGCCTGGATCTTCTTTCCGCTCGTCGTCCGAGCCTTCGGTCTCGTCTCCACGATCGTCGCGATGTTCTTCATCCGCGGCAAAGAGACTGAGAATCCGATGAACATCCTCAACCGCGGCTACTGGGTCACCACGATCCTGAGCGCCGCGTCGCTCGCCTTCGTCACCAACGTAATGATGAACACGGGCACTGCGACCGGCGCCAACGGCATCCCCACCTGGATCTTCTTCTTCGGCTGCGGGATTGTTGGTTTAGCCACGAGCATCGCCTTCGTGTACATCACCCAGTACTACACTGCCGGCAGCTTCCGACCCGTTCGGGAAATTGCTGAGGCCTCCAAGACCGGCCCCGCGACGAACATCATCTCCGGCATGGCGGTCGGCTTCGAGACTACCCTCGTCACCGCGCTCACGATCGGCGCCGCCCTCCTCGCCAGCAACTGGCTGGGATCGCAGGCCAACCTGCTCGACTCGGCCGGCAGGAACGTCGGTGGCATCTTCGGAACCGCCGTCGCAACCATGGGCATGCTCATGACCACGGCGTACGTCCTGGCCATGGACACCTTCGGCCCCATCACCGACAACGCCGGCGGCATCGCCGAGTTCAGTCGTGCCGAGGCCGGTGCTCGCGAGATCACCGACCGTCTGGATGCGGTCGGCAACACTACCAAGGCGCTCACCAAGGGCTACGCCATCGCGTCTGCCTCACTGGCCGCCTTCCTGCTGTTCAGCGCCTACATCGATAAGGTCAACCTGATCCTTCAGCATCAGATCGACGCCGGGACTCGAACCATCCAGCAAGGCCTAATGACCTCGGTCAACCTGGCCAACGTGAATGTGTTCGTGGCCGCGTTGATCGCCGCGATGTTGGTCTACTTCTTCAGCTCCCTGGCGATCCGGGCAGTCGGCACGACCGCGCAAGCGATCATCGTCGAAGTCCGCCGCCAGTTCCGTGAGATCCCCGGGATCATGGACTACACCGGCCGGCCGGATTACGCCCGAGTCGTGGACATCACGACGCGCGCAGCCCTCAAGGAGATGATGCTGCCGGGCGCCGTTGCGGTCGCTACTCCGATCATCGTTGGCCTGCTCCTCGGCTACGAGGCCGTGGCCGGCATGCTGATGGTCGGCACCATTGCCGGCGTCCTGCTCGCCACCGTCCTCAACAACGGCGGCGGCGCCTGGGACAATGCCAAGAAATACATCGAGTCGGGCCACCTGCTCGATGACGAAGGCAATGTTCTCGGCAAGAAGTCGTTGCCGCACCAGGCCGCCGTAGTCGGCGACACCGTCGGCGATCCGTTCAAGGACACTGCCGGTCCCTCGCTCCACGTTCTGGTGAAGCTGCTGGCCACCATCACCCTGGTGATGGCCCCGCTCTTCATCCGCTAGCTAGAGTGCGTCTGGTGGGCCGGCGATCTTCCCGATCGCCGGCCCACTAACATTCCACGCCGGTAAGCCGGGCGTGACGGGCACGGTCCGCTACGCTGCTCTCGCCACACAGACTCGCGGACTAGCAACTCGGAGGACGCGTCCCATGGACCTTTCGATCGTTCAGGCCCTCGTCATGGGCTTGACCCAGGGGCTCACCGAGTTCATCCCGGTCTCCAGCTCAGGTCATCTCATCCTCGTGCCATGGCTGTTCGGGTGGCCCGTCAAGGAGACCTTCCTCGGTTCGCTTGAATTCAGCGTCATCCTCCACATGGGCACGCTGCTGGCCCTGCTCATCTACTTCTGGCGTGACTGGCTGAAGCTCATTCCGGCCGGCCTGGCCACCATCCGCGACCGGTCGTTCAAGGGCGACCCGAATCGCAAGATGGCCTGGCTTCTTGTCGTGGCCACAATCCCGGCGGTCGTCGTTGGGCCGCTGCTCAACGGTCCAATCGAGGATGCGGTTCGCGCGCCCGCTCTCGTGGCGCTGATGCTCTGCGTGGGCGCCGCGATCCTGTGGCTCGCCGATCGCTGGGGCAGCAAGACCCGCGAGATGGACTCGCTCACTTTCGGGGGCGCGCTCGGCATCGGCGTTGCCCAGGTGCTCGCCCTCGTTCCGGGTATCAGCCGCTCCGGCATCAGCATCTCGGCCGGGCTCTTTCAGGGCCTCACCCGTGAGGCCGCGGCTCGCTTCAGCTTTCTGATGGCCACGCCGGTCGTGGCGGGCGCGGGGCTCTGGGAGGCCCGCAAGCTGCTGAGCCACGATCCGGCCGCTCCCAATCCTGAGGCGAAGCTGGTCGTGATCGGCTTCATAGCCGCGGCCGTCTCCGGTCTCCTGGCGATCCGTTTCATGCTTGCCTTCCTGCGACGCCGGCCCGTGACCGTCTTCGTGGTGTACCGCGTCGTGGTCGCTATCGTGGTCTTCGCCGTGCTTCTTTCGCCGCACGGCGCCTGAGAGATAGGGTCGCCGCCCCCATGGAGGTCATCAAGCAGCTGCGACAGAGGGAGATCCGCGACCTGCTGGCTCAAAGGCCACTTCGAACCCAGCAGGAGCTGGCTTCTGCTCTCCGCGAGCGTGGCTTTCGTGCCACTCAGGCCACGATCAGCCGCGATGTCGCGGAACTGGGGCTGATCAAGTCCAGCCGGGACGGAGTCCAGTCGTACACGGTTCCCGCTCGAGTCACCGAGGCGGAGAGCACGGGCGAAGAGCGGCTCCGGGCCCTTCTCCATGATCTCCCGGTCGACATCCGAGAGTCTGGCTTGATGCTTGTGGTCAGGACGCTGCCAGGCTCAGCCCACGCCATTGCCGCGGCCCTGGATCGGACTCGATGGCCGGAGGTCGTGGGCAGCATCGCCGGCGACGACACAGTCTTTGTCGCCTTTGCCGACCGAGTGTCGATGCAGCGGATTCGCGCCAGGCTCGTTTCGCTGGGTCGGTAGCCGCACCGCACCGCCGTAGCCGCACCGCACCGCCGTGGCCGCGCCGAGCCATGGCCGCGCCGAGCCGTACCCCGCGCGTTCCCCGGGTCATCTCACGCCCCTCAGACAAGGATCGGCCCCGGCTTCCGGGGAGGAGGAGAGGAGGATGCCGGAAGGCGGGGCCGGTGTTGTTGCTGTGTTGCGGCCGATTTTGACCAGCTTCGTTTCAGCCTTCCAGCCCACATTCGTCCCGCCCAGATGGGGACCTCCGTTCTGGTCCAAACGTGGGTCACCGAACCATCGGAATGCAGTATGCGAGCCACGCCCGACGCGTGCTTTCCCTCGCGCTTTGACAGCGGCAGGGACGGCGACTAGGATACGCGCCGGCCGAACTTCAGGACTCCGACCAAGGTGCGCCCTGAAGTTTTTTCCTTATACCGGCCCGCAAGGTGCCGGCAAACCTACCGGTCCTGGCTGGACGGACGAGAACGGGAGCCGCTCCGCGGTGAATAACAAGACCCAATACATCTCGGAAGAAGGCCTGGCCAAGCTTCGGGCAGAGCTCGAGGAGTTGACCAATGTTCGGCGCGCGGAGATCGCGCAGCGAATCCACGACGCCAAGGAGCACGGCGACCTGGCCGAGAACGCCGAGTACGAAGACGCCAAGAACGAGCAGGCGTTCGTCGAGGGGCAGATCCAGCGGCTTGAAGTCCTCCTCAAGAACGCCATCATCATCGACGGCCATCCCGGGACCGATCACGTCCAGATCGGCTCGAAGGTCGAGGTCGAAGGCTCTGACGGCAAGGAAGTCTTCACCATCGTCGGTTCGACGGAGGCCAGCCCGCGCGAGGGAAGGATCTCCAATGAGTCGCCGGTTGGTCGGGCTCTGCTCGGCAAGCGCAAGGGTGAGTCCGTCGTCGTGCACGTCCCGGCCGGGGATTTCTCCTACACGATCCTCCAGATCAGCTAGCAACCCGCCATGTACTGGGCCGACGAGCTAGCCGCCGCCGTCGCGGGCCCCCAGGTAGTCAACGACTCCAAGTCGCCCTCGGGGACCGTTCACATTGGTTCCCTGCGCGGCGTCGTCCTTCACGATGCGATCCATCGGGCCCTACTTGGCGCCGGCCTGGAGTCCAGGTTCCTGTACGGCGTTGACGACATGGACGCCATGGATTCCCAGGCGCTGCTGACTCCTGACGCAGTCGAGCGCTACATGGGCGCTCCCCTGTCGCGCGTTCCCGCCCCGGCGGGGAGCAACGCGGCCAGCTACGCCCGCCACTTCGTCGGCGAGATCTTCTTCAAGACCTTCGAGCCGCTCGGCATCAAGCCCGAGTTCTACTGGGTCTCCGAGCTGTATGCCGCCAGTCGAATGGATTCATACGTCAAGCTGGCCCTCGATCGAGCCGATCGAGTTAGGTCGATTTACCTGCGGGTCAGCCACGTCGAACGGCCGAGCATCTGGCTGCCAATCCAGATCATCTGCGAGAACTGCGGCAAGATCGGCACTACCTACGCCACTGATTGGGACGGCTCGACCGTCGCCTACACGTGCAAGCCGGACATGGTTTCGTGGGCCAAGGGATGCGGTCACGAGGGCCGAGTCTCACCCCTAGGCGGTCGGGCCAAGTTGCCCTGGAACCTTGAGTGGGCGGCCAGGTGGGGCGTGCTGGGCGTCACGATCGAGGGTTGCGGCAAGGACCTCGCCACTACTGGTGGCTCTCGCGACCGCTCCGAGGCGATCAGTCGCGAAGTCTTCGAAGTGGAGCCGCCCCGCAACGTCACCTACGAGTTCCTCAACATCGGCGGCCGCAAGATGTCCACGTCCAAGGGCCAAGGCGTTGCCGCTCACACGATCGCGGAAGTCCTGCCGCCTGAGCAGTTGCGTTTCCTCTTCCTGCGACCGCGTCCCAACCAGGTCATCGACTTCGACCCGGAAGGCGACACTATCCCGCGCCTCTTCGACGAGTTCGACAGGATCGCCGCGGCCACGGCCGGGCGCGAGGTCAAGGGTGAGCTGCCGTCGGATCACGAACGCCTATTCGCGTATTCGCTGCTGGGGCCCTCGCCGGACGTGACCGGGGCCGCCGCAGCTTTCCGGCCTGCATTCGCCCATCTTGCCCTTCTGCTGCAGATACCTGGCGTCGACATCGCCGCTCGGATGGAGGCCGAGAAGGGCGCGCCTCTCACGGACATGGAGTTAGCACTGCTCGCCGAGCGCGTGGCGTCGGCGCGGGCATGGTTGGAGTCCTATGCGCCGGAGCGAGCACGGCTCGCGGTCCGGCGTGATGAAATGCCGGCTGAGGTGGGTGCCCTAGACGAGGCGCAGCGCGCGTACCTTGCCGCTCTCGCCGCATCCGCCGAGGCGGAGAAGCCTGGCTCCGGCGACGCCTGGCAGACGCTTATCTTCCGCGTGGCATCCGAGACGGGGCTGGTTTCAGGCCGGGCATTCGGCGCGCTGTACGCTGCCTTCCTGGGCCGCACCAACGGTCCTCGCGCGGGCTGGCTACTGGCGGGTCTGGAGCCAGCGTTCGTAGTCGAGCGGCTCCGCGCCGCAGCCGCGGTAACGCCGGCCTAGGCTTTCCGTTCCGCCGTGTCGGCCCACGGCTGGTCGCTGTTGCCCTCGCCCAGTCGGGCACGGCCCGGCTAAACTCAGCGGCAGTACGGCGGCCCGGCCGCCGAATGACCACCAGGGAGTGAGAGACGCATGAGTATCGGGCTGGCCAGGCTGCGCGAGGAGCCGGATCGGATTCGGCAGGGCGCGATCGACAAGGGCGAGGACCCGTCGATCATCGACGCCGCCCTGGCACTGGAGGGCAAGCGCCGCGACCTCCTGGGCGAGTCGGGCCTGCTCAAGGCCGAGCGCAACGCCGCGTCCAAGCAGATCGGCGAGGCAATTCGCGGCGGCGCCGCGCCGAGCGGTCCGGAAGTTGCCGCCCTTCGCCAGGCGTCCACTGATGCCGGCGCCCAAATCGAGAAGCTGGACGCCGAGCTGGCGGCCACGGAAGCCCAGCTGGAAGAGCTGATGCTCCGTATCCCAAACCCGGCGGACCCGGACGTGCCGGTCGGCGATGCTTCGGCCAACCAGACCGTTCGAACCTGGGGCGAGTTGCTGCCCAGGGATGCCACTGCGGACGGCGAGACGTGGACGCGCCGGCCTCACTGGGAGGTGGGCGAGTCACTCCGCATGTTCGATCTGGAGCGCGGCGCCAAGATCACAGGCTCGGGCTTTCCGGTATACACCGGCTACGGCTCCCGCCTCCAGCGCGCGTTGATCGATTTCATGCTCGACATTCACACCTCCGAGCACGGCATGACCGAGATATGGCCGCCGGCTCTAGTGAACAGCGCCTCCGCTCGCGGCACGGGTCAGATCCCGGACAAGGAAGACCTGATGTACGTCGTGCCGCGCGACGATCTGTATCTGGTGCCCACGGCTGAGGTTCCGGTTACGAACCTCCACCGCGACGAGATCTTCGAGGCCGACCAGCTGCCTCTCCGGTACGCCGCCTACTCGCCCTGCTTCCGCCGCGAGGCGGGCGCCGCCGGCAAGGACACCCGCGGGATCCTGCGCGTCCATCAGTTCGACAAGGTCGAGATGGTCTTCTTCGAAAAGCCCGAGGCCTCGGCCGAGGCGCTCGAGTGGCTGACCGGTCGAGCGGAGGTGATCCTCCAGCGGCTCGGCCTCGCCTATCGAGTCCTGCTCATGGCAACCAAGGACATGGGCTTTGTCCAGGCCAAGAAGTACGACCTGGAGGTCTGGGCGCCTGGTGTCGAGCGCTGGCTCGAAGTCAGCTCCTGTTCGAACTTCCGCGACTACCAGGCCCGACGCATGGCGATCCGCTACCGGCCCGAACCCGGCGCCAAGCCCGAGCTGGTCCACACGCTCAATGGCTCCGGCCTGGCGCTCGCGCGAACGGTCGCTGCGATCCTCGAAACGTATCAACAGCCGGACGGCAGCCTGGTCGTGCCCGAGGTCCTTCGCCCGTACATGCGCACGGACCAAATCAGGGCCTGACTGATCGATCTGGCGTGCCGTTCGGGGGTCGACAGATGCCAGCAATTCGAGGCCGGCGGCCCAGCCGTACAGTTCGTGCATGAGGGCCGATATCTGTCAGGATTGGCTCGCCACGGATTCTTCTCTCGTCGACGGGAAGCGACGGCAATCGGAGGTACGGAGACTAGGATGAAATCGGCTGGTCGCGGACCGCGCAGGATGACTCTTGTTGGCGTCGCTCTGGCGTCTCTCATGGCAGCGGCAGCATGCGGCGGTAGCGCTGTGACTGCCAGGATTGTAATCATCACGCCCGCCCCCGGACCAGCCACGCCGCTGCCATCAGGAGTTACGCCTGAGCCGACACTGGCGCCACCGACGATCACCACCTTCCTCGTCGAGTCCAACGCACCCGACAACCGTTGGAAGGTCACGCTCAAGAAGCCCGTACTCGGCGGCATCTCGGACGCCCCGGCCGCAAAGATGAACAAGGCCATCACGGACAAGGTCAACGGCTATATCAGCGCCTTCACCGGCGGGGGATTGCCGGCCGTCGCGAGTGGTAACGGACCGAGTACCTTCGAGGGCTCCTACTCGATCGCGCTCAATACGGCCACGATCGTGAGCCTGCGCTTCACCGTACTGACCTACGTAACCGGCGCTGCCCATCCCGTCGGTGAGCCTGGCAGCATCACCTTCGCGGTTGCTACCGGCTCGACTGTTGGCCTGGCCGATCTGTTCTCGGATCAGGCCAAGGCGCTCTCGACCGTGGCATCGCAATGCAAGTCAGAGTTGACCAAGGCGCTGGCCGGGGACCTGAACTGGGATGGGAAGGCGTCCTCGCTGGACTTCTTCAACAAGGCTTGGACCATCACACCGCTTGGGCTAGAGTTCACGTTTGCTCAAGGCGCACTGGCCAGCGAGGCCTCGGGCATGCCCAGCGCGACCGTATCCTGGTCGAGCCTCAAGTCGGTCGTCAAGGCCAGCGGACCGGCCGGCGAATTCATCCACTAGCCGCGCCTCGTGTCCGTTGCCGTGGCGGATTTGCTGCCGGGTAGCGGTCTCGTCCAGACTCTCACGTAGTCCTCAGCCCAGGCTCAGACGCTGCTCAGCCGAGCCGCAGATCCTCATAACCGTGGACGAGAGCTTGATTCGTATTCGCATACTCGACCTCGGGTGCGCAGCCGAGGCCATCGGGCTCGAGCGCCGACTGACGCGCACAGCCGGAGTTCTGGGAGCCACGGTGAACCCCGCGACCGACACCGCGTACATCCGTTACGACGGCTTCGCGACCTCGCCTCAGCGCCTCAGAGCGGCGATCGCGGCCGCGGGGTTCGGCACGGCCGAGCCCATCGCGAGCTAGACGTTGCTTCTTGCTCTGCGCAACCTCACTCACGATCGAACTCGCTTCGCCCTGAGCGTCGCAGGTGTCTCGCTGGCCGTAATGCTCATTCTCCTACTGAGCGGCTATCGGGCGGGAATCTATCGCCAGACCGCCGAGTACCTCGACCACGCTCCCGGGAGTGTCGTTGTCGCCCAGCGTGGCGTCCGAGACTTCCTTGCCGCCAACTCGATCCTGCCGCCGGGTGCGGCCAAGGCAGTCGCGGACGTACCTGGGGTCGCGCGCGTCGTTCCAGTCGTCGCCCAGACCGCGATCGTGGAGCTCAATGGCCGCAAAGAGCTGGTGTACTTCATTGGCTACGACCCCGGAATCGGCGGCGGTCCCTGGAGCCTGACCGAAGGGCGCGAGCCGACGGCGGAGGGAGAGGTCGTGTTCGATCGAGTTATGGCCGCCGAGCACGGAATCCGCCTGGGCGACCACGTCACGGTTCTGGGTGGATCGCTCACAGTCGTTGGACTTTCGGATGAAACGGCCCTTTGGATCGGCTCGTTTGTGTTCGCTGACAGCTCGACCATCGAGTCGCTGATGCGGGCGCCAGCAGCCCAAAGCTTCCTATTCGTCACTCCCCAGCCGGGGGTAAAGCCCAATGAACTCCGCGGCCGCATCCATGTCCAGGGCATCGATGCGATGCTCAAGGCAGACGTCATCGTCGCCGATCAACGGCTTCTTGCCCGCGTGTACGACGCCGCGATCGGGCTCATGACGGCCATCGCGTTCTTCGTGGGGGTGCTCGTCGTCGGGCTTACCGTGTACACCGCGACCATCGAACGGCGCCGCGAGTACGGCGCCCTCAAGGCCCTCGGAGCCGGCAATCGGGTTCTGTATCGCATCGTGGCGATCCAGGCACTCATCGCGGGTGTAACGGGAGCGGCGTTGGGCACATTGCTGGCGTACGGTCTGGGCCGGCTCTTCGTTGCCTGGCGGCCGCAGTTTCCCGTGACCATCGAGCCGACCGCCATCCTTGTGGCGCTGGGAGTCAGCGTGGCGATGGCAGTCCTGGCCGCACTGGTGCCGGCGAGGGCTATTGCCAGGCTCGCGCCCGCCGACGTCTTCCGATGAACGGCCCTGTCTGGCTTCTTGCACGCAGGAACTTGCTGCGCAGTCGCGTTCGATTCGTGGCCTCGATCGGCGGCGTCGCGCTCGCCCTCTCGCTCGTCCTTGCCCTGAACGCCATCGTAGACGGCGTGTCCGCCCAGCTGACGAGCTATATCGATCAATCAGGCGCCGACGTGTGGGTCGCGCAAACGGGAGTCCGCAACCTCCATATGGCGGCCTCGTCGCTGCCCGACTCGGTCGTGGAGGCCGTCCGCCGAGCTCCGGGCGTCGCCCAGGCGAGCCCGATCCTGTATGCGACCGAGACCATTTCCGCCAATGGACAGAGAAAGATCGCCTACGTAATCGGCCTGCCGTCCGATACCACGATGGGCCTGCCGGCGACGGTCCGCTCCGGCAAGGCGATCCCCGGGCGCGGCGAGGCGGTGGTTGCCGAAGACTTCGCCCGTCAGGCGGGCGTGGGTGTCGGTGGTGAGGTGACGATCTTTGGCCGCGACCTGCGGATTGCCGGGATCTCCGTCGGTGAGGGCAACCTGCTAAACACGGTCGCGTTTGTGTCCTTCGATGACTTCGCCAGCGTCCGCGATGTCGCCCATGTCGTCAGCTTCGTCCTGGTCCGGACCACTCCCGGCGCATCCGCCAACGCTGTGACCAAGGCGATTGAGCAGTCCGTCCCAGGGGTTACGGCCCTCGGCCGTTCCGCGTTCGCGCAAGAGGAACGACAGCTAGTCATGGCGATGGCCGGCGACGTGATCACGATGATGAACGCGATCGGGTTTGTCGTCGGACTCGCCGTGGTCGCTCTTGCCGTATACGTCGCGACACTCGCAGGCAGGCGCGAATACGGCCTTCTTAAGGCGCTCGGCGCCCGCGGCCGAGTCCTGTATGGCGTCGTCCTCGTCCAGGCGGGGCTCTCGGTGGCCGTCGGGTTCCTGGCGGCGCTCTCGTTCACGGCAGCGCTCGGGCTGCTCATCCCAGCGGCGGGCTTGCCCTTAGCGCTGTCGATCGAGCCAGCCTCGCTTGTCACCGTCGCCGTGGTTGCCACCGTGATTGCCGGCCTTGCCTCCGTGCTGCCGGTGCGCCAGGTCGCCAGCATCGACCCCGCGATCGTCTTCAAGAGAGGAGTCGCTCCATGACGGGCTTCACCCTGGAGGTCCGCGACGTCACAAAGCGATATGGCGACGGACCGACCGCAGTCTCGGCAGTCCGAGGTGTCTCGCTAGCCGTCCAGCCGGGCGAGGTGGTCTTGATCATGGGCCCCTCGGGCTCCGGCAAGACGACATTGCTATCCATGATGGGGGCGTTGCTAAGCCCTACGAGCGGCACGATCAGCCTCGACGGAACCGTCATATCGGCGCTCGGCGAGGGCCGCCTGCCGGAAATCCGTCTGCGCAAATTCGGCTTCATATTCCAGGACTTCAACCTTCTCTCGGCTCTGAGCGTCCTCGAAAACGTAGCGATTGTCGCCGAGCTCGCGGGTCACAAGCGCGGGGAGGCTCGTGAAAAGGCGACGCAGATCCTCACCGAGCTAGGCCTTCAAGAACGGCTCCGATTTCTACCCGAAAAGCTCTCGGGCGGCGAGAAGCAACGCGTGGCTATCGCCCGTGCCCTTGTCAACGACCCAGCCCTTCTCCTCGCGGATGAGCCGACTGCCAATCTCGACTCCGCGATCGGCCACGAGATCATGCGGATACTGCGCCGCGTAGCGAAAGAGAAGGGTCGGGCGGTAGTCATCGTCTCGCATGATCAGCGGATCCGAGACATCGCCGACCGGGTGTTATGGCTCGAGGATGGCGAGTTCGCCGAGGCGATCGAACTTGCGACCGATCCAGTTTGCGGGATGTCCGTCGAGCGGGCGAAGGCTACGACGGCGGAACGGGATGGGGCCACACTCTTCTTCTGCTCGCGCGGCTGCCGAGCCGAGTTCCTGGGTCAGTTGCCGACGGATGGCATCGACCCCGCCAGCGCCTGACTTCCACTCGTAGTCACATAAGCGTCAAGCACCAAGGAGGTCCAGAGATGACAGGCCATTTGATGCCGGAGCGTGCCGACGAGGCGACTGATCCCGTTTGCGGTATGACCGTCGACGTCAAGGAGGCTACAGCGAAAGGCTTGACGGCTGAGCACGAAGGTACGACGTACAACTTCTGCGGTCGCGGCTGCAAGCTCGAGTTCGAGGAAGATCCCGGCCACTACCTCGATCCCTCGTACCGGCCGTCGATGTAACCCCAGCGCGCCTCTGGGTTATATGACCCACTCGCTGGCCGGCGACTCCGGGCCCGTCTCAGTCGGGCCGGACCCGCCGGGCGTCGCGTCGTAGAGCCGGGGGTCGCGGCGGAAACGCGCGAC
>JANYJI010000174.1 GCA_025358525.1 Chloroflexota bacterium | reverse complement strand
CACGTCCGGCGGCACGCTGGTGGCCCGGTCGTAGTACTGCAGCACGAAGCCCTCCAGCACGCTGGCGTCGTCCGTCTCGCGCGGGGCGTCGAGCAGGAACACGTCCCGCCCGACCATCTTCCCGCCACGGACCGCGAACAGCTGCACCGCCGCCTGGTTGTCCTGCCGGGCCAGCCCCAGGACGTCTTCTTCGGTCGTGGCGTGGGCCGCCATCTTCTGCGACTCCATCGTGCGTTCGATGGCTCGGACCTTGTCGCGAAGGGCGGCCGCCCGCTCGTATTCGGTCGCCTCCGACGCCGCGTGCATCTGATCGGTCAGGGCGCGGGCGACGACCTCCTGACGACCTTCGAGGAATCGCTCGATCTGCTCGATCTGGGCCCGATAGTCGGTCTTGGAGATATAGCCGACGCAGGGCGCCTGGCAGCGTTTGATGTGGTACAGCAGGCAGGGACGCTCGATCGCGTTTCGGCCTTCATGGATGTCGAGCGTGCAGGTCCGGAAGGGGAAGAGCCGCCGAATGAGATTCATCGCCTCGTCAACGCTGCTCGCGGAGGCATACGGGCCGAAGTAGCGGCTTCCGTCGGCCGGCAGACGGCGCGTCCGTTCGACCCTGGGGAAGTCTTCGGCCAGAGTGATCTTGATGAACGGGTAGCTCTTGTCGTCCTTGAGCCGGACGTTGTAGCGCGGCCGATAGCGCTTGACGAGGTTGATCTCGAGCAACAACGCCTCGCTGACCGAGTCGGTCATCGTGTATTCGAGGTCGGCGATCTTGTCGATGACGCTCCGGATCAGATGAAAATCGGCGCCCCCCGTCTGCTTCTGCCAGTAGCTACGAACGCGGCTGCGCAGGCTCTGGGCCTTGCCGACATACAGAACCGTGCCCCGCGCGTCCTTCATCAGGTACACGCCCGGCTTGTCGGGCAGTCGCTTGAGGGTTGCGGCGAGATCTGGGGTCATGGGGCGATTCTATGCCCGGCGTTGCGCAAGGAGCAGACCTAGGACTCCTGGCCCGTTGCGACCGCGGGATACGACCTCTGTCCGTTCATCATCGTTGTCGACGTTGCGCGCCCGCAGGACCTTTCGGCCCCGCGGCCAGGCAAGACGACGTAAAGCCATAGACTGGGACGCTCAAGCCCTGACGGCGACGAGCTCGCCAGACCTCGTATGCGTCGTCGAATTGCGGGTCGAGTTCCCGCGCGAAGAAAGCGGCGGCGCTCTTCGGTCGTGAGGCCGGCGCGGTTGCCGCGGTCGATCTGGGCCTGAGCGACCCAGTTTCGAAGCGACTGGTCCCCGATGCCGAGCTGGCGAGCAATCCCGGACTGCTCCGGAGCCTACGCCGTCTTCACTTTTACAGCAGTCTCAGGACGCGACCTTCGAGACTCGGCATCAGCACAGACGGTGGCCTGATTTCCAGTATCTCGACTCCACCGAACCCAGGGCAGCCTAGAGTCTCCATCAAAGCCAGAGTGGCTCAACTTGCCGATTCACGCATCAGCGCGCGTCGAACATGTCACATCGAGGAAGAGTCGTTCGAAACCAAGGTTGCGGCGATCCTGTCAGGTTGCAGCCGCAAACGATGCGCCAAAGACGAGCGAGCCCCGAGGCAAACATCAGCCAGTCAACGGGCTGGCCATCTGGAGACACAGCGCGAACGCGATGCGTCCGGGCCAGGGTTGCTATGAGAATTGAGCTCCCGCTAGCTGGCCCGGTTGAGTACCGCCAAAGGAACGCCCCTTATCCTTTCGAGGAGTGGTGCCGAATCGCGCCCGACCTCTTCGGACCATACGAGCCATCCCCCGCCAAGTGAGACGTGATAGCTTTCGTTGCCCTCGGTGTCGACTTGCAGAGCCGAAGACCAGCCCGGCTGCCAGAGGGTCAGAACGTCCTGCCATGCGCCGTGGAAGTTCTCCTGCTGCCACCACGCAACTGCGTTGGAACCGCAAGCCGCCCCATCGATGCCCTTCGTCCCAGACTCGCTGTCCTCCGGGCTGATCGGTCGGCCGCTCGTGAACACTCCGGTTGCAGCGTACAGGCGGGCTGCCTGGAAGTTGCCCGTTGAGCCTTGGCTGGCGACCGGATCGGTGACCCAGGATGCGAGATCGCCGCTCGCGTTTATCTGGAATACGTCCACCCCGATTTCCTTGGAACCTTCATCTGGCGTCCATGACCAGAGATGCATCTTCCCAAACGTGCCATGAACGGCATCGTCCGTTCCAGTCGAGTAGAGCATGCCGCCGCGAACAAGCGCCAGATCGAAAGGAACTTCTGAGGTCGGAACGGTGAAGTTCACATGTCCCGTCAGATCAACGATCTCCAGCCGCCACCCATTCGAAAGCGACTCCGCCATGGCGATGTGCTGGCCATCGAAACGCATCTTGGTCACGAGCTCGCGACCACCCTGCCCAGGAGCAGCGCCCTGGGCGACCGTCTTGACCTTCCTGGTTGCCAGGTCCATGTCTCTGACGGCCCACTGGCTCACGGTGGTATTGACGTCGGGGCCCACGTGAACGTACTCGAGCCAGACAAGGTGGCCAGCGGCGAGTTGTGGCCACAATATGTCTGCCCTGTTGGACGCGGTTTCGTGCGCTTGGTACGCAACTCCGACGGAGCCCTTTGACAAGTCTCCGAACCAGAGGTTGCCCTGGTGCTCGTAGTCTCGGGCGTTGAAAGCCACTAATGACCCATCGTTGGTCAGGGAGAGGATTTTAGGATTGGCGAGAGGGCCGATGTTCTGACAAGAGTCGGAGCCAAGAGGAATCGGTATGTGCCTAAAGGCATACTGTGGCTCTGGGCTAGATCCTCGAGAGTCACCGCATCGCAGACCTGCCAGAGCCGGGGTGGACGCTCCAGTTGGCATTGTGCTCGCGCCATCCGTTCGCCATGCGGTGTCGATCGGTATCGCCGCCGAGGACAGGCCTCCCGGAGTGTCGGTCGGCCCACTCAACGATCCGCAGGCGGAACCTACCAAGGCGATGGCGAGGACCGCTGCCCTCGCCATCACAATCGTTCTAGTACCAGACGGGAAGAGTACCGGCACCGGACCTATCCATCGCGAGAAAGTAGTTGGCCTGAGTCATTGTCCAGACGCAGCCGCTCGTCTGGTTTTTGTCGTAGTAAGTGCTCTGGCAGATACCGTTGGTATTGTTCCGTAGTGACCAAGGGTCGAAGCTCGTGACAATGCCATTGTTGTCGTCATACGCGGTGGTTCCAGTGGCGTGAAGGCCACCTGTAGAGAAGCCGCCGTACCTTCCAGAAGAGAGGTCCACTCGGACGTAATTGGTCTCAACATACAGGACCACGTCCGCGCGAACCATGCGCATGAAGTCGGCCGTGGAAGTCGGATACTCAGCGACGTACGAGAATCCATATCCGTACCTCGTAAATTGCTGGTTGATCCAAGTCAGTGCGCGCTTGTCGATGTTGATTGTGCTGCTGCCCAAAGCCTGATAAATCGCGTCCCGTGCAGCACGTTGCGAACCTCCCATCGTCCTGTAGGACGTGCTCAGGTCCCAACTGGCCACGGTCTGGGAGAAGGCAACGACGCAGTAGGTCATTCTCATCTGATGCAGGCTCGGGAAGACAGATGTAAAACCCGCTGCACACGGGTACGTGCCGACGCATGTGCTAACCATTGGACTGATCGTCGCCTGGAGCAGCAGCGTCTTTGATCCAGACCCAGTCTTGACCCTCGCGAGGGACTTCGCAGGAATCTGACCGGCTTCGAAGGAAGCAACTTGAGCGGCCTTGAGTTGTGCGTACCCGGCCGGGATTCCAGGATCGATTTGAGCACGCTGTCCTCTTGGAACAACCGAGATTCCCGTGAAGTTGGCTGATGCTCCGTCCGACGCGGTCAGATCAGCCGCAAAGGTGGGCGAGTTCCCGCCCGCAACTAGGACAACGGCGCAGACCATGGCGCGCAGCCCGAGGCTGATCGGCTTTCGCATGGGTTCCTCCCGGAACGATCACCCGCAACCCCACTTGGGGATCACGCGAACGTATCATTCCCTCAAGAGAGTACCACACACGTTTACGAGCTGGTCTCCTACTATGCGACCAGTTGTCTGTACGGTCGAGCACGGATTCGTCGGCGCGACTCCGGTCACCGGTAGAAGATCCACTAGATCCTCATGGTCCCCGAGCCATCCGACATAGGGTGTGGCTCAGATGGCTACAACTCGTACGGATCTGGGGATGTGTATCCGCCGGCGGAGACGGCCCGTGACCGTCCAGGGGGAGGCGAACTCGTGCCTAGGCCTCACCTGTTGACGGCCCGTCGGCGACAGCCCGGCAGCCGCCGTCCTGGTTACGAGATCCAGTTTCCAGAGGCCAGGACTTCGCCGGTGTAGAAGTCGATGTAAACGAAGGTGCCCAAGCCACCGGTAGGCGACGGCGCCATCGAACTTGCGAAGCCAGGGCTGAACGACACGGACCAGACCCAGCCGAAGCGCGGGTTCATCTCGACGCCGGCCCTCGCAGTGGCGGTTTGCTTCGCCGGTGGGTGAATTGCGTTCACGGCGATTCGAATAGCTTCCACCTTGGAGATGCCGCCGCCGGGCGTGGGCGGCGGCTTGTAGACCGGCGCAAGCGGCGGCGACGAGATGGGCAAGCCTGTGGCGGTGGGTGTCGTTCCGGGCGCTTCAGATGGCGAGAGCGGCGCGCCGACCCACGAACCACCGGAGCTCGTCTGAAGCAGGATGAGGTCGCCGAATTGCTCGGCTCGGCCGGCCCCGTCCATCAATTTGTGAAAGGTCTTGCCGTTGTCCGAAGATTCCCAGGCAACGCTCGTGTTGTGCGAATCGACCACAGTCGCGACGATGCGGTCGCCGGCGACGGCCAGCGAATCGGGCGCCCAGCCGGTGCGAATCCTGGTCCAGACCCGTCCGTCGGTGGAACGAAGAATGGCCGCGTCACCGCTGATGATCAGGCTGCCGTCGGCCAGCCGGTACGGGCTGCCATCTGCGTATGCGTCTGCCGGCTGTGTCGACGTCACCCAGGTCCGGCCGTCAGGCGAGTAGCCGTAAACGCCGCCTGTCGACGACTTGCCGGTCTGGGTAAAGAGCCCGCCTGAGGTGTCGCCCCGAGCCAGGACGCCCACCATCGGCCCGGTGCCCACGGCAGTCCAGGTTGCTCCGTCCGGCGAGCTGTACAGCCGGCTCTGACTGTCGATCGTGTCGTCGGGCGAGCCCACCAGCGAAAAGCCGCTCGCGCCGTAGACGACGGCCCGGAAGCCATGGGCGTCGGCAGGCGCCTGCGATGGCTTCCATTCGACGCCGTCGAGCGAGTACCAGACCCCCTCGGCAGCACTTACGACGTGGCCGCCGTTCGGACGATGGGCCACAGACGTCGGTGAGAAGAGCGCGACTCCCTCCGTGGCGAAGATGGCCGGATCGGCCGGGGTCTGCCACGACCAGCCGTTCGGTGAGGTGCACATGGCGTCGCCGCAACGACCGAAATAGCCGTTCGCGGTGCGGACGACCGTGGAATCCAAATTCGGGCGGCCCCGAAGTTCGTGCCAGCGCCACCCGCCGAC
>JANYJI010000141.1 GCA_025358525.1 Chloroflexota bacterium | reverse complement strand
GGTCGATTCGCCGCTTCGCGCCTTCCTGCCCCGCCCCGTCGCGGCGCCCGATTGGATCGCTCGCTGGACCGTTGCGATCGAGATGCTGCGCCTCGCCGAACGGCTCGCAGACGCTCCTGATGGAGCAGTAATCGTGGAAGAGCGTCTCGCCGCCGAGTCGCTCGGCCCGAGACTGCGCGACGCCGGCCTGCCCCGTCCCGACCTCACCGTGCGCGGCTCGGCCTTTGCTGCTGCCTTTGATGCGTGGATCGAGGCCCTCGCCGCGGTCTTGTCCGACCTGACGCAGTAGGTTCCGGCCCTGCCGGTTCGTTCGGTCAGAAGGCCAACGCTGCCACAGGTGGTGGCCCACCAACAAGGGCACTTGCGTCTCTCAGAGCTTGTGAACGAAATCTGGTGCAGTCCGGTTCGCCAGCCATCATCCTTCCACTTGGTGGCCGCGTAGTGATAGCAGGGCTAACGACACTAGCCAACACAGGAGGGGAGATGTTCGACCAGGCTGATGAAGTCAGGAACACGCCGACGCGAGGCCGTCTTCGCTCCCGACTCGGGTGCGTCAGCGTTGCGCTCGCGAGCCTCGCGCTTGCTCTCGTCGTAGCGATCTCCGCCGCTCTGCTAATACCCGTGGCCTCCTGCGCCTGCGCTATGCCGCTGGATCTCGTCGTCCAGAACTACAGCCACCAGGACGCCTCCGTTAGCTGGAGTCAGCACGGACTGTTCGGTACGCCCCTTCGGGGGCTATCGGGCGGCGCAGTGGCAACCGGCTGCACGACTCTGTCGGCGGGGCTGCGGAGTGGAGTGGTGGAGGTGTCCGTCAAAGCGGCTGGAGTGAGCCGCACCTTCAAGTTGCATGTCCGGGACACACAATCAAACCTTCCTTGGGCGATCGTCATCGGCGCTGACGAGCAGATCGCGGATCCAATCAGCGAAGATCCCCCAGGTGGGCTCCGCCAGCAGGACTCACTCTGCTGAGTTCTCCATGTCTCGCTCGACTGCCGAGAGGTCGGCCTTTGGGCCCTTGAGGGGCGTTCAGGGCACTGTCTTGACGGGGCGCCAGAATGTGACCACACTTTGTATGGCAGAAGCATAGAAAGTATGGAGAGGCATGTTTCCCCGTTCGGTGGCCATGGTGAACTCGATCTTGATGCTGCATCCCGAGGCGCCCCTCACCATCGCCGATGTTGCACGCGCTTCGGAGTTGAAGTACACCCCGGCCGCATCCGCGCTTGCCACCCTCGACCGCCGTGGCCTGATCCGCCGTGTCCGGCGGCTGGGACAGGACGCGTTCGAGCCGAACCGCGACGACCCGCACTACCCGATGGCCTACGGAACGGCGCTCGTTGATCTCCCCTTGGCCGAACCGCTCCGCGGCGAGCACGTCCAAGCTGTGTTCGCGTATGGGTCGCTCGCCAAGCCTGGGGGAGGCAACGCAGGAAGCGATCTGGACCTTCTGATCGTCGGTGACATCGCAGATCGTGACGCACTCACCGAGCGCCTCGCCGTGCTTGGGGCTCGGATCGGCCGCTCCATCGACCCCTCCTTCCTGACGCCTGAACAGTTCGATCGCGCGGCTCGAGAGCACGATCCTCAGGTGGAATCCGCACTGGCCGGTGTTCGCGTCATGGGGACCGTGTGATGGCCACGCCAACGAAGGCTCAGCTCGCCACGGCACAGGGTCTCCTTGCCCGGGCTGCCGCTCGTTTCACAGGTGCTGCCGCGGCCGCGACTCGACCGGACCCGACCGAAGGGGAGTTCGACAACAACTTCGACGGCGTCGTGACCGGCATCTTTCACGTCGTCGACGCGTTCGAGTTGATAACGACCGGCCTTCGCCGAGAGGCGCGCGAGGCCGAACAGGCGACTCGGATCCGCTCCGCCGTGCTCGCCCTCGGTCAGGCCGGCGTTCCGGACGTGCCGGCCGCGACTCGACTCGTCGGGCTCAACACGCGACGCAACACGTCAGTCCACGGTGAGTGGCTCGAAGTGCTTGACCCTGACGCGCTCCTCGATGCGATCAAGGCCGGCCGCCAGCTGCTCGCGGCCGTTGAGCGCTACGCGAAGGACCGTGGAATCGCGGTCTAGCTCGGACAGCAACCCATGCCCATCGAAGC
>JANYJI010000139.1 GCA_025358525.1 Chloroflexota bacterium | reverse complement strand
GTCCTGCGACCCGGTGACGGCAAGATCCCCGAAAGGATCGCCTACATCCTGTGCACCGGCTCCCGCGACGAAACCGTCGACAACCCGCTCTGCTCGCGCTTCTGCTGCATGTACTCGATCAAGCAGAATCAGCTCGTCATGGGCGCGTTGCCGCTGGCCGAGGTCACCGTCCACTACATGGACATTCGCGCCCCCGGCAAACGCTATGACGAGTTCTACGAGGGCGCCAAGTCGATGGGCGCCACATACGTGAAGGGTCGGGTGGCGAAGGTCACCGAGAAGCCGGACGGCAACTTGATCCTGCGGTACGAGGATATCGAGCACGGCGGTGCGATCGTCGAAGCCGAATACGACATGGTCGTGCTGGCGATCGGCGTTCAGCCAAACCGCGAGGTCGAGCGCCTATTTGCGGGCGAAGCGATCGAACTCAACGACTACCACTACGTTGCCGAACCCAACGAGGACATCGATCCGGGGCGCACCAACATCCCAGGCGTGTTCGTGGCCGGGACGGCGTCGGGCGCAAAGGACATCGCGGACTCGATACTGCATGCCGGCGCCGCCGTCGCCCAGGTTGCGGCCTATCTCGAAAGCGGGGCTGGCTCCGTCGGCGACCGCGAGGTCCAGACGATGAAGGTGGTCGCATGAGCGCCGACCAGCCGAGCGAGCGCCGAATCGGCGTCTATGTCTGCCACTGCGGCGGCAACATCTCCGACTACGTCGACGTGGAAGCCGTCGTCAACGCCGTCAAGGACGAGCCGGGCGTCGCCGTCGCCAAGCACATGATGTTTGCCTGCTCAGACGCCGGTCAACAGGAGATGGAGAAGGACATCGCGGAGCAGAAGCTCGATGGTCTCGTCGTCGCCTCGTGCTCACCCAAGCTCCACGTCGTCACCTTCCGCGGCGTGGCCAAGCGGGCCGGCCTGAACCCATACGAGTACAGCCAGGCCAACATCCGCGAGCAGTGCTCATGGACCCACACCGACGATCACGAGGGCGCCACCCGCAAGGCCATCGCCCTCGTCCGTGGCGTCATCGCCCGGACTAAATTGACCGAGCCTCTCGAGCCGCTCGTAGTCGAGACGACCCAGAAGGCGCTGATCATCGGCGGCGGAATCACCGGCCTGCGAGCGGCGATCGGCATGGCCGACATCGGTCTGGGTGTATTTCTAGTCGAGCGCGAGCCGGAGCTGGGCGGCTGGGTGGGCAAGTTCGGGCCCATGTTCCCCCACGAGCGAGATGGTCGCGAGCTGATCTCCCATCTCGTTGAGGAAGTCAGGAAGCGCCCCGCGATCAACGTCTTCACCGGGGCGGAGGTCGTCACAAAGGCCGGCAGCTTCGGCAACTACCAGGTCGGCATTCGCGTTTCGGCGGATCCGCCCGAGACGATCACCGCCGAGGTCGGCTCGATCATCGTCGCCACGGGCTTCGATGCCTATCACCCGGCCGAGGGCGAGCTGGGAACGGGCTTGGCCGGCGTGATCACGCTGCCCGAGTTCAAGGAGTTAGTGGACGGCTCGGATGGCAAGTTGCGCCACAACGGCCGGCCGGTTCGCAGCCTCGCCTACATCTACTGCGTCGGCAGCCGTCAGCCCGGCGGCAACGAATATTGCTCGCGCTTCTGTTGTTCGGCCGCCTCCCACGTCTCCATCAAGGTCTCGGAGCTGGACCCGAAGATCCGCCAGTACCACCTCTATCGCGACATTCGAACCTACGGCAACTTCGAGCTGCTCTACACCGAGGCGCGCAAGCAAGGCGCCGTTTACGTGAAGTACCCCGACGATGCGCCGCCTGTCGTGGCCGTCGAGGCGAGCGGTAGCCTTGCCGTCACGGTCCGCGATCTCCTCTCAGGTGACGAGGAACTGGAGATCCCGGTCGATCTCGTCGTCCAGGTGACCGGCATGGTGCCGCGCAAGAACGAGGAAATGGTCGGGATGCTTAAGCTGCCACTGGGCCGCGACGGCTTCTTCAACGAGATCCACCCCAAGCTTCGACCGGTCGAGACCATGGTCGACGGCGTCCTCATCGCAGGTACCTGTCAGGGGCCAAAGAGTTCGGCCGAGAGCGTCGCCTCGGGTCTGGCCGCGGTGACCCAGAGCGCGTCCGTTCTCAAGAGGGGCGTTGCTGAGCTTGATCCGCTTGTGGCGACGGTGGATCCGGACAAATGCACCTGGTGCGGAAAGTGCGTTAACGCCTGTCCGTACGGCGCAATCGAGAAGGTGTCGATACCACTTCCCCCGCCGAAGGCGGGACCAAGGCGGCCGCACGACCTTGCAGCCGACGCTAGGGCCGCCAACGGCCGCGAGGTTGCGACGATCAGCGAGGCCGGCTGCAAGGGTTGCGGCGGCTGCGTCCCCGTCTGCCCGGAGAACGCGATTGACCTGCGCGGCTACACCGATGCCCAGATCACGGCAATGATCGACGGCCTGCTCCAGGAGGCGATCGCGTGAACCCGCCCAACAGCGCACCCACTAGCGCGTCCATCGCGCCCAACCGGGAGCTACGCGAAATCATTCGCGAGGAGCCCCTGATGCGCAGCCGCATCCTCGAGATCCTCGCCGACGGCGGACACACGGTGCCGGAGATCGCCGAGGCCCTTGGCTGCCCTACCCACGAGGCAATGTACTGGGTCATGGGGATGCGCCGCTACGGTTGGGTCCGCGAGATCAAAGAGGTCACGCCGGAGGGCTACTTCCGGTACCAGGCCGTCCAGAAGGAGACGCGGTCATGACCGCGCGAGTCGATCGCAACCTCTATCCGGAGCTGCAGCGTTTCGGCGCCAACGACATCTCGGCCTGCTTCAACTGCGGCGTCTGCTCGGCGATCTGCCCACTCTCGGTGGACGGCGCGTCGTTCCCGCGTCGCATGTCGCGCTACGCCCAACTGGGCCTCCGCGAGAAGCTGCTCGCGAGCCCGGAGCTGTGGTCGTGCTACGGCTGCTCCGAGTGCACCGACTCCTGTCCGACGAAAGCCGATCCGGCCTCGTTCATGGCCGCCGCGCGGCGCTATGCGGTTGCGAGCTACGACCGCACCCATCTCGCCTACCTGCTGGCCACCTCGCGCCTCTTCGCCGTGGTCTTCGTCGTGGCTCTCGTCAGTCTGCTCGCCGCCTTCATGTACAACTCCCACCGGCCGGTTGACGGCTCGAGCCTCGCCTTCTTCGAGTTCATCCCCAGCGCCGTCATCCACAACCTGGGCATCGCCACCATGGCAGTCATGGGAGTGGCGGCGCTCGTTGGCGTTTTCGAAATGTTCAGACGCGTGTTGCGCGGCCCCGCGGCGCACGGCGCCGGGCCGAGCGGCGCCGCGTTGGGTGGCGCGAAGGCCACCATCCGCAAGGCCGCCATCCGCAAGGCCGCCATCCGCAAGGCCGCCGATGCAGCTTTCTACGCCGTCGGCACCGAGTCACTGGCCCAGACCCGTTTCCGTAAGGACTGCGCCGACGCCGGTGCGGCCGGCGCTGCCAACGCGGCCGAGACCCGGCCCTGGTATTCGCAGCGCTGGTTTATCCATTTCGCCACGATGTGGGGATTCCTGGGCCTGCTCGGCGCCACCATGGCCGACTACGGCCTGGAGTTGTTGGGCATCAAGGCGACGGGCACGGCCGTCCCGATCTGGTACCCCGTGCGACTCCTGGGCACGCTGGCCGGAGCGGCCCTCATCTACGGAACCTCCGTTCTGATCGTCCGGCGCCTGCGCAAGAGTGACCGCTCCAGCGTCCATTCGACCACCTCGGACTGGACATTCCTGACCATGCTCTGGGTCGCAGGCGTGACGGGCTTCGCTCTCGAGCTGGCCCTGTACCTGCCCTCGGCACCGGCCTGGGGCTACCCGATGTTTCTCGTCCACGTAGCCGTGGCCATGGCACTCGTCCTGCTCGTACCATTCGGCAAGTTCGCCCACGTCCTGTACCGGCCGCTCGCCCTCTTCGCCATTCGGTTGCGGGGCTGACTCGCCCCCTGGCGGCGCCCGAGTTGCCGCTACGGCGTAAGCTCAGGCTTCGGCGACCGCCACCGGACCACAGCGGGAGACAATCATGACCGCCAAGCGACACGGTTCCACCACAACCGGCAATCGCAAATCCCAGCCTGCCGCATTGAACCGCAACAGGCTTTACCTGGCCATCGCGGGCGGAGTCGTCGCAGTACTGGCCGTGATGGCGATCGGGTTCGTAGCGCTGGGCGGCGCAAGTCCGAACGCCGGTTCGGGCGGCGGTTCGAGCACAGTCACGGGCGAAGCCATTCATCAGGCCACGGGCGGCAGTTGGACCAACGTCACGCCCGATCGGCTCGCCCAGATGCTCCAAAACAAGGACTTCACTTTCGTGAACGTGAAGACGCCCTACATCGGCGAGATCGACCGCACGGACCTTTATATCCCGTACGGCCAACTTACCGCCCGAGCCTCGGAGCTGCCGCCCGTGAAAAGCTCGAAAATCCTCGTCTACTGCCGCAGCGGCGCTGAGAGCGCGATCGCGTCGCAGACGCTCCTGGATCTCGGGTACACGAACGTATGGAACCTGGACGGCGGCATGACCGCCTGGCAGTCCTCCGGCCGGACCCTCATCCAAATGAACCGCACCTAGGCGGCATCGGGCCTCTCACATGACCGCCTCGGCCGGGCTGTCCACCTATCGCGAGGGTTCGCTCCACGCCGCGTTGAAGGCCCTCTACACACGCCCTGGCGACCGGGTCGAAGACAGTGTGGACGGCTACGTCGTTGACGTCGTCCGCGATGATGAGCTGGTCGAGATTCAGACGGCCAGCTTCAGCTCCGCGACCCGCAAGCTGCGCCGGCTCGTCGAGGATCGCCGCCTTATGCTCGTCCATCCCATTGCCACGGAGCGATGGCTGGTGCGCGTCGACGCTGACGGCGCCGTGACCGATCGCCGCCGCTCACCCAAACGCGGCCTGCCGCTGGACCTGTTCCACGAGTTGGTGGCGTTCCCGGAGCTGGTGGCCCATCCCAACTTTCGGCTCGAGCTGGTCATGATCCGCGAGGAGGAGCTGCGCGGCCCCGTACCGGCGGGGGCGCGCTATCGCTACCCGAGGGAGTGGTGGCGACTGGACCGCCGGTTGCTGGAGGTCGTCGAGACCATCCGGGTCGATACCCCGGCCGACCTGCTCCGACTGCTGCCGGCCGACCTCCCGAACCCCTTCACGTCGGCCGACATAGCGGCAGCCTCCCGCCGCCCCAAGCATCTGGCCATGCGAGCGGCCTACTGCCTCCAGCGGTCCGGCGCAGCCCGTTGTACGGGCCGGCGTGGCCGTCTCCAGGTGTACGAGGCGACGATCGAGGTCAGCAGTCAGTAGACCCAGGGCAGTAGGCGCCGCGTCCGGCTTCGATAGGCCGGATAGTCCTCATAGCGCTCCGAGAGCCAGATCTCCTCACGCCGCGACTTGAGGTCGAAGAAGACGGCCAGCGCGAGGGCGCCGAGCAGAGCCAGCGGCGAGGCCCTCATGAGGCCCCAGCCCAGGGCGCCGAGGATCAGGCCGCCGTAGATAGGGTGCCGCGCCAGCCGGTACGCGCCCGATTCCACGAGATGAGCACCATCCAGCGGCCTGGGAAAGGGCGTCAGACTCTCTCGCAGATCCAGCACACCGCGCAGCGCAAATACGCCGCCGCAGCAGATCAGGATGCCGCCGAGGGCGAGGCCGGCCAACTCGGGCCAGCCGCTCCAAGCCGGGCCCGAAGCTCCTGCCGCGGCGATCGCTCCGAAAAGCACCAGCTGCAGCAAAAACCAGCCCTCCCCTCGCCGGCCCAGGTCGGGCAGCCGCCGCCAATCCATGCTATCCCGTCAAGCCAGTCGGCTGCGTCTGCTGCCCCATGGCATCCGGGTTGGCGTGCGGTCCGGTCACGAGCACCTCGCCCTCGATCGGAGCCGCGCCGTCCGGGCCGAGGATGCGGTAGCGATGGTGGATCTCAACGGTTCCGGCAGAGAGCATCGCCGCAACAGAGCAGTACTTGGTAGCGGAAAGCTCGATGGCCCGGCGCACCGCAGACTCGTCGATGGACGGGCCCTCGACGACATGGACGACGTCCGCGCTCGTGAAGATGGCCGGCTGGCCGTCACGCTGCTCGGCCGAAACCGAAACCTCGTAGCGGGTCACAGCGACACGCTTCTTGAGGAGGATCGACATGACGTCCATGCCGGTGCAGCCCGCCTGGCCGACGAGGAGCATCTCGACAGGGCGAGGTCCAGCGTTGCCCTGGCCATCGTCGAGGACGATCTCGTGGCCTGAGCCTGTTCTGGCGGCGAACCGGAGGCCGGTCCCCTGGTAAACGGCGGTAGACGTCTTGATGGTCATTGGTGCGACTCCTTGGCAGGGTGGGGGCGTCGGACGACGAGGAGCGAGTCGATCGGGGCTCTGCCCGGCGGCGGAAGCCGGCGTACGACTTCTGCACGCTCGACAACCAGATCCGGGTCAGCCGCCAGCAACTCGAGGCCGATCTCGTCGGCCGTGAACAGGCGCACTTGGTCGGGTGGTCCACCCTCGCCTTCGGTCGCGTTGAGCCTGTCGTGGCCCACGATTAGGAGCCGACCGCCAGGCGCCACGGCCGCTGCCGCGGAGGCATACACGGGCCCGCGCTCATCGGGCGGCAGGTGCAGGTAAACGATGACCACCAGGTCGAACGAGCGGGCAGGAGGCGACCAGGCGAACAGATCGCGCTCAATCCAGTCGACCTCGACACCGACGGCGTCAGCCTTCGTACGCCCGTTGGCAAGCCCGACCGGCGACCAATCCACGGCCGTCGTCTGCCAGCCTTGCCCCGCCAGCCAGACCGCGTTGGTGCCGCTGCCGGCGGCAAGCTCCAGGGCCGTGCCGGACGTCAGACCCGCGACGCCCGAAACGAGCGTGGGATTTGGCCCCTCGCCTTCGAAATCGCCGGCCGAATGGCGCTCATCCCAGCCCACCCGGCGCTGATCGGCGGCCACGTCTAGTCTCTCTCCAGGGGTCGATTGGTGCGAGCCCAGGCGCTCGTGCCGCCTCTCACTGAAGCGGCGCCCTCGAAACCCTGACTCAGCAACAGACTAGTCGCGGACAGGCTGCGGCTGCCGCTTTCGCAGATCACCGCATACGGCTTGTCGCGCGGCAGGTCAGCCGCTCGCTGGGGCAGCAATCCGAGCGGGGCGCTGATGGCCCCGGGAACGCGACCCCGTCGGAACTCCCAATCCTCGCGAACATCCAAAACACGCACGCTCCCGTCGCGCAGGAGTTGGTCGAGATCGTCGACGCTAATCTCGGGAGTGGTACGTCTGGAAAAGAGATGCACAGCCTGCTCCGTTGGGATGCGGGGATGAATCAGATTACGCGGTGCCTTCCACCGATCGCGGTGTTCTTGTGCGAGAGATAGCTACCCATCACTTGGACTCCGACATCGATTCTAGGGCTGCGATAACACGGAGCAGCCGCTCGCGGGCCTCCCGGGCGACCGGCTCGATGGCGGGCGACTTCACGACGCCGAGGACCGCTCCCGGATCCATCGCCTCGACGATCGTTCGGCTGTCCTCCTCGCGCAGGACGACGTTGCACGGCAGAAGCGCACCGACGGAAGGCTCAGCCTCGAGCGCCCGATGCGCGAGAAGCGGATTGCAGGCGCCCAGAATCAGGTACGGCTGCCCGTCCAGGCCGAGCTTCGATTTCATGGTGGCCGCGACGTCGATCTCGGTCAGGACACCGAATCCCTCAACCTTGAGGGCAGCCTCGACCTTCGGCCGGGACTCGGCGACCGACATGGGCAGGCTTGTGCCGAAGGTGTAGGTGGTAGTGAAGGCCATCGATCTAGTCACCTCAAGGCGTCCGCGACTCGGCTGTGTTGCTCGCACAGCAGGTCCAGGAGCGCCAGTCGTTTGGGAGACGCCGGAACCCGTCACACTTCCGCGTGTAGCGGGTACCTTTCCGTCACCGGCCGTCCTATTTGGTCGATCCGGGTCTGCCCTACGGTACCAGCACTTGCGTACTTGCGCAAGTAGCAGAGTGGGAGATGTGGCGCCCTGATTGAGCAGTCCGGATGACCCCGGAAGCGGATCTTGGGATCTTTGCCATCAGCCTCGCTGCCGGCCTGATAGGCGCGCTGGCCGGGGTAGGCGGCGGGATCCTCGTCATTCCAGCCCTGACGATCGGGTTTGGTGTAGACATCCACCTTGCGGTCGGGGCGAGCATCGTGTCCGTAATTGCCACCAGCTCCGGCGCTGCGGCGGCCTACGTCCGGGACCGCATGACCGACATGAGAGTCGGCATGTTCCTGGAGTTGGCCACCACCAGCGGGGCGGTCTGCGGGGCCCTGCTCGCGGCGGTGGTTGCGCCGGCGTTCCTGTACGTGCTGTTGGGGCTGGTTCTGCTCTCCTCAGCGGGCCTGCAGGTGACGCGCCTCGCGGAGGAGACGCCACCGACCGATCCGCCCTCGGCGCTGGCCACGCGCCTTCGACTGACCTCGTCCTATCCCGATCGAAGGCTTGGCCGTGAGGTCCCCTACTCCGCCCGCCGAGTCCCTTTGGGATTCGCGCTGATGTGGATCGCGGGCGTCGTGTCGGGCTTGTTGGGCATAGGCTCAGGCGTACTCAAGGTGCTCGCCATGGACGGAGCGATGAGGCTGCCGATGAAGGTCAGCTCCGCGACCAGCAACTTCATGATCGGCGTGACCGCAGCCGCTTCGGCCGGTATCTACCTGAGCCGCGGCGACGTGGATCCGCAGATCGCGGCGCCCGTGGCGCTGGGCGTCCTGACGGGGGCGATCATCGGCGCTCGGCTGCTCAACCGCGTCTCGAACAGGTCGGTCCGGTTGATCTTCCTGCCGGTTCTGGTGGCCGTTGGCTTGGAGACGATCGGCCGCGGGTTGGGGTTCGGGCTATGAACCCCGACCGCTTCCGGACGATGGTCAGTCTGGTGCTGGCCGGCGGCGTGGCCATCAGCGCGGCCCTGATCGGGGCCGGATTCCTGGCGGCGCTGTCCGTGGGCTGGCAGGGATCGCTCCTGGGCACGGCCCCCGGGGCCATGGCCGCGACGACGGACTTCTCGAACCTGACGGCCCGACTGGCGGAGCTGGAGCCGCTGGCGATCAGCCAACTCGGTCTGCTAGTTCTGTTGGCCACGCCGGTGACGCGCGTGGCGGCGTCGGTCATTGGCTTCGCGCTCGAGCGCGACCGGCTCTACACCGCCATCACAGCGGCGGTTTTGCTGATCCTGCTGACCAGCATATTCGTCCTGCGCTAGGGCCGACTGAACGCCAGCGGCCCCGCCGACTAGGTCGGGTCGAACGGTGGACGCCGTCAGTCAACTCGGACTTTGCGAAGCCTCGGTGACATCGACGTGGATGTCTTTGCCCTCCCAGAGGCCTGATTCCATCCACCAGAACGTGAAATCCACCACGGCCCCCGGCGCCAGGCGATCGGACCCGGGCACATCCGCCACCCAGACCCCCAGGCCCGTGTCCCGAGCGTCCAGATCGGCCCAGGTCAGCCGGCCGTCGATCGAGTAGCGCACCCGGGCCGGCGCCAACAGCTCCAATCGTAGGACTTGACCCTCAGGCATCGAGGGGCGCGGCCCGCCGAACCGCCACGTCGCTCGCGTGGCAACGGGCACCTTGCCGCCGTACCGGCGCCAGGCCGCCTCGGGACGATCGATAGCGTGGCCCAGGGCAATTGAGCGGACCAGCTTCACGTACTCCGCGTGAGCCCACGCCAGCGGCATCGCCGAACCGCTGGGCCGGCCGGCCAGGAGGCCGAGTCGCGGGATCGGGGACGCGTCCCAAACCTGCTCGGGCAGCATCCCGCCGCCGGATGTCATGCGCCGCATCGTGTCCAGGTACGGCCGCGCATCGCGACCAGCGTC
>JANYJI010000100.1 GCA_025358525.1 Chloroflexota bacterium | reverse complement strand
TCTTCGCATTGTTCCTCCGGCGGCATAGCCCGCCTGCCGGAGGGACCTCGCCGCCGGAGGCCTCCCATCCGATCCGCGCAGGTGGGTGACGGAGCCATTGGCTAGCCAATGGCTTTCGCCGTTCGGTCAGGTCTCCTGGCTTGCGGATCTTCAGAGCCATTGGCTTCCGCTAATGGCTCATCGTCGCTGCTGGCCGCCTTCCCGGGCTTTCGCCCCGTGGCGTGCGATTGAGCTCCCGCTCGATCGCCAAAGTCATTGGCTTCGCCAATTTCTCGCCAGCCGCTCCTCGCTTACAGTTGCGCGACAGCGCCGGTTTCACACCGGCTTCCCTGATACGAGCGGCCTATTCGATTGCATGCGGAGGTTACCGCGCGCGGGGATCCGCCGCCAGCCGTCCGCAAACGGAACAGCGCCCGAGACCATTCGCGTTTCCCGGCGCTTCCTTTGGTCCACCGGCTGCGCTCGGAGCCGGAGGCGAGCACCGCCTCGAGCCTCGGCCTAGCGGCGAGCTCGCGCTCCCGCGATGGTCAACTCGAACCAGATGGCGCGTTCGGGGTCGAGAAGGTTGTCGACAATGCGGCCAATCGACTCGCGGTAGGCCGGCCACACGGCCAGCCGAAGCGCTTCCTGCGCCGAGACCCAGCGCCCAGCATCGTGCTCGTGCGATAGGACAGCCTCGGCGACCGAACCGACGCGAACCGCAAAGACAGCGCTGCTGAGAATGGCCTCTACGGACGGCTCGTGGAATTGATTGACCTGATCCAGGTCGTAAAAGCCAACGATTTCGAGCGCCCCGAAGCCGGTTTCCTCACGCAGTTCTCGCAGCGCGCCGGCCGCCACGCTCTCGCCCGTCTCTAGAGAGCCGGAGACGCACTGCCACAGACCCGGCAGGATTCGGCCCGGCGAGCGCCGCATCATCAGGATTTCTAGAGTCGACGAATCCGGCGGAGCAGATTTCGCGTCAGCGGAGGCCGAAGAAGAAGCTCCGCTTCGATCCCGATAAACCCAGACCTCGACCAGGTCCGGACGGAAGGGACTCATGCGCTCACCACTCCAGCCGATCGCGCACAGCGCCGGCGATCGGCCGCGCCGGCGGTCAAATGCGCTCGAAGCGATCGACAGGGACCACGAAGACGACGGCTCCACCCACTTCCACTTCGAGTGGGTAGGGCATGAAGAACTCGCCCGGCTCCATGATCGGCGGGATGGGACTCACCGTCTGCGTGCGGGAATGGCAGTGCTGACGCACCAAGGCCACGACGTCGTCGACCTTGGCGTCGTCCACGCCCAGCAGGATTGTGGCGTTGGACTGCTTGAGAAACCCACCCGAGCTGTGCAGCCAGGTCGCCCGAAACTCGTGGGCGAGCAGGGCATCGATAAGGGCGCGGGCATCCTCGTTGTGAACTACCGCGACGACGAGCTTCACGGGCCGAGTATAGGCGGCCAGACCCGGCGGATGGAAGGCGAACTTGACCCTGCCGCTGACCCATGGGCCAAGATCGCAGTGGATCCGAAAGTAGTCGCATCGCGGTGCCCCGGCATGAGCCGTACAATCGCCAGACAAACCGTCGCCCACCGGGAGGATATGTGTCGGGGGATCGACCGATTTACGAACGAACAGATGGCCAGATGTTCGCGGCGGCCGCCGCCGCTGTCGCCCGCGGCGACGATCTTGATGAACAGCTAGCGGAGTTGCTCGGGCTTGCCGCCGAGTACCTTGGCGCGAATCAGGGCGCGACCTACATCCTGGATGCCGATCACGACGCACTCGAACTCGCGGTCACATATGGCATCGATGGCGAGGCGCACGAGGCAGCCGATTCGGTCAGTGCGGCCTCCAACAGCCACGACCCGCTCGCCGACGTGGTCCGTTCCCGGCGTCCGCTTGAGGTTGACAACGCGGCGCACGTGGCCGTGCTCAGGACCGCGACCACGGCCCTTTTGCTGCCGCTGGTGGTGCGGCGCGACGGCATCGAGATCTCGCTGGGCGTAATGGCCCTGGGTTTCGCGGGTCCGCTACCCACCCCCGATGCCCTTACCGGGGCGGAGCCACTGGCGGATCTGGCAGCCGTGGCGGTCGAGCGAGCCCTGGCTCTGTCCATCGGTTCGGAGCGGGCCGAGTGGTTCGACAGGCTGGCCTACACGGATCCATTGACCGGCCTCGCCAACCGCCGCACTCTGGACCGGGCCCTCGAGTTGGAGGTGGCCCGAGCCGGGCGCCAGGGCGTGCCGCTGAGCATCGCCATCTTCGAGCTCGACCGATTCTCCGACATTCAGAAGGCGGGCGGCAATTCGGCGTCCGACGAGGCCCTGCGGCGAGTGGCCCAGATCCTCGCTCAGTCGGTCCGCCTCGTGGACACGATTGCCCGCTACGGCAACGAACAATTCGTCCTGGTGGCGCCTGGCCCCGACGGGCTGGTAGTGACGGAACGGCTCGTTCGCGGCATCGCCGCGCTGCCGCCTATCGAGGGTATGGCGATCTCCGTATCAGCGGGCATGGCCAGCTTCCCGCTCGACGCTCGCACCCCGGAAGAGCTGATGGCGATCGCAGAGAAGGCCATGCAGTCGGCCCGTCAGGCGGGCGGCGACCGGGTGGTTGCAATTCCGGCGGAATAGTCACGGCGGCGTCTGCCCTGGCAGTACCTGTGCCGGTGGTTCGGGGCCGCGAAGGTTCTACAGGGAGATGGTGCCGCTGACGATGGTGGGCCCGGTGGGAGTCGTCACGTTGGAGTTCGGCTCCTTGCAGACGAAGACCCACAGGCTCGCGGAGGTCGGGGCGCGGTCCGCGTTAAGTCTGCCTACGCCCGAGTCGTCTACCGTGAACCACCCCACCTTGGATTGGACGCCGTTGTCGGCGGTGAGCCAGACCACGTAGACCTCGTCACCCTTGGTGGGCTGAAGGTTGTGGACCTGGACGATCAGGTTGCCAGTAGGACGCAGAGCAGCCAGACCAGCAGCCTGGCTACGGTCGTGAGAAACCATCACAGCGGACCGGGTATCCGGCTGACCGAGGAAGTTCCAGATCTCGTCCGTGCTGCCAGGCTTGCCGACACCTGCCTGGACCACGACGGCGTAGCCAGCCACGACGAGGATGAGGGCTGCGGCGGCCGCGCGCCCGAACCAAATCGCGGCCCGACGGCGTCGAGAGGCTTTGGCGGCAGCCAGTGAAACGACTCTGGCAGGAGCCCGCCCCCCGGCGTCCCGGATTTGGGCGAACACCGGCACGACAACCGGCTCGGGGAAGCGATGCTCGGACGGCTTACCGAATCGGCGACGGGCGACGAGGTCCGCCTTGGCGGCCTCAATGACAGACTCCCGGAGCCAGGCCGGCGGTTCGACCGGATCGAGCGACTCGACTAGGTACGGAAGCACGCCACCCAAATCATCGACCTCGGGGTGCGCCTCCGGGCAGGAGTCCAGATGATCCTGGACTGCGATCATTTCATCCGGATCGAGCGCTCCGAGTACGAAGCCGGAGGCAAGCTCGCGGCTGCGGTTACATGTCATGGTGGCCATCTCCGGCCAGGCCTTTCTTGGCGCTGGGCAGAGCCGCAACCACCGACACTTCGTTGAGGCCAACGAGCTGCCCGCGAAGAGTCGCCAGCCCGAGCCGCATTCGGCTCTTGACCGTGCCCAGCGGCGCGTGGGTGTGTTCGGCGATCTCGCGCTGGGTCAGGCCGTCGAAGTAGGCGAGTTCGATGACATCGCGCTGGGCCGGCGGCAGAGCCGTCATGGCTCGCCGAACCTGCTCGGCATCGAGACGTCCGGCGACCTCTGGCCAGATGTCGGGGAGGGTGAGGGCGGCGGGCACGACCTCATCGGCACCCTCGCCGATGGCCACGCAGGCTCGCTGGCGGCGCATTGCGTCGATGGCGCGGTGTCGGACGATCGCCAGTAGCCAGCCACGAACGCTGCCCTTTTCCTCAACATATCGGGAGGCGTTGCGCCAGACGCCCAGAAACGAATCCTGGACGACATCCTCCGCCAGCCCCGTCTCGGTGGTGATGCGCAAAGCAAGCGCATACGCCATCGAGTGGTAGCGGTCATATATGGATTCAAGTCCGCCGATCTCGCCGGCGGCCACCTGCCGCATCAGTTCGGCCTCCGATTGTCCTTCCGACGGCCCGTCGGGAGTGACCAGAGGCGGGGGTGATGCCACTGTGTCCCTCACTTGTCCATTCGCACGGAGGTGCCCTTCGGTTCACTCATTTCGCCGGGCAAGCCATGAGGGCGCAGCTCTGCGTTGCTCCGACGCAACTCAGTCCGATCCGAGAGCCTGGGCCGAAGTGCTTCGGCGACGGCAATTTCGATCTGTTCAGGGCTGAGATGGCCATCCAGGACCACGAAACGACTCGGTTCGGCCGCTGCAAGCGCCAGGAAGCCGTCGCGGACCCGGCGATGGAAGGCGAGATCCAACGTCGACTCGAAGCGGTTGACCTCGGCGCTGTCCCGCTTTCGGCGCAATCCTTCCTCGACCGGCAGATCAATGAGTATCGTCAGATCGGGGACGAGATCGCCGGCTGCGTAGATGGCCAAACCGCGCAAGGCTTCGATGGACTGACCCGCGCCGTAGCCCTGGTAGGCCAGCGTCGAATCGGTGAACCGGTCGCAGATGACGACGTCGCCCCTGGCAAGGGCAGGCTCGATGACCTCGGCCACGAGTTGAGACCGCGCCGCGTTGAAGAGCAGGGCATCTGCCGCGGGGACCGGCGACAACTCGTGGAGCATGATCTGACGCACTTCCTCGCCCAGGAGCGTCCCGCCAGGCTCTCTCGTGACCGTGCAGTGGTAGCCGGCCGCAGTCAGTCGGCCAGCCAGCCGGTGGGCCTGGGTTGACTTGCCCGATCCCTCAGGCCCCTCGAGGGTCAGGAAGAAACCGCGTCGACGGCCGCCATCGAGGTGCATTGGCCGAGTCTAGCCGAGCCAGGCCAAAGCGAGTTGGCGCACACGCCGGGGTTGCACGCGCCTGACCTCCGATTGGGCAGTCGGGAGATTGGGCAGTCGGGCCTGCGGCGCCCTGAGAGCGGGCTGGCGAACACAATGATGACGGGGAACTGTCCAGAAGCCCCGAGCGGGCCGCTATTCTGTCCAGAACCACGGCCCGGGCGGCAGGCCTGCGATCGAAACTGAGGCCGACGGAGGTAACGATGAGCAAGCTTGGTAGCGCCATTGTCTTTTCGGCCGAGGCTGCCATCTGGATTGCCGGGGCCGCCCTCATCGCGAGCGCCGCCGGGATGCACTGGCGCGTAGATATTCCAACTGTCGATCTGGGGGCGGTGATGGGTCCGAAGCCGTCGGCTACGGCATCCGGCAGCCCCGCTCCGACTTCCGCCGCCACCCTCACCAGGTCGCCGAAACCTGGCTCTTCCCCCACGGCCGCGCCGAGCGTCTCGCCGATCGCGGCGAAGTATCAGGCCCCCTGACCGAGCGGCCCCGCTAAGGGTAGAGGCGGACCCGGCGGTAGGGCTCGCGGCCGCGCGAGCGAGAGACCAGGTTGGCCCGCTCGGCCATCTGATGCTGAAGGCGCCGGATGTAGGCGTTCTGGGGTGAGAGCTCGATCGGCTGGGCATTGTGGAGCACCAGTCCGATGGACTCCTCGGCTTCGCGCAGGGCGGCTTCGCGCGGGTCGATCTCGAGCGAGAAGATCGAAGTCAAGCTGGCCCCCATTTGGACGATGGTGTTGCTCTTGAGGACGTAGATCGGCAAGCCTCGATCCTCGGCCTCCCGGAGCCCAGCCGTCTTCTGCCGATACTCGGCCTTGAGGGTCATGACCACGTCCGCTTCGGACGAATCGCGGGCTATTAGGACCGGCAGTCGCAACTCCTTGATTGCCTGCTCCAGCCGCTTACGATTGACGCCGTGGGGCAGGACGCGGAGCGTGGGTAGGATCGAGTCGACCTCGCGGACGCGGGGCGCGGGACCGCCGTCGTCACCGCCCGAGGCGTCCGGGCCGGCGCCCAGACGAACGACATCTGCCGAGGCCACATCATCCTCGTCGAACTCGTCGTCGATCTCCTCGCGCTCGACGACAGCCGTTTGGGCCGACGCGCCCAACGCCGCGCCTGACGCTTCGCCACGAGCTGTGCGCGTCGGCGGAGTGCCATTCGGTCGCGCCAGCTGCCCCTGCGGCTCGTCATCTTCGTCGACCTCGTCGGCTCGGTATTCGTTGAGCGCTCGAGTGGCCTGCATAGCCCACGAGCGCTGCCTCTCCAACTCGCGCAGTTCGCGGGCCCGCGGCTCGGGAAGGGGCGCCGGTCCGCGCTCGATCGGGCCGCGATCGGCTATCTCTCC
>JANYJI010000073.1 GCA_025358525.1 Chloroflexota bacterium | reverse complement strand
GTCGCGCCGACAGCGTGGGCCGCGGACGGCCGCTTCAAGGTGGGAATCCAGATGTGGTTCCACACGCCGGCCTTCCTGATCGACCTCTTCCGCCAGGTCAACCCGCAGGTCGAGGTCGTGTCGTCGGACCCGGTCATGGATCCGCTGCGGATGATCAAGGAGCCTCATGAGCTGGCCCTGCTCACGGAGGCCCAGCGAATCGCGGGCCTGGGCATGGATCGGGCCCGCGAACTGCTGCGACCGGGCGTCACGGCGCACGAGGTTGCGACCGAGGCCACTTACACGATGATGCGGGCCGGGGCAGAGGGCACGAGCACGCCCATCTACGTCAACTTCGGTGTCGAGACATGCATGCTCCACGGCCGGCTCAGCCCGCGGCCACTGGAGAGTGGCCAGCTAGCCCTGATCGACCTGACGCCCACGATCGATGGCTACTGCGCCAACCTCGCTCGGACCTTCGTGCTGGGCGAGCCGGACGACCGCCAGGCCCAGTTGATCGCGGCCTACCGTGAGGTCGTGGACGCTGTTCAAGGCGGGATGCGGCCCGGCGTGACCACGGCTCAGCTGGACGCCAAGGCCGGAGAGGTCTGCGTGGCCCACGGGTTCGGCGACTACCAGGTGTATGGAATTGGCCACGGTATAGGCCTGCGTTTCGAGGAGCCACCCGCTTCGACGATCATCCCGCCCCACAAGAATCTGCCTCTGGCCGAGGGCATGACGGTTACGATCGGTCACACGGTGCTGGCCATCCCGGGCTTTGGCGGCGTCCGATTGGAGGACATCTACCGCGTCGGCGCGACCGGCCCGGAAATTCTCGTCGACTACCCGATCGACCCCGTCGTCGCCTGCTAGCTCATCTGGAACGCGCGAAAGCGGCCGGCTACGAACCGACGCAGACTACGAACCGGCGGCCGGCTACGAACCGGCGGCCGTCAGGATGAAGTCAGTTCCGAATGCCGCCAGAAGTCCAATCGTCAGCGCGACTCCGGCCACCATGGGCAGGGCGAAGCGCCTGGCCACGGCCATCATCTCGTTGAAGACGAAGATGAGCGCGCCTGCGGCCAGGCCGAGGAAGAGGATCGAGAGAACCGGCGCTACGAACGCGTAGCCGAGCACGCCGCCGACGAAGGTCGGGCCACCGCCAACGAGACCCGCGACCACAAGGAACCCCCAGCTGGGTCGCTCTCCCTGGCTGAGAGGCGCCGAGATCGCAAATCCCTCGGTGGCGTTGTGCAGGGCGAAGCCGATGACCAGCAGGAGGGCGAAGCTCGTGGCCCCGCTCGCCGAGGATTGCCCAATGGCCAGCCCCTCGGAGAAGTTATGCAGCCCCAGCCCGATGGCCGTGCCCAGCGCTATCTGCCGCGGTGTGATGGTCGTGCCAGGGCCGTGCCTGGCGGCCATGCGAGATGTCAGCCACGTCACAGAGAGAAGCCCGAACGCGATGCTCAGCCCGAGCGTTGCCGCGTAGCCGGCGAATTGACCCGGCGAACCGCCAGCGCGAGCGGCGCCCAGGGCCGTCTTGACCGGCTCGACCGCCTGGGACAGAACGTCATAGATGAGAAAGAGGATGACCCCGCCGGCGGCCGTGGTGAGCCCAACCTGCCGCCCGCGTGAGAGCCCTCGCAACCGGCCGACCGGCAGGCCCAGGAAGATCGTCCCGCCTGCAAATGCGGCCAGGATGACGGTCTGGACGAAGCTCATCTGTTCCTCTCGACTGGGCGCATGGATGCACGGGGATAATTCTGAGTTACGGGGTCGGAATTAGCGAGATCCTACCCGTCCGCGGACGAGCCAGTCAAGTCTGGTGCCGGAGCGCGTCGAGAGATCTGGCCAGATTGGTCAACGAACCTGGAACGAGCGCTTCGCCAGGCCGAGCCAGTAGCCCTCGATCGTGAACGTGGGCGCTTCGGTCGGTTTGGTCGCAGCCCCAAGGGCAACGAATAAGGGCGCGAAATGCTCGACCGTGGGGTGGGCGTAGGCCGACCCTGGGGCTCGGTTCCGGAAGTCGAACAGCGCGTCGAGGTCACCTCGCTCGAGCGCATCTGCGGCCCAGAGATCGAACTCGACCGACCATTCGGGTGCCCCCGGCCGGCCGTCGAAGTAGTCGTGGACGAATGGCAGGCCGTGGGTCATGAAGCCGCTGCCCATGATCAGAATGCCCTCGTCGCGGAGCGGCGCCAGCCGCCGGCCAATTTCGAAGAGGTGCTTCGGTGCCAGGTCGGGCATGGACATCTGCAGGACGGGGACATCGGCTTCGGGATACATGACCAGCAGGGGCACGTACGCGCCGTGGTCGAGGCCACGTTCGCGTTGGGCAACTGGCTCCTCCGCCGACATCATGGCCCTGACCCGCGCAGCGAGCTCCGGGGCGGCGGGCGAGTCATAGCGGATCTGGTAGTAGCGCTCCGGGAAGCCATAGAAATCGTATACGAGCGGGGCCGGGTTGATCGCGCCGAGCGTGAGCGGTGCCGACTGCCAGTGCGCGCTGACCACGAGGATGGCCTTTGGTCGTGGCATGGCCATCGCCCAAGCCGCCAGCTCGCCCGGCCACACCGGGTCGTCGATGAGCATTGGGGCGCCGTGGCCGAGATAGACGGCGGGCATCCGGGTCGCAGGCACCTGCTCGTCAGGCATTGCCCGCCGTGGCGCTTTCAGCCGTGGCGCTTTCAGCCGCCGTGGCGCTTTCAGCCGGGGCGCCTTCGGCCGCCGTGGCGCTTTCAGCCGCCGTGGCGCTTTCAGCCGTGGCGCCTTCGGCCGGGCGGTCGTAATGCGCGTGCATGGAGTCGTGAAGTGCGGTCAGTAGTCGCAGCAGCGTGCGCCGGTCGTCTTCGTTGAGGTCGGCGAAGAGACTCCCGATCGAATCCTGGAAGGCCCGGAACTGCGACGCGACACGGGCGGAGTTGCATGTCAGCTCGACGAGCGTGACACGGCGGTCCGTGGAGTGGGGGACGCGCCGGATCAGCCCCTCGGCCTCCAGCCCGTCCACGAGCGCGGTCACATTTCGAGGCGTGACGGCCAGCGCCTCGGCCAGATCGGCCATCTTCTGCGGCCCGTGGCAATGAACCACGTTGAGCAAGCGCAGCCTCTGCGCACCGATGCCCGCCTCCGCGGCCCTGCGGTTGGACCAGCGCTCGAACGCGCCGGCGAAGGCTGCCGCGGCGGCCGCCAGAGAATCGGTAAGCGAATCGACGGGCACCTCACCATCCCGGGCGGGGCTGGCCCCAATCACCGACCCCGAGTCGGCCCTCGGTGGCGTCCCTGTAAATGCTGTAGACATTCACTATGTTCCTTGGTATTGTTGACGCGACAACGTTACCACGGTAACGATGAACTCATTCATCATACAGTGCGGAAGCAGATCGGCAAGGTCCCAGTCGAGATCGTCGCGAGACTCTCGACGGACCTCCGACCCGGCAGATCGAGGAGATCGACATGACAATGACACAGACCAGAACGATCGAGCGGCTGCCGGTCAATGAGGCTTTCGCGCGAGTGGGTGACCCAGGGGCGGTCGATCGAGCGGCCGAAGGCCTGCGGGCGCACGGCTTCGATGCCCGGATCGTGCCCGATGGCTCCGCCGCCCGCGAACTGCTGCTCAGCCTGGTCCCGGACGGGGCCGAAGTTGGGCAAGGGGCGTCCGCCACTCTCGACCAGATTGGCGTGACGGCGATCATCGAACAGAGCGGTCGTTTCGCTGCCATCCGGCCCCGGACTCGAGCGATGAATCGTGCGACACACATGAGTGAGATTCGCAAGCTAGGCGCGGCACCGGACGTTCACATCAACAGCGTCCAGGCCGTGACCGAAAGTGGCCGCATGGTCGTCGCCTCAGGGAGCGGCAGCCAGCTCGGGCCGATCGTCTCGGGCGCGGGTCGCGTGGTCCTCGTCGTGGGCGCGCAGAAGATCGTGCCCGACCTGGAAACGGCCTTTCGAAGGGTCGAGGAGTACAACTACCCGATCGAGAATGTCCGCACGCAGCAGGTGTACGGCATGCGCACCGCCATCAACAAGATCCTGGTGCTCAACGGCGACTTCCCCGGTCGCACGACCGTGATCCTGGTGCGCGAGGCCCTCGGCGCCTGAACCTCCCGACTCGGATCATCGTGGTCACTGGGAGCCGCCTGCGCAGCCGCACGGCTGAACGGAGGCCGCCTCAGTCGGGCTCTCCAACCCAACGCCCAGACCCTTGCGAGACTTGACGATTACGCTGTACATCCCTTCTGTAGCGGCGTGGCTCACCGTCAGCGAGACCTCAGTCAGCCCGACGGCCTCCAGCCCGAATCGGAACTCGGAGAAGGTCAGCGCCCTTGCAATGCAGCCCGCGTAGGAGCTGCGCTCGGCGCGCTGCTCGGCCGTAAGTGCGTCGTCGGCGACGATGTCGGTGATGCCGATCCGGCCACCCGGTCGCAGGACGCGGGCGATCTCTCGGAAGACCGCCGGCTTGTCGGCGGCCAGATTCACGACGCAGTTGCTAATGACGAAGTCGATCGAGGCGGCCGGCAGCGGAATGGCCTCGATGTGGCCCTTCAGCCATTCGACGTTGGTGGCACCGGCCGTGGCTGCGTTGCGCTGGGCCAATGCCAGCATCTCGTCCGTCATGTCCAGGCCAAAAGCCCGGCCCGTCAGCCCGACGCGTTTGGCGGACAGCAGGACGTCTAGCCCGCCGCCCGAGCCCAGGTCCAGGACGCGTTCGCCCTTACGCAGGTCGGCAACGGCGATGGGATTGCCGCAGCCGAGCGACGCCATCACGGCAGCGTTGGGCAGGTCCTCGCGGTCAAGTGCCGAGTAGAGGTCGCTACCATAGTTTCCGTCCTCACCGATCTGCGGCCGGAGCCTGCGCGGCCTGCGGCTGCCCTCGCCGGTGGGCCGGTTCGCGTGGCCTTGACTCGGCCGACGTAGCGGCCGGAGCCAGCGCGACCTGCGGCTGCCCTCGCCGGTGGGCCGGTTCGCGTGGCCTTGACTCGGCCGACGTGGCGGCCCAGCGCCCGCCGGGTTCTCCTACACCTCGGTTCGGACTCGCGGTCTCGCTGGTGGTGTCGTTTCTGTGCACTGGACGCACGTCGCCTGCAGGCGGAGCCGTCTGAACGGTCTGATGTGCACCTCATGCA
>JANYJI010000235.1 GCA_025358525.1 Chloroflexota bacterium | reverse complement strand
GCCGCCGAGCCCGGCGAGCAGCCCCTCCGGCCGCTCCTTGGCGATGACCTGCTCAATGGCCTCAACGGTCAGCGGCTCGAGGTAGACGGCGTCGGCCACCTCGGCGTCGGTCATGATCGTGGCCGGGTTGGAGTTGACGAGGATCGTCCGAACGCCCTCCGCGCGGAGAGCTCGGCAGGCCTGCGTGCCGGCGTAGTCGAACTCGGCCGCCTGACCGATGACGACCGGCCCGGACCCGATTATCAGCGCGCTCTTGGGCTTGATTCGCACGGCTCTCGGGGCGGGGTTGGCGGGCACGGGGTACGACGAGTCAACACCTACGGCGTTGACTTTGGCAGTTCCTCCGGAACTGCCCGTGCCCGGCGCCACCTGCCGCTCGGTCATACAAAAAAGCCACCGGCCTCAGGGGCGCGGTGGTCCAGGTTGCAGGGCGTCACGCATCTCCTCCCCGGCCTCTCTGGACCGGTACGCCGGCCTCACAGGACCGGCCGCAAAGGTTAGCCTAGGTTAGCACGATAGGCGGGGCAGGTATGGATGAAGCCATCGGCCTGGGCTCAGTTCGGACTGGAGATTCAATTCACTCGGCCATGGCGCGGGCCCACTCAACGCGGAGCGGATCGTCGGCGGAGATTTCACCCAGTTCCGGCCATGAAATCGGTCTTATGAATCCATTTCCGCTCCAGACTGCCTTGAGGCCTCGAATCGAGGCGAGAACGGAATTGTCGGGGGCTTGTTGCTCTGCAAACGCCACCATTCGGAGCGCCGGATGATCGCGTAGCGGCTCGATCGAGTCCAGGTCAACCAGCTCCAGTCGTGCGTAGCGAAGGCAATGCAACCAACGCAACGGGGCGAGATCCCGGACCCGGCCGCCTCGAATTTCCATCGTCTCCAACCGCTCAAGTGCAAATATGCCGTCGAGCGTCCGGATCTGCGTGAAAGGCAGCGCAAGCTTCTCGAGCTTCGGCACCGCCGCGGCCAGGTTGCCCAGTTCGCGCAGGTGATCGGCGTGTCCGATGCGCAGCACGCGCAGGTTGGGAAAGCCGGCGCAAACGTCGGTTGCCGAGCGCGCCTTGGTCTCATCCACGTCCAGCCATTCAAGCCCCTCATGCCCGCGCTGGATTGCCGGCAACACGGCTGCCCCGCCCTTGCCACCGAGGCCGAGCCGAAGCCACCGCAAGTCGGGAAACACGACCGGATCGAGATCGCCGCGCAAGGCGCTGGTTTCAAGGATGAGCGCCCTTAGCCCGGTCAAGGCTGCAATCGGACTCAAGTCTGGGCGACCGTCCGAGCGAACATGCAGGTAACGGATACCGGGCAGCCGGTCAAGTAGCCTCAGATCACGAAAATCGAGGCGCAGAGCGGCGGCCTTGACGCGTCGGGCCGTCTCAACGACCTCGTCGGCGGACGTGTATGCATCGCTGGCCCACCACAGGCCCCCTTCGGACTCCATCGTCGCAACCAACGAGAGCGGAAGTCCTCCCGTATGGGTGGTGAGGTCGACTCGGCTCAAAGGAAGCCTAGGTTGGATGAGTTTGAGATCAGGCATGGACCGCATATTGTGTCACTGGGTCAGGCACTTGCCTGGTCTTGATTGCGTCGCTAGCGGGACTGGCGCTCGTCGACACGGACGCGGATCGTGACCGGGGCGACGACAAGCCGCGGCGTTGCATGATCACCGGGGCTACCGGTCGCCCCGTATTTCAGTTCAGAGGAAGGCCTGACGTGCCGATGGCTACGCTCGAACTGACGCGCGAGCAGATTCTGAGGTACCGACGGTCCGTCGGTGCGCTCGACGAACGGCTGCAACCGGGCCCCGCATCTCTCAGGCGCGCAGCCTGGGCGGGCCTGCAGGACAGCATGCCGCGGGCGGCAGTCCTCTCGATCCATGCTCGCGTCCACGGGACCGGGCCGGACGCATGGGAGGACCTGTCGCTCGTCCAGCTGTGGGGGCCGCGGCATAGCGCCTACGTCGTCGCTGCGCTTGATCTGGCGGTCTTTTCGCTTGGGCGGCTGCCCGATGGCGGCGAGCAGGGACGCAGGGCCGACGATCTCGCCGGCCGGCTACACGCCTTCCTGGACGGCCGCAGGATGAGCTACAGCGAGGCCGGTCACGGGCTCGGCGTGCACCCGAACAGCCTCAGGTACGCGGCATCGACCGGCACGGTGCTGATCCGGTGGACGGGGCCCGCCAGCCCACCGTCTGGAACGTGCCACCGCCGGACGTCGAGCCTCGCGACGCGCGCCTCGAGCTCGCCCGCCGCTACCTGCACATCTTCGGGCCGGCAACGCCCGCGTCATTCGCTCAGTGGGCCGGGATCAGGCCGCGAACGGCTGGCCATGCCGCGTTCGACGCGCTCGGCGCATCGCCGACACCGGTTCGGACTCCCGTGGGCGATGCGTCGATCCTGACCAGCGACGAGCCGACGTTCCGCGCCCCCGGCGGACACGCGGCGGCCGCGCGGCTTCTCCCGAGCGGAGACGCGTATTTCCTTTTGCAAGGGGCCGATCGGGAACTACTGGTCCCCGACTCAGACCACCGTAGCAAGCTCTGGACCCCTCGAGTCTAGCCTGGCGCCGTCCTCCTCGAGGGGGAGATAGTCGGAACGTGGAGACGGGCGCAGACCGACATCACAATCGAGTCATGGCGCCGGCTCTCGCGCGCGGAGCTCGAGGCGGTCGAGTCGGAGGCTGCGTCCATGCCGCTGCCCGGTATCCGGCAGAGTGTCCGGTTCAGCTGGGACGACTGAGGAGCAGCTCGACTTTGCCAACCGCCGGTTCGGGCTGAGCTCCGCCGTGGCGCTTGCTCGCGGCCTTCACGAATCGGTCGAAGACCGCCAGCGCGTCGAGCGGACCGGGGCCGCCCTCGGGGTGGTACTGGACCGTCTCTATCGGCTTCACCGTGTGGCGCAGCCCCTCGACGGAGCCGTCATTCAGGTCGATCTGGCTGACCACGAAGCCGCTCGCCGCAGGCAGCGTCTCGCCGATGACCGTAACCTCGTGGTTCTGCGCCGTCACCTGGACCAGGCCCGTCTCCAGGTCCTGGACCGGGTGGTTCGCGGCGTGGTGGCCAAACGGCAGACGCCGCGTCCCCGCGCCGGCTGCCCGACCGATGATCTGGTGGCCCAGGCAGATGCCCAGCAGCGGCCGCCCGTCCTCGATCACCGCGCGCGCCAGCGCCACCGGTCCGTCCAGTCGGGCCGGATCGCCTGGACCTGGCGAGAAGACAACGCCATCCACATCGGGCGCCAGGACTTCCGCGGCAGTAGCCGTGTGGGGCAGGATCCGCACCCGGGCACCGCGCCGGCGAAGGCTATCCACGATGTTCGTCTTGAGGCCGAAGTCGAGGATGACCACCAACGGCCCACCCTCGGATGGATCGCCGACATCTCGCGCGACCGCCGGCGAAACATGAGCCACGAAATCCTGGTCCTCCCAGCGAGGCACGCCCCGCGCGAGCGCGCGGGCTTCTTCTGGGTCGGTCTGGCCGGGTGCGGTCAATACCGCCCGCAGGCAGCCGCTAGATCGGAGGTGCCGGGCCAGGCCGCGCGTGTCGACGCCGGCGATGGCCGGGATATCGGCCTCGCGCAGCATCGTCGCGAGCTGACGGGCGTCATCGAGTACCGCGGCCGTGGCATTGGCCACGATCAAGCCGCGCAGCCAGGGGCGCTCTGATTGGTCGTCGGCGCGAACGCGGCCGTAGTTGCCGATGAGTGGGTAGGTCATGACCACGAGCTGGCCGGCGTAGCTGGGATCGGTCGCTATCTCCTGGTAGCCGGTCTGACTGGTGTTCACGACGAGATCGCCCTGGCCGCTGCGCTGCGAACCAAAGGCGATGCCCGGGAAGAGCCGGCCATCTTCTAGGGCCAGCAGGGCCGGCCCGTAGTCACCGACTCTGGGGTCGACGACGGCACTGGACCGTGGAAACGGCGGCTTCTTCACGCGACGGGGCGGCCCGTGGCTCGGCGGCCCGAGCCGACAAAAAAGCCACCGGCCTCAAAGGCGCGGTGGTTCAACGTGCAGGTG
>JANYJI010000110.1 GCA_025358525.1 Chloroflexota bacterium | reverse complement strand
CGCCAAGAACACGCTCGAACTGGACACCACCAAGGCGCGGCAGGCTCTCCGCCTCGTCGAAATGCTCGAAGATCAGGATGATGTCCAGCGCGTTACGTTCAACTTCGAGATCCCCGAGGAGCTTCTGGCCGAGGTAGGTGCATGAGCGAGATTCGCGCAGCGGATCTCGTTAAAGTGAACCTCGGCGCAGCTGAGGTTCACTCATGATCATCCTGGGTATCGACCCTGGAGTTGCAATGCTCGGCTACGGACTCGTTGAACGGACGGGGCCACGTCTTCGGGCGATCGACTACGGCGTCATCAAGACTCCATCCGATCTGCCGCTGCCTGAGCGCCTCGAGTCAATCTACCTGGCCCTGACGGACCTGATCGAACTGCATGCCCCAGCGCTCATGGGCGTCGAGCGGCTGTTCTTCACCAAGAACGTCCAGACGGCCTTCGCCGTAGGTCAGGCCCGCGGCGTCATCCTCCTGGCGGCGGCTCTGCACAAGCTCGAAATCCGAGAGGCGACCCCCAACGAAGTGAAGGTCGCGACTGCGGGATACGGGTCCTCCTCAAAGGATCAAGTGCAGCGCATGGTCCAGGCGATCCTTGGAATGCCGGAGTTGCCTGAACCGGACGACGCAGCGGATGCCCTGGCCATCGCCATCTGCGTCGCCAACCGCGAGCGCTCGATCAGCCGCATCCCCACCGGTCCACTTGATCGATCCGCAATCAAGCCCCCGCCCAGCGGCCCCACCCCATATGAGAAGGCCGTTCGGGACGCTCTCCGCCGGGAGCGGCTGGGCATCGGTCCCGAGGCGCAGGTCTCGCACGCCCCCAAGCGCAAGACGGCTTCGTAGGGGGCCCGGCGTGAGGGTGGCTTCGGTGTATCGGCGGTGATCGCCTCGCTCGACGGCATCGTCAGCGCCGTGTTCGGCGATTCGCTGATCCTGGAAGTGGCAGGCGTGGGCTATCGCGTCTTTGCGGCTCCTGCGGTGCTCGCTTCGACGCCTGTCGGTGGGCGTCTCAAGCTCTTCACCCACCACGTGATCCGGGAGGATCTCCAGGCGCTGTACGGCTTCCGCAACCCGGAGGAGCTCGGCTTCTTCGGACTTCTTCTGACCGTTACAGGCGTCGGCCCGAAGGTCGCACTGGGGATCGTTGGCTCCCGACCGATCGGTGACCTCCAGCTCGCGATCCTTTCGGACGATCTGGCTCTGCTGACCGCGGTGCCGGGCGTCGGCAAGAAGCTGGCAGCGCGCGTCGTTCTGGAACTCAAGGAGAAGGTGGCTACGGCTGGGGTGTCGGTAGGTGCTGCCAGCGGCGGCGGGCCGGTAGGGGAGTCGGAAGTCGTGGCCGCGCTGCTGGCCCTGGGCTACTCGGCCGCAGAGGCACGCCAGGCCTCGCGCGACGCGCTGACAGACCTGAGTGTCGGTCCGCATCTGGAGGATCGGGTTAAGGCTGCCCTGCGGACTCTGCTGAGGGGGTAGGAAACAGAGTGATCGGTCTGGCCCGGCCAGTGCGACCCAACCCGGCCCGCACGTGGTCTCCGGGTCGCCCGAACGAATGTAGAACACGCGTTCGGTCTGATACACTTTGGCCATGAGCGAGCGCGCCCGTGACTGACATTTCGAGGATCCTGACGCAAGTCGTCGAGGACGAAGCGGAGGTCGTTGTCGACCGCTCGCTGCGGCCGCATACCCTCAACGAGTACATCGGCCAGCGCGAACTGAAGGCCAATCTCTCGATTCTGCTCGGTGCCGCTCGACAGAGAGGTGACGCAGCGGATCACGTCCTGCTACACGGCCCGCCAGGCCTGGGCAAGACTACCCTGGCCACGATCATCGCTCGCGAGCTGGGCGCCAATATCCGCTACGCCAGCGGTCCGGCGATCGAGCGGGCAGGTGACCTGGCCGCCATCCTGACCTCGCTGGACGAACGGGATGTCCTCTTCATCGACGAAATCCACCGTCTGAACCGCGCGGTGGAGGAGATCCTCTACCCGGCGATGGAGGACTACGCCCTGGACGTGATGATCGGCAAGGGCCCGTCGGCGCGGAGCCTGCGGCTTACCCTCAAGCCCTTCACCATCGTCGGCGCCACCACTCGGGCCGGCCGTATCTCGAGCCCGCTGCGAGACCGCTTTGGGGCCACGTATCGGCTGGACTTCTACGACATTCCGGACCTCACCGCCATCGTTGAGCGGTCGGCGCGCCTGCTGAACGTGGACCTCCACCAGGACGGGGCCACAGCCATCGCCCGGCGCGGAAGGGGCACGCCACGCGTGGTGAACCGCCTCCTGCGCCGCGTCCGGGACTTCGCCCAGATCAACGGCGACGGAACCGTGGACGCTGCCACTGCGGACAGGGCCCTGGCTGCACTCGAGATCGACGACGAAGGCCTCGACGGTACGGATCGCAAGCTTCTGGCGGCCATCGTTCAGAAGTTCGGCAGCGGCCCGGTCGGGGTCCAGGCCCTCGCCGCGGTGTTGGCCGAGGAGCCCGAGACGGTCGAGGACGTCTACGAGCCATTCCTGCTGCGCCTGGGCTTCCTTGATCGAACGCCGCAGGGCCGCATAGCCACTGACGGAGCCCGACGGCATCTGGCGCGGCTCGGCTACGATGTGCCCCCGCCGCGACGGTCGGACGGCGACCAGGCGGCGCTGTGGGACGGAACTGTCAGGGCCACGGACGCAGCCACGGACACGGATACGGACGCTCGCGCCCTGTGATGTCGATCCCCCCTGAGAGCGCTGGCGAGGGCCGTCTCTCGCCAGCCCAGTTTGAGGTACTGGTGCCGCCGCCAGCTGACGGCTCCACTCAAGCCCGACTCGGGCGATTGACGCTGCCCCACGGCGTCGTCGAGACGCCTCAGTTCATGCCGGTTGGCACCAACGCCACGGTGAAGGCGCTCGATCCGGACGACCTCCGGGGCGTCGGCGCCACCATCATCCTCTCGAACACGTACCACCTCTATTTGCGGCCCGGCCACGAACGGATCGCCGCCCTGGGCGGCTTGCACAAATTCATGGCCTGGGATCGGCCAATCCTGACGGACTCGGGCGGCTTCCAGGTCGTCTCCTTGGGTGATCTGCGCAAGATCGACGACGACGGCGTCACCTTCCAGAGTCATCTCGACGGCTCCTACCACCGCTTCACGCCCGAGCTGTCGATCGCCGTCCAGGAGGCGCTCGGCGCCGATGTTGCCGTGGCCTTCGATCAGCCCGTGCCCCCGGCCTCGTCGAGCCCCCAGGCCGTCGCCGAGGCCGCTGCGAGGACCCACCGCTGGGCGGAACGCTGCGTGGCCGCCCATACGCGTCCGGACCAGGCGCTCTTCGGCATCATCCAGGGCGGCCTAGATGCGGACCTTCGGGCGGAGTCGACGCGCGTCATTGCCGATCTGCCGTTCGATGGCATCTGCATCGGCGGCCTCGCCGGTGACGAGACACCCTCCCAGCGCGAGGCGATGCTCGAGGTGGTCGTCGGCCAGCTGGAGTCGGATCCGCGGCCGAGGTATCTCATGGGCCTTGGCTCACCGGCCGATCTGCTCGAGGCCGTCCACCGCGGTATCGACATGTTCGATTGTGTTCTGCCGGCCCGCGTCGCCCGAAACGGCCAACTGTGGATTCCTGGCGGTCGGCTAAACCTGCGCAACGCCCAGTTCGCGGACGATCCGCGGCCGGTTCAGGAAGGCTGTCGCTGCCCGCTCTGTCGCAACTTCTCGCGGGCCTACCTGGCCCATCTTTTCCGCGCCGAAGAGCTGTTGGCGTACCGCCTCGCGACTTGTCACAACCTGACCTTCATCCTAGACTTCATGGCCGAAATCCGCTCCGCACTGAGTTCAGGAACGTTCCTGGAACGCATGCCCGAGCTTCGTGCACGCGCGCTGCCGTCAAGGTCGCGTGCATCGGCAGTGCAGCCAGAATGAAGGCCCCAAACGTAGTCTGTAGCACGCGGAGGCGCACCACATGGCAAGTCGCAATCCCCCCCGTCGCGAAACGAAGAAGAAACCTAAGGAAGGGCCCGCAAAGACCAAGCTCCAGCCCATGTTGGAACCGCCGACAAACGTCGAGGTCTGGAAGCCCAAGCGAAAACCGCGGACCGAAGAATCTGAGAGCTGAAACGCGGGCGGACGCCATCTGGCGACCCGTTCCGCTAATCCCAAACCGTGCATGACGGTCACCGTCTTTGACGATCGGCGTCGAGACGATCGAGGACTGGAGCGAGGAGCAAGGTGGCGATGATCGAGCGAGGGGCTGAGCCCCGAGGCGCAGCGAGCGCCGGAAACGACCGCAGCAAGGCTGTGGAGGCGGCCATTCTGGCCATCGAGAAGCAGTTCGGGCGTGGCTCGATCATGCGTCTCGGTTCGTCCGAGCGCCAGGCTGTCGACGTCATTCCGACCGGATCGATCGCCCTTGACCTCGCCCTTGGCGTAGGCGGGATTCCGCGCGGCCGGATCACAGAGATCTTCGGCCCCGAGTCGTCGGGCAAGACCACGCTATGTCAACACATTCTGGCGGAAGGGCAGCGCAAGGGCGGCGTCGTGGCCTTTATCGACGTCGAGCACGCCCTCGACCCCGGCTATGCCCGTTCGTGCGGCGTAAACGTCGACGAATTGCTGGTAAGCCAGCCGGATACGGGTGAGGACGCACTGCAGATCACCGAAACCCTTATCCGCTCTGGCGGCGTGGACTGCGTCGTCGTCGACTCCGTGGCCGCTCTCCTGCCCAAGGCCGAGATCGAGGGCGAGATCGGCGACTCGTTCGTGGGCCTCCAGGCCCGTCTCATGAGCCAGGCTCTTCGAAAGCTTGCCGGGGCCGTCAATCGGTCGAACACGGCGCTCGTCTTTACCAACCAGCTGCGCGAGAAGATCGGGGTCATGTTCGGCAATCCCGAAGTCACACCCGGCGGTCGCGCGCTCAAGTTCTACGCCAGCGTCAGGCTGGATATCCGGCGCGTCGAGACGATCAAGGTGGGCACCGAATCGGTCGGCAACCGGGTCAAGGTCAAGGTCGTGAAGAATAAGGTCGCGGCGCCCTTCCGAATGGCCGAGTTCGACATCATGTTCGGCACCGGAATCTCGCGTGAGGGAGGCCTGCTCGACGTAGGCGTAGCCATGAGCATCGTTACCAAGACGGGTGCTTGGTTTACCTTCGGCGAGACCCGCCTCGGACAGGGGCGCGAAGCCGCTAAGGAGTTCCTCAGGAGCAATCCGGAGATCGCGGCTGAGGTGGACAAGCTGATCCGGGGCAAGATCGCCGAAGTTTCTCTCCCGGTCGAAGGGATCGGTGAGGCCGAGTAATCGGCCATGCCCCGATACACCAGTGCCGAACGGCTCCAGGCGCGCAAAGCCCGCCTCGAGCGCCACGCTGCTGAGGACGACGCCGGCGTCGTCCTGAAGGCGGCTGCCCGCTATCTCGAATTGCGGTCACGTTCAGTCGACGAGGTCCGGCGACACCTCCGCGCCGCCCGATTCCCAGAATCGTTGTTCGAGCAGGCTATCGCTCGTCTCGTGGAACTGGGCTTGCTCGACGATCGGGCGTATGCCCAGGCGTGGGTGGAGTCGCGGGACCGTACCAGGCCGCGCGGCAGCGGGGCGCTGCGCCGCGAGCTGGTCCTCAAGGGGATCGACCGCGAGACGATCGAAGGGGTGCTGGGCGGCCGGCGCGATACGCCTGAGGCAACGGAATTCGGCACGGGCGATGTCGGCCCCGAGGCCCGCAGCCCTGACGAACGTGCCGCCGAGCGGCTGCTGCAGAAGAGCCGCTCCGCACTCTCGCGCGTGGCCGATTTGCGAACTCGCCGCCAGCGCGCCTACGCCCTGCTGGCCCGCAACGGGTTCGACCCGGAGGTCTGTCGGGACGTGAGTGCCCGGGTCACGGCCGTGCAGACGGACGCGGAGGATTCAGGCGGCCAGCAGCCATTTGAGTAGATGCCCCGGCCGGACAGAGGCCGCGAAACCTGCTCGCGGGCTCAAGGGCGGGAACGGCTGCGCTCGAATGCACGGCTCGCGTGACCTGTTTCGGCGCGCACCGTAGACTACGAGTCGAAACGAACAACGTCGTCGCCTTCCTACGTTCGAGCGATGACGCCAGTCCGAATCATTGACAACGCGGCATTCACTCGGCCGTGCTCCAGAAGCGGGCGCTGGCTGGGTTCGGGGCCGCCTCAACTCCGATGCATGTACCTCCGGTCACTCATCGACCGGGTGGGAAGGAAATTCATATGGAATTCGCCCTTGTGGCCGCCGTCGCTGTGGCCGCCCTTATCGTGGGCGCGATCGTTGGCTTCCTGGCCCGCGGCCAGTTCGCCAACTCGGCCATTCTGAGTGCGCAGGAGAAGGCTGCTCGTATCGTCGCCGAGGCGCGGACCCAGCAGAAGGAGCTGATTCTCGTCGCCAAGGACGACAAGATGCGCCTCCTGCAAGAGGCAGAAGACGAAGCCCGGGCTAAGCGCGGTGAACTGAGCCTTCTCGAAACGCGGCTCCTGTCCCGCGACGAGCAGCTGGATATGCGGTCCGACATGCTCGAGCAGCGCGACCGAAAGCTTCTGGATCGGGAGCGTGAGTTCGAAACCAGCCGCCAGGAACTCGCCCGCGCACAACAGGACCATGTGGCCGCCCTGGAGCGCGTGAGCGGCATGTCCGCGGCCGAAGCGAAGGCCCAGCTCCTCGAAGCCGTTCGCGAGGAGGCGGACCGCGACGCCGTCCGCCTGACCAAGGCGATCGAGCGTCAGGCCCGCGAAGAGGCCGAGGAGCGGGCTCGAGAGATCGTGCTGACCTCGATGCAGCGCATCGCCGCCGATCACACCGCAGAGCACACGGTCTCCACCGTGCATCTCCCCAACGACGAGATGAAGGGCCGCATCATCGGCCGCGAGGGACGCAATATTCGAGCCCTCGAACAGGCCACGGGCGTCGACCTGATCATCGACGACACTCCAGAAACGGTCGTGATCAGCGCCTTCGACCCGGTCCGGCGCGAGATCGCTCGCCTGGCCCTAACAAAACTCATGCAGGACGGGCGAATCCACCCCGGCCGTATCGAGGAGGTCGTGGCCAAGGCCCGAGCCGAGGTCGATATCATCATGCGCCAGGCCGGCGAGCAGGCGGTCTACGACGCCGGCATTCCGCCCCTGCCGCCCGAGATCGTCAAGCTGCTGGGCCGGCTCAAGTACCGCACCAGCTACGGCCAGAATGTCCTCGTCCACTCAATCGAGACGAGCCGGCTGGCGGCGATCATTGCGGCCGAGCTCGGCGTCGACGTTCAGGCGGCCAAATTGGGCGGCCTGCTCCACGACCTGGGCAAAGCCATAGATCATGAAACAGAGGGTCCGCACGCCCAGATCGGCGCCCAGATCGCCCAACGCAACAACCTGTCGGCCAAGGTCGTGAATGCGATCGCCGCCCACCACCAGGAAGTCGAGTACGAGAGCCAGGAGGCACCCATCGTCCAGGTCGCAGATGCCATTAGCGCGTCTCGGCCCGGCGCCCGGGGAGAATCGGTCGAGACCTACATCCGCCGTCTCGAAGAACTCCAGGCCATCGCCGAGGGCTTTGAAGGCGTCGAGAAGTGCTTCGCCGTACAGGCAGGACGGGAAGTTCGAGTCCTGGTTCGACCCGAGCAGATCGACGACCTTAGCGCCACCCGCATGGCCCGAGATGTCGCCAAGAAGATCGAGGCCAGCCTAACGTACCCTGGCCAAATCAAGGTCACGGTCATCCGCGAAACGCGGGCCGTCGACTACGCCAAGTAGCCCGCCGTGGGAGTAACTGGCGGTTCACCTCGGCCTGACAACGGCGGTCGGCGCGTCTGCCGCATCCTCATGATCAGCGACCTCATCGGAAAGCCCGGCCGGCTTGCAGTCGAGGCTCTGCTGCCGGGCCTACGTCATGAACTCGGGATCGACTTCGTGACGGCCAACGGCGAGAACGTGGCCGGTGGCATGGGCCTGACGGCCTCCACAGCCGAGGCGATGTTCAAGGCTGGCGTGGACGTGATTACATCGGGCAACCACATCTGGGACAAGCGCGAGATGTACCAGATCATCGAGCACGAGGAACGCATCCTGCGGCCGCTCAACTACGGCACGGACGGCGTACCCGGGAAGGGCTGGGGCGTCTTTCACGCCGAGGACGGCACCGAGGTGGCGGTCCTCAACTTCCAGGGCCGGACGTACATGATCCCGATCGAGAACCCGTTCACCGAATTCGACCGGCTCATCGACCAGGCCTCCGAGCCGCTGCCAGCGGTTCGTATCGTCGACTTCCACTGCGAGCTGACGAGCGAGAAGAACGCCTTCGGCATCTACCTCGACGGTCGAGTCAGCGCGGTCGTGGGCACGCACACCCACGTCCCGACGGCCGACGAGCGGATCATGCCCAAGGGCACGGCCTACCAGTCCGATCTGGGCATGGTTGGGCCGATCCACAGCGTCATCGGCTTCGACCCGGCCACGGTCGTGCCGCGCTTCATCAACGGCCTCCCGACCCGCTTCGAGGTTGGCACGGGGCCGGTCGTCTTCAACTCCTGTTTGATCGACGTGGATGCCGCCAGCGGCCGGGCCATCACCGTCGAGCGTGTCGTGCGAGTCTTCGAGGTCTAGCGTGGGCGACGACCCGGCGGGTGGCGATACGGCTGTCTTCCGCTCCCGCGGCCCCTCCTACCGTGCCCGGGCGGGTTCACCGGTTGTGCCACCGCATCCGTCCCGCGTCGACATGCATACCCACAGCTGCCGATCTGACGGAGTCCTGGAGCCGGCCGACCTGGTCGCTCAGGCGGCCGCGGCCGGCGTGAAGGTCCTTGCCCTGACGGACCATGACACTCTCGCCGGCGTGCGGGAACTCTGCGCACCGGGCTCGCCCTCGCTCCCGCTGGACCTGCTGGCCGGGGTGGAGATCAATAGCGTCGCCACGGGCATGGGCGATCTGTGGGAAGGGGAACTGCACATCCTTGGCCTGGGCGTTGACGTCGACGACGATGCCTTCGAAGCTGCCCTGGAGCGTCAGCGTGGATATCGCATGAGCCGTTTCAAGCGCATCGTGGAACGGTTGCGCGAGCTTGGCCTTGCCGTCGACGAACAAGTGGAGCGATACCTGGCCGAGTCCGGT
>JANYJI010000155.1 GCA_025358525.1 Chloroflexota bacterium | reverse complement strand
GATCAACCGCATGTTCGAGGCCATCGAGATCATCACCAAACTCTTCAGCGGTCGCGAGGTCAAGCACGACGGCCGTTTCTTCAAGATGGAGACGTGCCGCCTCTGGACGTTACCTGAGAAGGCCCCGCCGATCTACATCGCCACGGCCGGACCGGTCACGGCCAAGCGGACCGGGCAGTTCGCCGACGGTCTGATAACCGTAGGCGCGCCGGAGGAGAAGATCGAGATGGTCTTCGGCAAGTTCGAAGAGGGCGCGCGTGAGGCCGGCAAGGACCCAAGCAAGATGCCGAAGACCCTGCAGCTCCACCTCTCCTGGGCCGAAACCGACGAGCAGGCGGTCGCGAACGCGGTCTCCGACTGGCCGACCGGCGGCATGAAGTTCCCCAAGCAGGACATCCGCTCACCGCGCGACTTCGAGCAGATGGCAGCGCTGGTCCGGCCGGAAGACTTCAAGGGTCGAATGCTCATGTCGGCCGACCCGGAAGTCCATCGCCGAGAACTCCAGAAGTTCCTAAACCTGGGTTTCGACCAGATCTATCTGCACAACGTCGGCCGCAACCAGGCGGAGTGGATCGATGTCTTCGGCCGCGAGGTTCTGCCAAAATTGACGGCGTAGCGGTCAGATCGCTCACCGCGTAGCGGCAGGTCGGCGACGACGTAGCCGTCAGCGGACCAGCGCGGGTTGGCCCCTCGGGCGCTACCCTTTGGCGGTCGATACGTCTGCCGATCGGAGGACCTGATGCGCGTCGTCTGTCTGGCCGGAGGAGTCGGGGGAGCGAAACTCGCCGACGGACTCCAGCAGATAGTCGCGCCCGGCGAGTTGACGGTCATCGTCAATACCGGCGACGACCTGGAGCGCCACGGCCTGACCGTGTGCCCGGACCATGACACCGTGCTCTACACCCTCGCCGGAATGGCAGATCCGGCCCAGGGCTGGGGCATCGCCGACGAGACGTTCGAGGTTGCGACGCGGCTTGCCCAGCTCGGCGAGGAGACGTGGTTCCGACTGGGCGATCGCGACATCGCTACCCACATCTTCAGAACCGAACGATTGCGCGCCGGGGCCCGACCAACGGAGGTCGCCCTCGAGCTGGCCGCACGGCTGGGCGTTCGAACTCGAATCCTGCCCATGACCGACGCGACCGTTCGAACCCGCGTCCGAACCGACGCCGGCTGGCTCGACTTCCAGGACTACTTCGTCCGACTGCGCCAGGAGCCCGAGGTCCGCGAGGTCCGATACGAAGGCATCGCTGGTGCCACGGTGGCGCCCGAGGGTCGCGAAGCCCTCCGGTCAGCCGAGGCGATCGTGGTCGCGCCGTCCAACCCGATCGTCTCGATCGGGCCGATCCTGGCCGTGCCGGGTCTGCTCGCTGAGATCGCCGCGGCGCGCGGCCGTGGCGTTCCGGCGATCGGCGTTTCGGGCATCGTCGGCGGCAAGGCGTTGCGTGGCCCGGCGGACCGAATGCTCGCCGCCCTCGGCGACGAACCGAGCGCCCTGGGCGTGGCCCGACGCTACGCGGCAGCGGGCCTGCTGGACGTCTTCGTGATCGACCGTGCGGACGAAGCACTCGGCGGCGCCATCCGCGCCCTTGGCTTGGAAGTTGTGGTGACCGACACGATCATGAACGACGCCGCTTCCCATGCGGCCCTCGCCCGCGAGATGGTGTCGGCCGCGGCCGCCTGGGCTGCTCGATCCAGCAGCGGGGTTCGGCCGTGACCCGGCCCAGCCTCGAGCGGATCGTGGCGGTCGTTCCTGTGCGCTCCCTGAGTGGTGCCAAGTCTCGCCTGGGCGAGCCTCTCGACGCAGAGGAGCGCGCCGACCTGGTCCTGGCCCTCCTACGCCGGACCGTGGAGCAGGCCCTGGCAGCCACTCGGCTGGCGGGCGTCGTTGTCGTGTCGCAGGACGCGGACCTGCTCCGGCAGGCCAGGGCGATGGGCGCCGCATCTCTCCTGCAGGAACGTGACGGACTCAACGAGAGTCTCGACGAGGCTCGGGCCGCGGCAGATCCGGAAGCGACGGCAATCGTGGTCCTGCCGGCGGACTTACCGAGCGTGGCCGCCTCGGCGATTGACCAGCTGGCGGAGGCAGCCGAGGTGGCCCGGCGCAGCGCCCCGGACCGGCCGGTTGTGGCACTCGTACCCGACCACCACGGAACGGGAACGAACGCCCTGCTGGTCGCCCCGCCCGACGCCATTCCATTCTGTTTCGGCGAGGGAAGTCGGGCCGCGCACGGGGCGGCCGCCAGGGCGGCCGGGGCCTCCTACATCGAGCTGGATGGCCCGCTCGCGTTCGACCTCGACACGCCCGAGGATTTGCTCGAGGCCGATAGGCGCGGCCTGGACCACGAGGCTGGTAGGTGAATCCAGCCGAGGCCGGTCGATGAGCGCCGTCGCCGCCGGTCGAAGCCCCGGGCGCGAGCAGCTACCGGAGGGTCGGCTGTCGGTCATCGCCCTCGACGGCGTGCCCGAGATCCGGCCGGGGGACGATCTGGCAGCGCTCCTGATTGAGGCCCTGCGATCGACGCCGGACGCCCTGCCCCTGCGCGAGGACGACGTCCTTGTGGTCACCCAGAAGATCGTTTCGAAGGCGGAAGGCGCCATGGTCGACCTCACTACGATAGAACCGCGGCCCGAGGCAGTGGCCTTTGCCGAGCGTTGGGACCGCGACCCCCGCCAGCTCGAGGTCGTCCTGCGCGAAGCGCGGCGCGTGGTGCGGATGGCCCACGGCGTGCTCATAACAGAGACGCGCCAGGGCTTCGTGTGCGCCAACGGGGGTGTTGACGCGTCGAATATCGGCCCGGGCAGCGGCACGATGGTCACCCTCCTGCCCGCCGATTCGGACGCGTCCGCGGACCGGATCCGTGCCGCGGTGCGGGCGGCCCTCGGCGTTGACGTGCCCGTGATCGTCTCGGACAGCTTCGGCCGGCCATGGCGGTGGGGCATTACGGACGTGGCAATTGGAGTCAGCGGCATGCTGCCCCTCGACGACATGCGGGGCGAGCCGGATGCCGACGGCCGGATTATGCGCAGCACCGTGCGGGCCACGGCCGACGAGATAGCCACGGCCGCAGAGCTGGCCCTGGGCAAAACGACGCGACGGCCCGCGGCCATCGTGCGCGGCGCCCATCCCACTCGGGGCGAGGGCCGCATCGCCGACTCGCTGATGCCGCGCGAGTTCGATCTGTTCCAGTGACGCCGGACGGGGCGGCGGCGCCCGAGGCTGGGCCCGACGAGACCGCGCCGCCGGCCCTCGAGGCTGCGCCCGAGGTGCGGCTGGGGCCGCCACCCGGCGGGTCGCCGCCGGCCCTCGGGGCCGCGCCCGTGGTGCGGCTCGGCTGGGACCCGCTGGAGCCACCGCTCGAGGGCCACTTCCCTGCCCCGGAGCCCATCGATCTGCGGTTGACGCTGGCGCCGCTCCGGCACGGCCACGCCGATCCGACGATCCACTTCGACCGCGACGGCGTGTGGCTTGCCCGCCGAACTGCGGCCGGCCCGGCCACGCTGCGCCTGTGGACCGCCACGACCGACACCGCCGTCCACGTCCAGGCCTGGGGGCCCGGCGCGCGGCTCGCTATCGAAGCCGCCCCGGCCCTGGCCGGGCTGGCTGACGATCCGACCCCGCTCGTCGCCCACCATTCCCTCGTCCGAGAACTACAGCGGCACTTCCCAGGTCTGCGTATGACGCGGACCGGACAGCTGCTGCCGTCCCTGGTTCCTGCCGTGACCGAGCAGAAGGTCACCGCCGGCGAGGCCCACGGCGCCTATGCCGCATTGGTTCGACGCTTGGGCGAGCCGTCACCAGGACCAGCCGAACTCCTCCTGCCTCCGTCCGGGGCCTGGCTCGCCAGCCTCCCCTACTTCGATTTCCACCCCATGGGCTTGGAGCGCCGCAGAGCCGACACCATCGTCCGAGTCGCTCGCCTTGAGGCAGGCATCGAAGGACTAATGGCGTTTACGGCCGCGGAGGCGTACGTGCGTCTCCAGCAGATCCCCGACGTCGGGCCATGGACGGCGGCCGAGGCCACCGTCGCCGCCTTCGGCGATCCCGACGCCGTCAGCCTGGGCGACGCCCATCTGCCGGACTTGGTGGCCTGGGCCCTGGCCCATCAGCCTCGCGCCGACGACACACGCATGTTGGAGCTTCTCGAGCCCTACCGTGGCCAGAGAGGGCGGGTCATTCGGCTGCTAAAGGCGTCCGGCCTCAAACCACCGCGGTTCGGCCCCCGTTTCGCCCCGCGTCGCATCGGACGCATCTAGACACCCCGGGCGGCCGACCAGAGTCTCCTCGCCAGCCGTTCGGCCCGGCCTAGCAGCCCGCCAGATACCGGCACGGGTTGACCGCAGTCGCAACGGTTCCGAGACCCCAAGGGTAGCCCAGCCAAACCTCGAAGTGGAGGTGCGGACCGGTTGCCTCCCCGGTCGCCCCGACCAACCCGATTCGCTGGCCGGCAGAGACACGCTGACCGGCGCGGACAGACAACTTGGAGAGGTGGTTGTAGGTCGTGTAGAGCTTCGTGCCGTGCATGATCCAGACGACGATGCCGCCGCCCGTGTAGCCGCGGTTACCGGCGAGGACCACCGTCCCGCTAGCCGCCGCGACGACCGGCGTGCCGTATCCGGCGGCGATGTCGATGGCGTGGTGGCCGGACGAGAAGTACTGGCTAATGTAGTTGTAGCCGTTGACGGGCCAGGCCCATGAACCGCTCCGGGTCGCTACGCTGACTGACGGTGCCTTTGGCTTGGGCATCGGGCCGCCACTCGCGCCCGGGATCAGCAGGCTCTGCCCGAGAACCACCGTGGCCTCGGGTAGGTTGTTGGCGTCGACGATGTCCTGGACCAGGATCTTGTACTTCGTGGCCAGCGTCGCGAGCGTGTCTTTGGCCCCCACCGTCACAAGCAGGCCGTCCATGGGCAGGATCAGGAGCGGCTGGCCCACGCGCAGAGATGCCGGATCGGGCATCTGTGACTTGTTAGTCCAGTAGATCACGGACGGGGCCAGGCCGAACTTGCCGGCGATTCCGTTGAGGGTGTCGCCCGACTGCACGGGGTATGTCCGCAGCAGCGTCTTGGCATCAGTTCCGACGCCCGGGTTCTGGAGCGTGTTTGGGATCGAGCCGTCGCCCACGTACAGATCGTTCGCGTCGGGGGCCAACGGCCCGTCGCCATTGCCGTATCGCGTGGCCGGGGCGGCCCCGCCCACGACGGCAGTAACGTTCATACCGGTGACGTTCATACCGGTGACGTTGGTCAGGCCTGGAGCAGCCGACGCCGGCGACACTACGGGCAGCGTGCTGACGAGGGCCGCTGCCGCGAGCAGTACGCACAGCCCCACGGGGATCAGGCGTTCGAGACCGTCATTGCGAGACAGTCGAGCCCACGCCCTGCGAAACGGCATGAACGGGTCGGCGAGCGGGTGCGCCTGAGAACGACGATCGGCTGCATCCGCCACGGACTCGAGACGGGTCCGAATTCGTCTGGCGACGTCCTTCGGTTGAATCAATACGGGCTCCAGCTGGGACCTGCTGCGCGGCGAACGACGGGAGTGCCGTGTCGAACCGTGGGAACCGTACCAGACGATGAGCTGAACACGCAAACGCCAATTGGCAGCCGAGAACTGAGCCTAGACTGTCCGTTCAGAATTAGCACTGAGTCAATTCGGCCCTTGTCCGAACTGGCTCGCTGGCGCGTCATTGCCGTGCCTGGAGCCTTGGCCAGGGAGAAACAACATGAAGATCGGTCTGCAGATCCCCTCATTCACCTGGCCGGGCGGTGCCGCCGCTATCGGGCCCACTCTGGCTCAAATCACCGAGACCGCGGACGCGGTCGGCTTTGACTCGCTTTGGGTGATGGACCATTTCTACCAGATCCGCGGTGTTGGCCAGCCCGAGGAGCCCATGCTCGAAGGCTGGTCGGCGCTGGCGTTCATGGCCGCGCATTCGAAGAAGGCCACGCTTGGCTTGATGGTCGGCGGGGTCCACTACCGCCAGGCCGGGATGTGGGCCAAGGCCGCTACCACGCTCGACGTGCTGAGCGGCGGGCGCGCGATCTTCGGCATCGGTGCGGCTTGGAACGAGGAGGAGAGCCACGGTCTGGGCTTCCCGATGCCGCCCCTGGGGGTCCGCTTCGAGATGCTCGAAGAGACACTCCAGATCTGCCTGGGAATGTGGCGAGATGAGCGCGGCTCAGAGGCGGCCTTCGACGGGGCGCACTACCAGGCGGCGCGTCTACTGAACTCACCCCAGGCGATCAGCAAGCCGCACCCGCGCATTCTCATCGGCGGCGGTGGCGAACAGAAGACACTGCGCCTGGTGGCCAAGTACGCCGACGGCTGCAACATCTTCGGCGGGCCGGATCAACTGACCCACAAGTTTGGAGTTCTGCGCGAGCGCTGTGCCGAGATCGGCCGGCCGTTCGAGGAGATCGAGCGCACGAACCTGCAGACAGTCGACCTTTCGAAGGAGTCGGTCGCCCAGGTGGTCGAACGCTTTGGCACGCTGGCCGAAGTCGGCGTGCAGCACGTCATCTTCAATCTGGCCGGCGTCTCGGACGTTCGAAACCTCGAGACGATCGGCCGTGACCTCCTGCCCCAGATCCGGGTCCTGGAACCGAAGGCGCTGTAGTGTCCCGATTCGTTGATCACTCGGTAGGTGGTCAATCACCGACGCAGCCTGGTCGGCCATCGGCAGCGTTGCGCTTCCCTAACGGATCGGGGCACGAGCGACGTCGCCTAGCCACCCCATGACTCGTATCAAGTCGCGACGTCCCTCCGAGCGGTCTGAGGCTGCCGCC
>JANYJI010000150.1 GCA_025358525.1 Chloroflexota bacterium | reverse complement strand
GTGGTCTTGGCGCTGAGGCTCGCGTTCTTCACGTCGTCGGCTGGGGTGCGGCCAGTCGGCCCCGCCTGACCATAGGTCGTATCCGCGTGAGCCGCACACCACATGGCCTCGTCGCGATTGCTCGGAGCGATGGCGCAGTGTCCATCCGGATCCACCAACGTAGCCGGGTTGGCGTTGGCATAGAGGTAGCCGTTGAGAAGGGCTGGGTTGCCGGCACTGCCGTGGAGCGTGTCGAGGCTCGTGAAGGCCCCGATGGACGGGTTGTAGCTGCGGGCCCCGAAGTCATACAGGTCGGGCGTGCCGGGCGCCGACTCGAGGATCCGGCCCTGATAGCGCCAGGGTGTCGGGAGGGCGGAGGTGACGGCGGCGACGGTGAGGCCACAAAGTCAGGCGCCTGCGCCTGACTCGGCGTCATGGGCGAAGGCGTCGGTGATCGTCGCGGCGGTCGAGTTGAGCGCACCTGCTGTATTGCCGTGGAGATCGGGCAGGAGGTAGCCCGAGGATCCGCCGGACGCCGTCGCGACTCGACTGCCGAGAGCGTCGATGGCGCTGGTGGTGACGCTCTGGGTCGAACTGATCGAGACGACAGTGTTGCTGCTGCCAAGATAACCGTACGTCTCGGTCGGATCCGACCCGACTGTCCGGCTCGAATGGCGACCCAGAGGGTCGAGGCCGAAGGTCGTGGTCGATCCCGACGCCGCGGTGATTGAAGTCAGCCGATCGGCCAGGTCATAGGCGTAGGTGACCGAGGTCGGCCGCGAGGGGTCCGTGGCGCTGGCCGTGGCGCTCGCCCCGGAGCTCGGATCTGATGTGTTGCCCGCGCCATCGAAGGCGCTGATCGTATAGGTGTGGGCCGTGCCGGCCGGGACGCCGATGTCCGTATAGGTTGTGGAGTAGCTCTTGGCGATGGCAGTCCCGTCGCGCAGGATGTTGTAGCCGGCGACGGCATCGTTGTCCGACGAGGCGGTGGCGGTCAGACCATTCTCCGGTCGCGAGGACTACCGCCCGGCCCTGGCGCGGGCAAGAACCGCGTTCCGGTAGTCCTCGAGTCGGCACAAGTCATCTGCGGTTAGCGTGGCCCCGAAATATGGCGTCGAGTCGAGCCAGCTTCTCCCGGTTATGGCTCCGTCCTGGAGCTGGTAGTCGGGCAAGGCATTTCCAGTCGGGCAGTCGGGCGCTGGTTGACGAGCCACCCTGACGGGCTCGGCCCACGCCAGGACATCGGCGATCAGGCACTCGGTATCGGACCGGCGAAAAGCCGTCAGGGAATCCAACATGGCCCGCAGAGTCGGATCCGTGTTCGCGGTAGAGCCGTCGCGCACTCGGACGACGATCTCACCGATAGCTCTATGGAGCGACAGGCGGAAGGCTGACTCAACCGCCGCTGCGCCGGACTGAGTGCGCTTCTCGGGCCAAAGTTCGCGCTCGAGCTGATCGACGCGGACCTCCCTCAGGACTTCCACTTCGGCGTCGGACGCCGGATCCCAGAGAGCCAGATATCGCCACATGAGGAGGTCTCGCAATTCGCTGAGGTCGGGCTCGTCAATCTGGCCCATTCGCCAGACAACTGTCCAGAGGCTCGGCGCGTCGAGTGGCTCCATGCGCGACCTCTCCACGATCCGAAGAGCGCGGCGATCAAGCATCCACAGCGCCTGCCGGGGTCTGCGCATTTCGATGGCCAGCATCCAGGATGTGGGCAGCATGCCCAGCACCACCATCGCGACGATCGAGGCTGCGAGCAGCCACCAATTGCCGAACGCGAAGACCGCGGCCGAAAACGGGATAGCTCCCGCCAGAACTGACCTCACCACGTTCGCAGTGAGCGGGCCCCTGGATGCTTCCTCCATCGCCAGGGTACGGTGACCGGCACTCCAGAGGAAGAAGGCGGCGGCGGAGTAGACGAGCGCAAGAAAGGGAATCATTCTCTGTCACCGTACCACCAGGGACGCGGAGTCGAGTGAGCAGGCGTCGGGCGAGGAGACGGCGTCGGGCGAGGAGACGGCGACGGGCTAGGGGACTTCGCTGGGCTAGGGGACTTCGCTGGGCCTGACCCGTCTTGTACGGACTCGTGGTAGAACATCGCGGTCGTGATGAGTCCGATTACCCCGAAGCCGAGACCCATGGCCCTCGTCGCCCACTCGGGCAAGCCCTTTATCGGCCCACCTTGGCCGTCTCCGGCGTCGTCTCCGCCGAATCCAGCCCTTGCGCCTTTGAACCCTGGCATCTGGCTGAGCGGCTTCCATACAACCGGTGGAAAAGGTAGGGGTTGGTTGACTTTGGGATTCGGCATTGGCGGCACATTCGTCCGCCCGCGCCCTGCAATCAACGCCGAAACTCCGCTCGACGCCACTCCCGCCGACATCTTGGGCGCGAGTAGGTCGGCCAGGACCCCGGCGCCGGCTCGTCCCCAGTCGGCCGCTATTCCAATCGGAGCGGAGGCAACCGTGTAGGCAATCCCTGCTGCAGTTCGAGCTCCTGTGTCTACCTTTTGCCCCAGGCTCGCCGCCCAGTCCGGGTGGAGTGCAAGTTGCGTGCTGATGATTCCTGTGATAGCCATGACACCAATCGCCAGGAGGCAGGCACCGCCCACGGCCGCCATGGCTTCAGGACCACCCACGAGGGCAAGGGCCGCCGCTTGAGCGCAATGGCCGTCTGGGTCGATCAGCGTAGCCGGGTTGGCGTTGGCATAGAGGTAGCCGTTGAGAAGAGCCGGGTTACCGGCGGAGCCGTGGAGCGTGTCGAGGCTCGTGAAGGCCCCGATGGTCGGGTTGTAGCTGCGAGCGCCGAAGTCATACAGGTCGGGGGTGCCGGGTGCGGACTCGAGGATCCGGCCCTGATAGCGCCAGGGTGTCGGCAGGGCGGAGGTGACGGCGGCCACGGTATTTCCATACGCGTCATAGGCGAAGGCGTCGGTGATCGTCGCGGCGGTCGAGTTGAGGGCACCCGCGGTATTGCCGTGGAGATCGGGCAGGAGGAAGCCGACTGCGCCGCCACTCCCTGTGGCGACTCTATTGCCGACCGCATCGATGGCACTCGTCGTGGTCGTCGAACCCGAGGTGATCCCGACTACGGTGCCGGTCGCGCCGAGGTAGGAGTACGCCTCAACCGGGCCCGTACCGACGGTGCGGCTCGCATGACGGCCGAAGGCGTCGATGGTGAAGGTGGTGGCCGAGCCCGACGCCGTCGTGATCGCGGTCAGGCGATCGGCGGAGAACGCGAAGCGGACGACGGCTTCGAACGACCGCGCGACTGCCGTTGAACCGACGCCGTGACAGCCCTCCAGCAACCTCAGCGGTCCGGACCGCGAGGGCGCACCCGTAGGGCGACGATCACTTTTCCGGCATCCCATGGCTGGCTTCAACGTCCAGACACAGCATGTTTCATCCGGCCCAGAAGGCGTTCCATTGGTCGGCATGACGACGCGACTCCGGTCCGAGCCGGTCAATCCAGTTGTAACCCAGGTTCGCCTCCGGCATGTTGGCCAGAGCTTCTATGAAGCCGGTGGAAACCACCTCCTTGACCTCTGAGTTTCCATCCACCATAAGTCTCTCAATCAGATCGAAGACCTTCTGGGCACGTCCTCCATCCTGGTCCAGGATCGCGTACGTGGCTCGCGCGAACTCGGCGAAAGCGAGTGTGGATGGGGGGCTGTCGGGGCTCCATTCGCGTGAGATATCACTCCAACGGGCGTCCAAAGCCCCGTCGATGGACCGCATCTGTGAGATGGCTTCGGCCGGGCCGATATTGCTGGTCATGGGGTCAAGGCCTCAATGCGTGCAAGAGGTCGTTGGCCAACATGTGCGCGGCATCTATGTCCGCCTGCGACGCGCCTGGATGGCTCGCGAGCCAGTTGTTCAATGCGCTGAGATACTCCCATCCCTTCTGCACGTGGTCGGAGCCGCCGACCAACTGACCGGTCTGGGCAGTGTAGCGAATAGCGTCCGCCGTGCTCCCCGTTCCTATCTGGGCGCCAGGTTTGTAGAGATCATTCACCAGGTTCTGAAGCGCCGAGTTGCTGATAGCGGGTTTCACTATCCCCGCGCCCCCAGCCAGCGTGTCCACCGTGCCCTCACTCTTGCCTAGCGTCTCCACAGTCGACTGGCAAGCTGAGTTCTTCTCGCACCCCACCACGCCTGCTGTAGTCACTTCTGCGCCTGCCGCAAGTGCGCCAGCACCCAGACCGCAAGGTTCGGCCAAGATGCACACGACGATTCCAGCGCCGATGATCACACCCACAGCTACAAGGACCGGCACCATCGCGGCGTCATTCCCGGGACCGCTCGGCGTTGGGCATGCCCCCGGATCCGTCTGGCACAGGTCCGGCCTGAACGCTGCCC
>JANYJI010000040.1 GCA_025358525.1 Chloroflexota bacterium | reverse complement strand
CACAGTGGTTGGTGGCACCTATGACTCGAAGGCGGCCGGGGCGCAGGGGTATCTTGCCCGGGTGACTGCCGGGGGCAAGTACAAGTGGTCGGTGCGGATACCAGACGCAACATCCGTGGCAGCAATTGACGCCGCTGGTGGGGTGGTGGACGTCGTCGCCCAGGATAGCTCTGGGTCGTTCGTGGCCGCTTACGACGGGGCCACCGGGACCCGGATATGGCTCACGCGTATCGACGCCACCTACAGGGAGGCGTATGTCGCTGCCATCCCAGGTGGGGGTGCCTACTTTGCGGCCACATACGAGCTCGGAACCGACACCTGGGCCTTCGTCATCCAGTACGACGCGTTAGGGAAATACGCCGCCCTTATGGCCCCAGGCAATTCGGCGACTGGAGTGGACGGTGCGTACACGGGCCCCGACGGGTCTCTCTTCGTGGGGATCCGCACTGCCACCGGAACGACGGTCAAGCACTACACGAGCGGAGCGATCGATCCGGCCTACTCCGTTGGCATACCGACGCGCGGCCTCTGGGCATTTGATAGGTCCAGTGGCGTTGCTTACGTGGTCGGCCGCACCGCGGCCGGCGACATGCTCGACAAGTACTCGCCTGCCGGCACGCGACTCTGGAGCACGCCGACCGCCCGGGCTGCTTCGGTCGCATCGTCATCGATATCTGCCATGGCAGCAGGTTCCGGTTCTCTGTACTTTGCTTGGAAAGTGAGCATCACCTTTCACGGAATTCTGATCGGGCCCACGGTCGCACTGTCGGTGGCCGATGGCGCCGACGGGAATTTCTTGGGAGTCTTCAAGAACGAGACGGGAACATCGGGGACCGCATTCAACGGGTACGACCTCTCAATCACTGGGCTCTCGGTGAACGGGAGCCGAGCGAGCGTAGTCGGTACGACAGACCCGTACGTGTTCGCAGACGCCTGGGCATCTCAAGGTGCCCCTTGGCCGTCCCTCGAGTCGGTCAAGCCATATGGGTTCCTCTCGGCATTCTCGGTCTACGGAAACAACGGGTCACTGGAAACTGAACAAGTCAAAGTTACTAGCGACTACAACGTGGACTTCGCGGTCGCCGTTGACTCGGCGGGCAACAGTTACACGTCGTCCGGCTTCCCTTCCTCGTCCCTAGTCAAGCACGCACCTGACGGGTCCTTGCTGTGGGAAGTTCCGCGACCTTCATGGCAAGGCGACCGAATCAAGGTCGTCGATGCCGGGCCTCACGCCGGAGTGTACGTTGCTGGGCTTTCTCTTTGGTGGATCAACCGAATTTGGTGGTACCCACCAGAGAATCTTATGGGCACAGCGGACATCTCAATGTACAGTCTGGACGGTCAGCTCCTCTGGTCTAGAACACTGACGGCCATTCAGAGCGGAACCAGTACGCCAACCAGCATGTCCTTTGACGTTCGGCCCGATGGGACCGTCTTCTTTGTCGCCAACTACAGCACCATATACGGTGACCCGCGAGGTGCCGGCAACGGCGTATACATGGGCATTGCCGGCCCCTCGGGCGTAACGGCCAGCGACCAGTTCTGCGCGACCGGTTCCTGCTCGGTTGACGTCGTAACAGGTCAGGTAAACAGCGTGCCGAACGGGTCTCAGTTCTACGTGGTCAGCAATGGCGCAATCGTTCGGTACAACCAGGACATGACACTGGACACCAAATTCGCCGGAATTCCAGTCGACGACACCGTTCAGGATTTCACCGTGGATTCCGGGGGCTCGCTCTACGTTGTTGGCTGGCCGGTGTCCACGCCGCCCGACAACAGCATCGGTACACCGGAATTCCCGGCATCCGGTTGGGAAGTGGTCAAGTACAACTCGTCCGGGCTGAGGCTCTGGACGTCGCACCCATCGGGGACGGAATTCGTGACCGGATACTCGATGGTTGTGTCTGGTGGACGACTCTACCTGTCGGAGGCTCGCTGGTCTCCAGACGTCACGCCATACCCGAGCCTGGTAGAGGTCTGGGATGCGACCTCAGGAGTCGCCTTTGACCAGGTAGTAATCGATCCCAACGATGCCGGCAGTACCGCTGAGATAGTCAGCATCGACATCGGCGCAAATGCGGCTGGCAAAGTGATCGTCGTGGGAGAAGTTCTCGCCTTTGGGAGCTTCCCCTCGCCTGGTGGCAGATGGGATGCCTACAACGTCACCTTCCAGTGGACACAGCCGTGAGCCCGGGAGTCGAGGAATCGCTCGTCAGGGTTCCGAGCAAGGTGGAGGGCGTCGGACACTCGAATAGCGGTATGATCCGCGCCGAGGAGGGCAGGTGAGTCAGAGGCACTCTTTCGCGCTGGGCCTGGCCATGGTTGGCCTGGTTGTAGTTGCCTGCACCCAGACCTCTGTTGGTTCTTTTGGTCGTACAGGCTCGATGGCAACGGCGCGATACAACCACACGGCTACGAGGCTTCAAGACGGGCGCGTGCTCATCGTCGGCGGTCAGGATTCCTCCGACGACTACCTAGCTTCGGCTGAGTTGTATGACCCAAAGGCCGGCGCCTTCACTCCTGCCAGCTCCATGGGGAAAGCCCGAGCATTCCACTCCGCCACTCTGCTGCCTGACGGCAGGGTTCTCATATCGGGTGGCTACGCCGGCACAACGATCGGGGCGATCTCGGAAGCGGAGCTATACGACCCAAAGACGGGCACCTTCCTCGCGACCGGCTCTATGACGACTCAGCGATCAGGACACTCCGCCACACTGCTGTCGGACGGGCAGGTTCTTGTCGTGGGCGGCGGGCAAGGCGCCAACAGCGGCACAGACTATCTCGCCTCAGCCGAGCTGTATAACCCTTCGACCGGTACGTTCAGCCCCGCGGGCTCGATGGCATACGCGAGAGTCGGCCCTGCCGTCGCGTCGTTGGCTGACGGGCGGGTTCTGATAGCGGGAGGCGGCGGCTCAGGTCCCGGCACCTTGATGAGCGCATGGGCTTCGGCGGAGCTATTCGACCCTGGACGCGGCACATTCAGCTCGACTGGTTCGATGACTGAGGCGCGAGGCGCTCCCAGTGCCACGGTTCTGTCCGACGGGCGAGTTCTCATCGTTGGTGGCGCCGACGCTTCGGCCGAGTTGTACGACCCAAAGAGCGGGACGTTTGGCGCCACCGGATCGATGAGTGACACTCCCACAGGGGTCAACGCCGTCCTTCTGCCAGATGGCCGGGTCTTCGTGTTGCGAGATCCCGACGGTAATCCGGAGTTGTATGACCCAAGGAACGGGGTCTTCTCCTTTGATAGAGGCGTATTCCTCACGCGCTGGGCGGGCACGGCCACACTCTTGCCAGACGGACAGGTCCTGATCGCAGGCGGCGGAAGGTTCGCCTCTGCCGAGGCGAACTTGTATCGCCCGTAACTCGACCGGGTGGTGCCTATGGGTAGTCCTGAGCCCGTGGGGCTCAGGAACCCGGATTCGCGACGTCCGCATCCTAGAGTGCGCCACTTCTCCTCGGCCTGATCGTCTTGGCGATCCGGTTCCGACTGCCGTCTGGGTCTCCTGGGGGAACCAGACCCGGCTCGATTCCGCCTGCGGAGATCTCCGTCCGGCAGAGTTCGAGGAGGCCTACCATCGGCAACTAGAAGCAACCGTCGCGGCCTAATTCTAAGAACGGGAGCGAGTCTCCACGATTCCCAGGGCGAGCCACTTCTGAAGGACTAGCATCGATGGCCGACCCGCAACAGGACTGCGGATTTCACAGGTTTTCGCCACCCGGTTTCACGCGAATTCGCCACCTGATTTCGCCGGAATTGGCCGCCGGTTTCACGGGTTTTGGCCGCGTGTTTCACGGCTAATGGCCGCCCGGTATCGGAGATCGCCAGCAGCGC
>JANYJI010000018.1 GCA_025358525.1 Chloroflexota bacterium | reverse complement strand
CACGATGGAATCGGGCGGGATGCTGGCCGTGAGCCAGACGTTGCCGCCGATGACGCTGCCGCGACCGATGATGGTGTCGCCGCCCAGGATCGTGGCGTTGGCGTAGATGACCACGTCGTTTTCGATGGTCGGGTGGCGCTTGGTCGAGGCCAGTGACTTGGCGACCGACAGCGCGCCGAGGGTCACGCCCTGGTACAGCTTCACGTTGTTGCCAATTACGGCCGTCTCGCCGACGACGATGCCGGTGCCGTGGTCGATGATGACGGGGTGGCCCAGGGTGGCTCCGGGGTGGATGTCGATGCCGGTCCGCTCGTGAGCCCATTCGGTCAGAACGCGTGGCAGGAGCGGCACGTCCAGCTCGCTGAAGCGATGGGCGATGCGGTGTACGGCGATGGCAAGGAAGCCGGGGTAGGCGAGGATTACCTCGTCCACGCTTTCCGCCGCGGGGTCGCCGCGCTCGATTGCGGTGGCGTCGATCATCAGCTGGCGGTGGATCTCCGGCAGGGACTGGAAGAAGTGTGCGGCGATCTCGGCCGGATCGTCGATCTCACCCTCGAGCGGCCGCAGCAGTGCTCGCAGCTCGGCCGCCGATGCGTCCAGCGCGTCTCGTACCTCGCCGCCGGTGGCGTAGGTCTGCTCCGCGGTCTGCGGGAAGAGGATGTCGAGCAAGCCCTTGAGCCAGGCCGTGACTCGGGCCTTGGCCAGGTGGGCGCCACGCTCGTTTGCGACGACGCCGTGCAGCCGCGAAGCGAGCCCGTCGAGCGGGTCGCTCGGAACCTTTGCGGACCTGGCGGAGTTGATAGATCGGAGTGGGAGAACCATGTGGGCCTCTGGTCTTTCGAGCGGGCTGTCGGGCTGGTCGCACGGTGACGCGCGCTTCGCTATATCTGGGCGGCGCGTCCGGTGGGAGGTAACAAAAAGCCGCGTCTCCTGCTAGGAACGCGGCCCCTGAAGTGACTCGGCGGGCTCCCGTTTGGGAGCACGAAGCAGCCGGCTACCTCCTGCGGCGGGGCCGCCGTGGACAGAAGCAGGCGAAACGGTGCGAGTTCATTGACAAATCATGCCTGTCGCCGCGGGGGGCCGTCAAGGCCGGCCTGCCCGGCCGCACCATTCGGGCCGCCGCGCGCGACATGGGGCCCGCGGCGGTCCGACCAATCGGCTTATGCACCTGCCTATATGGGCAGGCGGCACTGGGCGTGATAACTTGGTCGCCATGTCGGCGTCCCTTGGATCGGGGCCCATCGCACCGAATCCACCATCGCTGCCGGCTTCAGGGAGGTTCCAGTGTTGCAGTCCGTTGGGAGGCAGAGTCGTGCTCTGCTAGTTCTACTGGCGGTCATGGCGATGGCCCTGAGCGCCTGCGGCGGCAGTACCGGCACCACGGCGCCGGGCGGCAATAACCCGACCACTAAGCCAGGCGGCAACAACCCGGCGATCACCGACGCCCCCGGCGGCGGCGGCGCTCCCGGCGGCGGCGGAGACGCCCTCACCAGCGCCAAGGCAGCTTTCGCGAGCATCAACAGCTACAAGTTCAGCATGACCATCGCGGGCGGCTCTTACGGCAGCATGTTTTCGATGCTGGGTGGCGCGGCCGCAACCGGAAACGCTGCCTTCACGATCAATGGAACCGTTACGGTGAAGCCGGAGAAGGCCGCCGACGTCATGATCCTCACCATGCATACGATCTCCGTTGGTGGCTTCGACTACACGGATCTGGGCATGGGCGGCTTCATCAAGTCCCCGTCCTCGGGCACTAGCACGGCCGACTCCTTCTCGCCGTCGTCAATGTTCTCCACCTTCGGGTCCATGTCCGCCTACAGTAAGGTTGGGTCGGAGAAGAAGAATGGCGTGGACACCGACCACTACCAGGCCAAGCCCTCGGCCTTCACCGGCATGGGATCGTCGCTGGGCGTCGCCGCGAACGCGACCTGGACCGGCGACATCTGGATCGCCACGGGCGGCGGCTACCCGGTCGGCTCGGCCATCTTCGCCAAGACGAGCGATGGCACCGTCGCCTTCGAGATGACATTCGATATCAGCAACATCAACGACCCCTCCCTCAAGGTGACCGCCCCCACCAACGTCACGGGGTAGTCCTCGCCTCGAATCAGGCTCTTGGTTGGGGTCTCGGCCGCGGGTCGGGGCCCCAGCACCGTTAACGCGGCGGCCAGGTCGAGCGATCCGCCTTCAATCGAGCGGACAACGACCACGGTTTGGGTTGCGGCGAGGCCGCGGTTGGGCCGCGGCACGGCATCGTGATACCTTGACTACGACGCTGGCGTTCGTCTGACTTGGGGCGGTGGGATCGCCAACCGTCCATACGAAGCCGGTTCCCATGGACCAGGGGAGATTACATGTTCGGGGTTGCACAGAGGCATGGCCGTGGCCTGCTGATTCTCACAGCCGTGGCGGCAATGGCCCTGTCCGCCTGCGGCGGAGGCTCGCTGACGCCAGCTCCGTCTGGCAGCGGCGGTAGCCTCCCCTCTGGCCAGGTGGCGGCGACCGGCAATCAAACCGGGGACAAAGGTCCGAGCCTCTCGGGTGCAGCTGGCGCCCTGGCGAATCTGAGCAGCTTCAAGTTCAGCATGACCCAGGCCGGCACCGACTACGTGAACCAGTTGGCCGATCTCACCGGCAGTGCTTCGGCCTTGGCCGGCTCGGTGACTTTCAGCGGCACGGTTATCCTCAAGCCCGAGAAGGCCGTCGACGTGACCACTACCGGGTTGCACGTTATCTCGGTTGGTGGCTTCGACTACATGGACGTCGGCAACCAGGGCGCCTTCGTAAAGACCACGCCCGTCACGACGAGCGTCAGCGACGCCTTCGTCCCGGCCCAGCTTTACACCACTGTGCGGGCGAGCGGCTACAGCAACATCGGCTCCGAAACCAAGAACGGCGTCCCCTCCGACCACTACCAAGCCGGCGCCTCTGCCCTGGCCGAGTTCGGATCCGTCTCCGGGGTCAAGAACGCCACCTGGAGCGCGGACATCTGGATCGCCAAGGATGGCGGGTATCCGGTCAGTATCGGCATCATCGCCAGGGCGACGGACGGCAGCGTTCCCTACCAGACCTCCTTCGACCTGACGAACATCAACGACGCGTCCAACAAGGTGACTGCGCCCGATAACGTTATGGGCGCCTAGGAGCGAGTCGCGACCCGGATTCGCTCGCTCCGGTCGCCACGCGGGCGCAACGATCTGGTAGTTCGACCCAGCTCGACTGACGTTCGGATACCGTCCGCCGGTCTGCGCGTCGCCATCCCGCCATGGCAATTTGGGGT
>JANYJI010000006.1 GCA_025358525.1 Chloroflexota bacterium | reverse complement strand
ATGGTGGCCTTCTCGTCGGCCGGGTTCTTCAGCTCGATCACCCCGAGCGGCAGCCCGTTGACGAAGATCACGATGTCCGCCCGCCGGTTGTGGCCCGCCGGCCCGACCACCGTGAACTGGTTGACCGCCAGCCAGTCGTTGTTGTCCGGGTCGTCGAAGCCGACGACACGCGCGGACTGGGCCTTGATCGAGCCGTCCGGACGGCGGTACTCCACCGTCACGCCGTCGACGAACATCCGATGGACGGCCCGGTTGCGCTCGATCAGCGACGGGGCGTCAGCGCGGATGATCTTGCGGAAGGCGTCGTCGAGGGCTTCCTGCGGGAGGTCCGGGTTCAGCCGAACGAGGGCGGCGCGGAGGCGGTGGTCCAGGATCACGTCGCGGTATGTTGGGTCGCTGCGCTCGGCGGAGGGTTGGCCGAAGGCGATCTCAGGGCCGTGGACTACGGCGAAGCCCGAGCTAGCCAGCCATGCCAGCGCAGCTTCCTCGACGACTGACTCCGCGAAGGTGCCCATCAAGTCCTGTGCTGCCTCCGCATGTTCTCTACTGACGCTGCGAAGTCGGGCTGCGCCGCCTCTTTCCCCCATTCGGTCCAGAAGTCAATCGTGGCACTCAATGGCTTCTCGGCAGGCGGATGTATCCGGATTCTTGTCGGCAACAGAACTGCATCGCCAACAACCAAGGCTTCGCCAATGTCGAGTATAGGCAGGCTCTCCATCAGGCCTTCCAACGTTTCTGGCATCAGGTGCTTGACTGTGGCCTGATCGTCTGCATTCGTCAGACGCAACGCGATGATGTTGTTGCATTGACTTAAGATCGTGGAGCTCACATCCGAAGGACGTTGGCTGACAACCAACAAGGAGACCCCGTACTTACGACCCTCTTTGGCGATCTTCTCGAAGCTCTCAAGCGCCCTCTGCTCGACGGGATCGAGGCCTTCCCTCTTCGGCAGGTACAGGTGCGCCTCATCACAGACAAGCGCCAATGGATGTCGCTGGTCTCGCTTTGTCCAGAATTGCACCTGATAGATGATCCGAGCAACCAGACCGACAATCACGGGCAGGATGTCAGCTGGGACTTCCGAGAAGTCGATGATCTTGATCCTGGGGCCATCCTTAGAAAACCCCATAAGGCGCTCGACCATTGAGGACATGGCGTCGTACGGACCCTCGACGTCATAGCCGTGATAGAGGAAGCCGTATCGCTTGTCACTGACCTTGCTGTTCAGCCTTAGGATCAGGCGACTGAACTGGCCAAAGAACGGGCCCTGCTTGTCCTTGGTTGCGCCAGGGACCATTTCGCGATCTTGTCGTTCCAGTTCCGCAATCACCGCCGACAGCTTGAATGGCACCGGGCTATCCAGCGTGAAGGCGGCGAGAACCTCCGTCTTCTTCAGCGCAGTCAACGTCGCCTTCTTTTCCGCCACGACTGCGTCTTGGAAGGCCATCACCTGGTTGTGGGCGCTGAACTCGCTCCGGTCGATGAACATGGCCTGGAGTTCTTCTGCGTTCAGCAACCAGTAAGGCAAGAACAGCAGCGACGGATCTGTCTTGCCCAGGTCCTCCGGCCCAGGGACTCGGAGGTGGCGGGCAAAGGACAAGCTTCGATACTCGCCGTGGAGGTCGAAGACGATCAGGTTTGCGGAGGGCAGTCGAGCCGCGTGCTCAAGAATGGCGGCCACGGTCCATGACTTGCCGGAACCCGTGCTGCCCAGGAGGGACGCGTGTCGTTGGAAAAGCTTGTCGCCGTCCAAGAAAGCCTTGGCGGACTCATCAATCGTGTAGCGCCCCAACTCCAGCGAGTGTTCGGTGTTGCCCGCGTTCGACAGCATCCCCATGAACGTCTGCAGTTGTTGGTCTGTCAGGATGTGGCATCGACCGTCGATCTCGGGGACTTGAACTAAGGATCGAGAGAACTTGGGGCTGTTGTCTGGGCCCAATGCCACTGTTCCTACAAGCGTCACACGAACCGTGTTCAGTGCGCTTTCGCCAAGCAGTGGCGTAACCGCTTCGCCAGACCCTTCGCTCGCCGCCTCCTCGATCACGGGCACCTTCATGACCTTGTCAACGAGTCCGACAAGCCATTGCTCGGCCGCGCCCGGAAGAGACAGGACAACAAGTTGACCCACCCGGGCCTTTCTAAGGTCTTCATCGAGACTCACGTGCACGCTGACCCGGCGTGTATCCACATACCTAACATTGCCCAGGAAATGCGCCCGTTCGAAGGTGAAGATCGACATCTCAGCACCCTACAACTTCCGTCGTGAATGTGGCAATTTCCCAAAGCTCGCGAGGAATCTCGAGCGAGCCCTCGAACTTGCGATTGAATATGCGGGTTGCTCGACCCCCGGTGTCGCTCTTGCACACAAGCCACAGATTGCTCGCCTCGGCGACGAGTTGCTCAATGCGGTCGTTCGAGTCACGCGTGACAATCAGACCCGGACATCCCTCGTCCACGAGTTTCCGCCTGATGTAGTTGTCAAGATGGGCATCGTTGAACCCGTAGCCGAGAAACAGAAACCGGTTCGACCCGTCGATCGCGACATCCGCGGTCTGCTGGAGTTCGCGGCGATGTAGCTGCATTGCTTCGTATTTGGACGAACCAGGCGTGATCATCACCCGCCGCGCTGACTTGGGCGGCCTCCAGGCCCACGACACGTTCTCCACCACCGAACCCTGGTGCTCGAAGTAGTCCAATGAACCGTGCACTTTGTACAACCGGATGTGCTTCTTCCCCAGCCACACGGTCTTGAGCTTCTGTCCCGAGCCCTTGACCTTCTGCGGAACCAGCATCGCCCGTTCGACTGCGTCCCAGTCAGATCCTCGGAATGCCCCGCGAATGAACCCGTTGGAATATGAAACTAGCGCCGAATCGCAGGCATACTCCAGAAGCAGGTCGTAGTTTGGTGTGAGAACGTGCAGCACTGGATCGCCTTCGGCGAGGCAATCAACCATCTTCTTGATGAGCGTGGTGGCAGGCCATATTGCCTCCCCATCGGCGATCTGGAACCCGCATTCTCGATCGGCGGTTGCCACCAACTCCGCGGTCACATCGCTGACGACTGATAGCAGTTCATCGTCCTTGACTGCGTCCATCGCCGATTCCAAGTCCGATCCATTCGAGAGCGCGACCTCAACGGCACTCCACTCGGCTTTGCCTTGAACAGTGAGGCTACGACCGGGGACATTTGCGACGAGCGCCTCCCTCAGTGCTGGCATCCCAAAGCGGAGATCAAGTGCGCATGACATGCCAGACCCAATGAAGACGAACGGGCATTCATGGAAGAAGTCCCGCAGAGCAGCGAGAGCTGCGGCCTCGGACAAGATCACGGATCCACCCTTTCCGTTCCAGGACTGGGGGCCATTCGCCGGCTTGCGAGGAGCACGGGGAGCAGGCCATCGCGTACTGCGATGAGGCTGGACATCTGCGCTTGGGCATTTGCCAATCTCCCGTCCAGACTCCCCGCAACCTGCTCAAAGGCGACCACGGCTTCTTCAGTCGGCGCGAGCACTGGTAGGTCGCGAAACTGGTCTTTGCCGATGGCACCGAAGACGGTGCCCCCCGCCTCATAAGCGGCAAACGCGTCGCGGAGGTTTCGCATCGCCAAGTAGGTATATGAGACAGCGTCGCTCCTGTGGCGCACCGCTGCCAGCCCACGCCCAATCGCGCAGTCTTCCGAAGCCTGGTTCGTGTCGCCGACCGGAGCTCGTACGCACACAAGCGTGTCACCCGCCGAGGCATGCCGCGTCGGCTCTGTGCAATAGACACGCCGGGAGGGGAAACGCTCGCCGAAGTCCGCGCGGCCTTGATAGAAGGGTGCGCCCGTGCCATCCAAGTTGTACGTGCTGCCAGGAGGCGATTGCCCCATGACGACGTGAAACTCGTCGCCAACCGTGCCGGCTCGCCAACCAACCGGAATCGGACCTATGCCGGAGTCTTCGAACGAGTCTGGAAAGAGGTCAGCGATAAGACTTGGTAGAGCGGTACCAAGGCCTTCGACTTTGGCGCGGACGGGGTCGAAGTCGACGAACCAGGACTTGAAGTGGGCGCGGGCCATCGACTCGAGGGTCTGGCTCATGCGGCGGTTCAGCTCGATCTTGTCGTCGAGGGCGCCGAGGATGCCCGCAATTCGCTTCTGCTCGGCGACTTTAGCGGGCCACCGGATGATCGCTTCGTGGACGTGGTTTCGGTTGACTCCTGGTACCGCCGCCTTGTCCGAGAACGCCAGGAAATTGACGGTCCGAAGGAGGTAGCTGGAGAACCGTGGATCGTTGCCTTTGAAATCGCTGACGTAGAGAGTTGTGTTGAGGGGCCAGAACGGCTCGTCGATGTAGAAGACTTGACCGATCGTGCCGTATCGGCCGGTGACGACACCGGGGCCGTCGATCATTGCGACTGCGTGGTGGTCGCTGATCCCCGACGAGGAGACCAAGGGAATGCTGCCCGGCCGGCGGTCTTGCTGAGGAAGGTCGTACCCACGGTGAAGCTCGATGAAGTCGCCGAGTCTTCCTTCTCGCCACTCACTCCCCATAACCCAACTCCCGCAGGTTCGCGTTGATCAGCTCGTCGAGGCGGGCGGCTTCGGCTTGCTGCTCGCGGAGGGTGGCGACTAGGCGGCGCATCTTGTCGTCGAAGGGTTCGGCGTCCTCTTGCGCCGGCTCGGCACCGACATATCGGCCGGGAGTGAGGACGTGGCCGTGACCACGGATCTCGTCCAGGCCAACGCTCTTGCAGAAGCCGGGGGTGTCCGCGTATTCGGCCGCGTCGGGATCGCCGCGCCAGGCGTGGTAGGTGCCGGCGACCTTTGCGATGTCGGTGTCGGTCAGTTCGCGGTGGGTTCGGTCGGTCATCGAGCCCAGCTTTCGGGCGTCGATGAATAGCGTTTCGCCGCGCCGGTCGCGGAAGCCGCTGTTGCGTTTGTCGCGGGCGAGGAACCACAGGCAGACCGGGATCTGGGTCGAGTAGAAGAGTTGGCCGGGCAGGGCGACCATGCAGTCGACCAGGTCCGCCTCGACGATCGATTTTCGAATCTCGCCTTCGCCCGACTGATTGGTGCTCATCGAGCCGTTCGCCAGCACGAAGCCGGCGATGCCGGTGGGCGCCAGGTGGTGGATGAAGTGCTGGACCCAGGCGAAGTTGGCGTTGCCCGCGGGCGGCGTGCCGTAGACCCAGCGCTTGTCGTTGCGCAGCAGCTCGCCGCGCCAGTCGCTGTCGTTGAAGGGCGGATTGGCCAGGACGTAGTCCGCCTTGAGGTCCGGGAAGGCGTCGGCGTGGAAGCTGTCGCCCTGGGCGATGTTGGCGCCGATGCCGCGGATGGCGAGGTTCATGTTGGCCAGGCGCCAGGTTGTGTAGTTGGACTCCTGGCCGTAGATGCTGATGTCGCCGACTCGGCCGCGGTGCTCCTCGATGAACTTCTCGCTGCTGACGAACATGCCGCCCGAGCCGCAGCAGGGGTCGTAGACGCGGCCCTTGTAGGGCGCCAGCATGGCCACGAGCACGCGGACCACGTGCGCCGGCGTGTAGAACTGGCCGCCCTTCTTGCCCTCGGCGCTGGCGAATTGGGCGAGGAAGTACTCGTACACGCGGCCGAGGATGTCCTTGGCGCGGTCCGCAGGGCTGCCGAGGCCGATGTCGGACACGAGGTTGATGAGCTGGGCGAGGCGGGCCTTGTCGAGGCCGGGGCGGGCGAAGTCCTTGGGCAGAACGCCCTTGAGGGTTGGGTTCTCGCGCTCGATGGCGTCCATGGCGTCGTCGACGGTGCGGCCGATGGTGGGCTGGGGCGCGTTCGCTTTGAGGTTGCTCCAGCGGGCCTCGCGCGGGACCCAGAAGATGCTCGCGGCCTTGTATTCGTCGGGGTCTTCGGGGTCGGCGCCTTCAGTGGCGGTGCCGACGGTCGCGGCGGCCAACTCGGCGTGCTTCGATTCGAACGCGTCGCTGATGTACTTGAGGAAGATGAGCCCCAGCACGATGTGCTTGTACTCGGCGGCGTCCATGTTGTTGCGGAGCATGTCGGCGGCCTGCCAGAGCTTGACCTCGAGGCCGTTCGTGGCGCTGGCCGTGGCGGGGTCAGTGGCGGCGGCTGCGCGGGCCGCTCGCCCGCCAGGCACGCGGCTGGTTCGGGCTCCACGAGGACTCAAGTTCCACCCCATTGCGGACGCTGACGGTGCGCCGGCCCGCGGCTGCTTGCCTGATGGAGCGCGGTACAACCGGACTTGTCCAGCCTACTCCGCACGGACGGATCGGTGGTCGAGGATTTGTACGCGATCAACCTATTCAGAGCCGGGCTGACCCTCATCTATCAGGCCGCGGAAGCGATCGACGATCCGGGGCGCATTGAGATGCAAACCCAGAAGACGAGGGCCGGCGACATACCTTCGTCCGCGATACTGCCCGACCGCTTGCAGCCAACCGGTCCGGGCCATTTCCTGAGCCATGGCTCTCACTCTGCCGGGAGAGAGCTCAAGCCTCTCTGCCAGCGCCGTCACGCGAATGGGGATGAGCGAGGCGCTCAGGAGAATTGGCGTCCAGTCGGTCGGTAGACCGGCATCGGTCAGGTCCATGACCAGTAGGCCAACGTCGAGCTGCAATGCAGCAGTCAATCGAGCCTCGACCTCCAGCCGGCGGGTACATAGGCCGGCGAAGTACTCGAGCCATTCGGTGGCCGAATGACGGTCGGGCTGATAGGAGGGTCCCTGAGTGTGCCGCAGGACGGAAAAGTACGCGTCTGTATCGGCGCGGATGTCCGACTCGACGCTGAGGATCTCAGGAGACGCAACGCCGCACCGCATCAGCATGAGTGAGCCGGCGATCCGCGCCGTCCGACCGTTTCCATTGAGCCAGGGGTGGATCGAGACGAGGTTGAGGTGCGTGAGACCGGCCCTGATGATTGGATGGCAATCCGCCGCCGCCCTAAGCCATTCGGTCAAGGTCGACATCAGAGCAGGGAGGCGCTGCCACTCCGGCGGCGCGTATTGGCCCGCGCCAACAACAACTGGTTCGTGGCGATACTCTCCGCGCTCATCGTCTTCCAGACGCTCCATGACAGTCGCGTTGAGTCTTCGAAGCAACTCCTGTGTCCACTCGAAATCTGGCCGGAGCGCCACCCGATTGGCAAGGTCAAGTGCTCTGTTGTAGTTCAGTACTTCTCGGATATCGGCAGGCCGAGCATCCACCGCAGACCCTGCGAGTAGCTCATCGACTTCGGCGGAAGTCAGCGGATTGCCCTCGATGCCGGTGCTCGCGGCGACCGTCGCGCCTCGCGCCACGGGCCAGAGGGCAATGTTCGTCCACCGGTACTGCGCAACAGGCGGTTCGGTGGCAATCTGCGCATCCCATTGAGCAAGCAGACTGCGAAGGCTATTCGTTTCGTGATAGGCGAGCAGAAGGTCCAACATTTGTCGATTGCTCCACGGTCGATTCAGTCAGCCGTATTGTGCAACCGAATCGCTTTGTCCGCAAGCGATAACTGTCCGAACTGGACAGGACCGGCGGTGCGAGCCGACTCCAGGACGCCGTTCCACAGACAGCTTCGGCACGGGACTGCCTAGCCTCGTTCCCCATGCGCGCCAGCAGGCCGGTGCGTGCGGGCGCCTTGCCTTCCCGAGGGCTCGTCACAGGACGGCGGCAAAGATCGGGCGGGCGCGAAGACGATCGACATCCTCGCGAGTGAGCATGGCCCGATCGCGGGCCTCCCGGGCAGCCGCACGCAATTGATCCGGGTCCGAACCGATGCGCAGGCAGTCAAGCAGGGCGCGCGCCGCGGTGCTGAGCCACAGGCCGTCTCGAAGCTGGCGATCGCTGTGGGCGGCCCAGCGGGATCGATGAAGGCTGATGCCCGCGCGGCGACTCATTCTCGATGACTCCGGAATCGTGAGGTGGATCTCCGACGGAACTACGTCGGAGAGGCCCAGCAGGTTGAGCGCCGTCTCGTGGCTGAAGGTTCCGAAGGGTGCCAGGGTCTGGAGGGCATACAGGTCGTCGTTGGGCCCCGGTGGCCAGTGCGCGAGTCGGTACAGCCCATGTTCGATTCGGACGAGCTGCCCCTGCTTCGCGCGCCAGTTGAGAGCATGCCTGCTCAAGCCATCTTCAGCCGCCTGGCGGGCGGTGAAGTAGCCATGTTGGAGACCCGCCAATTGGAAGAGCAATCCTTCCGCCATGCGGCAATGTTGTGGCTACCACGACAATTGCGCAAGTACCTGTGCTCGATGGCCCTGTGACCCACGGATCTCTGGGGCCAGAGCGCGGCTCTATGAGAACAGAGAGCCCTTCACTGCCGTTGCGCTTCTCTAGCCACCTACGGACTCCAACACATCGGAGCGGGGAGGCCGAGCTCCCCGACAGACCGATGCGTCAGTCTCGAGGTTTCGCCGCCACCGCACCCGGCTGAACAACAGGCACGTCGCCGCCCGTGGCCCGGATGATCTTTCGAAGGCGCGAGTAAGACGGCTCAACCTGGCCGTTCTCGATCTTGCTGAGTTCCGGCTGCGGCACCCCCGATGCGGCCGCGAGCTCGGCCTGGGTCATCCTGGCGGCCAGCCGGGCCGCGCGAAGCTGCTCGCCAAGTTCAACGCGTTCCGACAGGCGCTCAAAGGCGCCGCGCTCCTGGGGGGTGAAATCCCCCATGGCCTGATCCCGCAGCCGCTGGTAGTTCGACATCTCGCTATCTCCCTTCGCCGGAGAATATGCGCCATCGCTTATATTCCGTCAATCGGTAGCGACTCTATCGGTGTTCGCGGTGCATAGCGAGCCGGCGCCTGGCGATCTCGATCTCCTGGCCCTGACGCCGCCTGCCGTCATCGGCGCCCTTGTCATAGCCGGCCAGAAGAAGAAGTAGCCGGCCGTTGTCCACTGCGAAGAACACGCGGAGACACGTGCGCCCCTTGGCAGGCCCTTCGGGCTCGGTCTCGCCGTCTCGACCCGGGAAGAGGTCGGCAGTCTGCGCCGCGCACAGGCCGATCTTGAACTCGTAGAGACCCTGGCCGAGCCGCCGGCCGCGGCCACTGTTGTTAGCAACCTCGGGGGCCGTCATACGCGAGAATTCGCTCGAGCGCGACGAACAGCGAGGCCCTGCGTGACTTCGGGAGCTTCCTGGCCCGCTCGATGACCGGGTGTCTGCCACACTCTTCGTAGAACTCCAGTTCCCATTGCGGCCCGGCTCGTTGTTTGCCGTTGAAGAGCGCCTGATAGCCGCTGGCAACGGCGTTGAACTTGGCGACAGCTTCGTCCTCGGTTCGTTCCCGTCGTGATTTCGAGGAGGTGCCAAACGTCGCGCCACGGGAGCCCATCCTCCGTGTCCTCGTCCAGCTCGGATAGGAGGACCCGTAGGCCGCCTTGGATCTGTTTGTAGTCCTTCGCCAGCTTCGCCGCCGCGTTGGGGTCACGGCAAATCTCGACAACAATGCTTCGGCACTCGTCGAGTAGTTCGGCGCCACGTGCGAGCTTGGCCCTCTCACCGGTCGCCATCGATCCCCGTCGTACCCTTGTCAGCGGAGAGCGACAGTCTGACTGAGCCCGCTTATCCGGCGCTTACGTCGTCACGGGTCGATGAAGCTGGCCAGGGGCGGAGTGTTGGTAATCCCTGTGATCCCGGCGCTTCGACTCCGTGCGGCCCGCATAGATGGCGGTTCGCGCGGAGGTGGTCGTCCATCGGCAGCCTGCCGCCCCTTCAGTGTTCGATGGCCCTGTGACCCACGGATCTCTGGGGCCAGCGCGCGGCTCTATGAGAACAGAGAGCCCTTCACTGCGGCTTACCTTGGCCTGCACTGAGGGATCGCCACGGGCGATCTGCCACGGGCCGGTGAAGCTGGCAGGGGCGGAGAGCCGGCAATCCCTGCGGTCCCGGCGCTTCGGCTCCTTGCGGGCTCCGGAGGTTGAGGATGGCGCGTGGGCAGGCGGTCCAATCGGCAGCAAGCCGTCTTTGTCGGGCGCAGGCCAATCGTTTCGTCTGCCTGGGTGGAGCCTATGTGTGAACATCTGGATGAACATTACGCTCACATCGGAAGCGGTCAAGGTCCGCGACAGCAACGATCCACTCCGCCACGCCAATCTCCGCGTACAGTGCTTCCTGACTCGTGGTCGGACAAGCGCGCCGCCCCCGTCGCGACTAGTCCTCTGAGGGCTGAGCAATGCCGCCACCGCTAGGCAAGACGCCGACGAAGAAGATGCCCAAGATCGAGGTGTTCGGCCTCGGCGACTCGCAGTCGACGCGCGCCGCGGTCAGGTTCTTCCGCGAGCGACGGATCGTGGTTCGCTTGGTTGACCTGCAAAAGAAGCCGATGGACGCCGCAGAGCTCCGCCAGTTCACGAATCGACTTGGCGCGGCGGCCCTCATCGATGCCACGGACCTCACCAGCAACCCAGGTGGCCTCATTGCGCGAATCCGGGCCGACGTAAGCCTGCTTCGGCTTCCTCTAGTCCGATACGGTGACGAGGTAACCGCGGGCCAGGACGAGACGACCTGGCGGGCCTGGCTGACGCGCCGCAACCGCTAACAAGAAAGGCCCTCGGAGTCGCCTCCGGGGCCAGTTTCGTACCAAAGTTTGGCTGGCGAGGAAGGATTCGAACCTTCAATCCCCTGCTCCAGAGGCAGGTGCCTTACCGTTAGGCTACTCGCCAAAGCGCCTGGTGAAATCCTATCAGGAAATGCCGCGTCGGCGGGCGGCCGGAGGCAAGCGCACCCAGACTGAAATCGGAAAACAATTAGGTCGACAGCCGCCGCGGGGTGTGCTATCGTCGATTGCGGACACTAATAGGTGTCAAAACCAG
>JANYJI010000230.1 GCA_025358525.1 Chloroflexota bacterium | reverse complement strand
TCCACGCTGACGGACAGCTGATCTCCCGCTCGGCGGCCACCAAACCGCCAATGACGATCCCCCCGACGGGCCACGCTTGCGGTGTTCCAACACCCCCAAGCGAAACCCAACCGGAGGGATCGTGCAGAAGTCTGACAGGGAGATCGTGGGAATCCTCGAAGCTTTCGACCTCACCCGCTGCCCCAATTCGGCCGCAGATCTCGCGGGCTGCGATCCCAAGACCGTGGCCCGCTATGTCGAAGCCCGCGACCGCGGCCAAGATCCACATGGCCGCGTGATCCGGCCGATGATCGCCGATCCATACCGAGCCAAGATCGAGGAGCTCATCGAACGCTCGCACGGCAACATCCGAGCCGACGTCGTTCATGAGCGGCTTGTCTCTCTCGCGCCGCTCGAGAAGGAGCGATACGCAGGCTCTGCCCGCACGACGCGGCGCGCCGTCCACAAAGCCAAGGCCGCATATCGAGCCGGGCGGCGACGGACATACCGGCCCTGGATCACCGAGCCCGGCATGTGGCTCCAGTTCGACTGGGGCCACGGACCGGTCATCGAGGGTCGTCCCACGCTCCTGTTCTGCGCCTGGCTCGCCTGGAGCCGCTTTCGGGTTGTGATCCCGACCTGGGATCGGACCATGGGCTCGTTGCTCGCGTGCCTGGACGCGACGCTGCGGGCGATCGGCGGGGTGCCCACGTATCTGCTGACCGACAACGAACGCACGATCACGACCGATCGGGTCGCGGGCATCGCCGTCCGCCATCCCGAGGTCGTCGCCGCCGGCCGCCACTATGGCGCTCAGGTCCTCGCCTGCGTGCCCTTCGACCCCGAATCCAAGGGCGGCGCCGAATCGACCGTCAAGCTCGCCAAGGCCGATCTCGTGCCCACCGAGGCCAACCTGCGTCCTCGCTATGAACGCTTCGCCGATCTTGCCGCCGCGTGCGGAGACTTCTGCGCACAGGTCAACGGCCGAGACCATCGCGAGACAGCTCGCCGACCCGACGAGCTACTCTGCCTCGAGCGGGCCCACCTCCATCTTCTGCCGGCCGAGCCATACACCGCGGCTCTGGGAGAGACCCGCACGGTCGAGGACGACCAGACCGTTCGGATCGGCTCGGTCCGCTATTCCACACCGCGTGATTTCGTCGGGCAGGAAGTCTGGGTCCGCGTCGCAGGCGATGAGGTCGTGATCGTCGCCCGGACACCTGGTGGTCTCGCCGAGGTCGCCCGCCATGCCCGCTCCACACCCGGCAGGCCGCAGATCAACGAGGCCCACTATCCCGATCATCCGGCAGGCCGCGCCATCCGGCCGCCACGCCCGAGACCGGTCAGCCCCGAGGAGATCGCGTTCCTCGCGCTTGGACCCGGAGCCGAGAGCTGGCTCATCGAGGCAGCGGCCGCCGGAACGCCACGAGTCAGATACAAGATGGCCCAGGCCATCGAGGTCGCCGCTCTGCTGGGAAGCGTCCGGGTTGAGGCGGCCCTCGCGGCCGCGGCGGCCGCCGGTCGCTTTGCCGAAGGCGATCTCGCCTCTATCCTCGAACACCAGGCCTCGAGCGCCGACGCAGCGTCGGTCGTGGCCGCCGACGAACGCTTCAGCATCCAGGCAGGCACGGCCACGTGGGCGGGCTTTGGGCGATGAACGCACCAACGCCGCCGGCGCTGCCGGATGAACTCACCGACATTCTGGTCCGCCTGCGCCTGCCATACATCCGCCGCGCCGCCCCCGAGGTTCTCGCCGTCGCCCGCTCCCAGCGCTGGGATCCGGCCGAGGCGCTCCGCGTCCTCCTGCTCGAAGAAGCCGCCGGACGAGATGCGGCCACCAAGGCCATGCGTCGCCGGGCTGCGGGCTTCCCCTCGGGCAAGACTCTGGAGTCCTGGCGTGAGGCGACCTCGGCCATCCCGGCTCCGACTCAACATTCGCTCATCACTCTGGAGTGGCTCGGTCGGGCTGAGAACCTCGCGCTCTGCGGACCAAGTGGCACCGGCAAGACCCACTTTCTCGAGGGTCTCGCGGCCGCCGCGATCGAGGCCGGTCACCGTGTCGCCTGGTTCAGCCTCGAGTCGCTCACCACGACAATTGGGCGGGCCAGGGTCGATGGCTCGGTATCGCGAGTAATCGCCCGGATCTGCCGATCGGATCTCATCGTCATCGACGACATCGGCATGCTGCCCGCGGGTCAAGAGGCGGCCGAGGCCTTCTATCGGGTCGTCGACGCCGCCTATGAGCGGCGCAGTGTGGCCGTGACGAGCAACCTCCACCCCTCTGGCTTCGACACCATCATGCCCAAAACCCTAGCCACAGCGACCGTCGATCGGCTCCTGCATCACGCCCACGTGGTTCTCACCGATGGCGAGAGCTACCGTCTCGCCGAGGCGATCGCCGGCAAGGGGGTGATGCCGCTGGGCTGATGAAACGTCCGATCAGCTGACCGCCGATATGGAGATCACGTGGCCACGGAGCGGGAGATCAGCTGTCCGCCCACATGGAGATCCCGCTGGCCGTTGACACGAGGCCGAGGACACTCATGAGGCGGGCGACGTGATCGCGCCCGACTGGCGTTCCCTCTCGCTGGAGCGTGTGCCAGATCTTGCGAACGCCATAGACCGCAAAGTTGGACTCGTGAGCCGCCGCGATCTTAGCCTTGAGATCCTCATCGGCGATGTCTCGCGCGGACGGTGGCCGGCTGCGAGCTGCGTAGTAGGAGGAAGGGGCGATCTCCAGAGTCCGGCAGATCGGCTCGACCCCGAACGAGCGCGCGTGCTCGTCGACGTAGCGGGTCATCGTGGTGATCGCGGGTCGAGCTCCCGCGCGAAGAAAGCTGCGGCGCTCTTCAGGATCTCGTTGGCTCGGCGGAGCTCGCGGTTCTCACGCTCGAGTTCAACGATGCGGCGGCGCTCTTCGGTCGTGAGGCCGGCGCGGTTGCCTTTGTCGATCTCGGCCTGGTGGAACCACTGGCGGAGTGACTCGACGCCGATCCCGAGCTGGTCGGCGACCCGACTGACGGCTCCTGTTCGCTCGCCGGACTGTTCGATACGCTCGAACACCATCCGGACGGCACGCTCTTTCAGCTCAGGTGGGTAACGCTTGGGGCGGCTGTGGCTGCTTGCGTTCTCTGGCATGGCTCCATCATCCTCCAATGACTGGAGCCTCCATCAGACCCAGAGCGACTCACATCCGGCACTCAGGAAGACATGCTCCGGCTATATCGCTCGTTCTCAGGAATGCTTGAGCCTGCAGGCGCGGCCAATGAGCAAGCGCTTGCCCCTGGTTGTCGGGTGGTCGTGTCTTGGGAATCGGCCGGGCCGGTCGTCGGTTACAACGACGGCGAAATGGGGGTGATCGTCCAGATACACGACGAAGACGAGACAAGGGACTACCCGTGGTGCGAAGTCAAGCTCGACAGTGGGGAGACAGTCGAAGTCCCCAGGGCCGCGCTCGTGGAGTTGCCCGCCTAGCGGCCAATTCGGGTGGCTCGCGGCGACTAGCCTACGACGAAAACTGCGATGGTTGCCGGTGCAACTTTGAACATCGCGGCCGTAACTTTGGCACTCGGTTTCGGTGTATGGGGCGTCTTGAAGGACCGTCAAGCGGTCCTCCACCCCCGACCGACGTAGCTCGGGATGTTCGTGACCGGGATAAGCAGAGATAGCGACGGTGTGTCGGCGCTAACCCTCTCGCCCCGACCATTCGAGTAGGTAGCGGTCCGAGATGGCCGTGCTCACGCTCGAATCTCAGCTTCTCCTGGCATTCCGCGAAGCTGCCTGACCCTGCTCTGTTGTGGGGCATCCTGAGCCGACCGACCTGAACCCCCTGATTTCGCCCTCTCATGGCCTGTTTGTGACAGCGTTTGTCACATCTGTCACAAACGGCGAGAGGAGGCATCAGCGCCTCTCCTACCCGCCCTTGCCCAGGAGCGAGCGCTACTCTTTAGGCATGGCATGGCCCAAATGAGCATCGCGAACGAAGAACGCAAGCGGCCAGAAGCTCAGCGTCTGATGAGAGCCGTAGTCTGCGCCCGTTACGGGCCGCCCGACGTGCTCAGGCTCGCCGACATCCCGCGGCCGATCCCCAGGAACCGCGACATCTGCGTGCGCGTCGCCGCGACCTCGGTCACATCGAGCGACTGCATCGTCCGGAGCGGGAAGGTCGACCCTCGACTGTGGCTCCTGATGCGACTGGTCATCGGCCTCCGCCGACCACGCAAGACGCTCGGGATGGTGTTCGCTGGAGAGGTCGCATCGGTCGGGCCGGAGGTCACCCGCTTCCAAGTCGGCGACGAGGTCTTCGGCTTCGATCGCTTCGGCTTCGGCGCCTACGCCGAGTTCAAATGCATGCGGGAAACCGGGCTCGTGGCGCTCAAGCCTGCCAACCTCGACGACGAGGAGGCCGCCGCCATTCCGTACGGCGGGCTCCTCGCCCTCCACTTCCTCACTGCCGGCGGGATTGCGGCCGGGCAGAAGGTGCTCGTGTATGGAGCGTCAGGCGCCATCGGATCGTCGGCCGTGCAGCTGGCCCGGCACTTCGGCGCCCGCGTCACCGGCGTTAGTGGCACTCCGACCTCGTCTGGGTCCGGCGGCTCGGCGCCGAGGCGGTGATCGACTACACGCGCGACGAGGTTCTCGTGCCCGGGGAGCTCTACGATCTCATCCTGGACGCCGTCCCGGCCATGCACCGCACCGTCAGGCTGCGTGCCGAGTTGGCCCTCGCCCCGAACGGCCGGTACGTCTCGGTCACGCAGGGATCGCCAAAGTTGGACCGCGATCAACTGGTCTTCCTCGCGGCGCTGGCCGAGGCAGGCGAGCTGCGGCCGGTCATCGATCGGCGCTACCGGCTCGAGGAGATCGTGGAGGCGCATCGCTACGTGGACACCGGCCGGAAGAAGGGCAACGTCGTGGTGAGCGTGGGCGAGCACATAGATTCGAGTCTCGACTGCGATCCATCCGCCTCAGCCAACAGCCGCGCGTAGCCATCGGTCTCGACCCATAAGCTCGCACTCGAGCCCGAGTGGGACATTCAGGTCGTCGGTGTCGGTCTGTCTCCTCTCGCCCAAACCTCTTGAGTAGGCCTGGGCCTACCCCTTCCCCTGCCGCACTTGCTCGTTCCCTCATGCGTTGACGCGTCATCCCTTCTGACGTACGCTACCACGTACGTACAAGGAATACGGGCCATGACCACCATCACCGCGACCGAGGCGCGCAAGCAGCTCTATAAGCTCGTGGACGACGTTTCCGACACACACGAACCCGTGCAGATCATAGGCAAGCGGGGCAATGCCGTGCTGGTCGGCGAGGATGACTGGCGAGCCGTCCAGGAGACGCTATTCCTCGTGTCCATCCCGGGGATGCGTGAGTCGATCATCGAGGGCATGGCGACACCGCCGGAGGAGCTCGACACCGAGCTCCGCTGGTGACCTGGAAGCTCGTCTACACGAAGCAAGCGCAGAAGGACGCCGAGAAGCTGGCTGCGGCCGGCTTGAAGTCGAAGGCGCAAGCGGTGCTTTCGATCCTCGAGCAGAACCCCTACCAAACCTCCCCGCCGTTCGGGAAGCTCGTCGGCGACCTTTCCGGCGCGTACTCGCGGCGGACCAGCATTCAGCACCGGCTGGTCTACCAGGTTCTCGACGATGCCAGGACCGTCAAGGTGCTCCGCATGTGGACCCACTACGAGTAGGTCGGCGCACCGGACAGCCGCTCAACCCCAGAAGATGACCGTCGGATCGGCCGCGCGGTGGGACGCGATCCTCGCGTGATCCTACCGGAGCCTCAAGCCCAGAATGCACTAATCGGCGCGGCCAAAATGCGATCGCTAAGTTCGAAGACACGCGGCCCCGTATGGAACACCACGCCGCAGATGAACGAGTCGCCCAATCGGTCGCGCAGAGTCGCCAGGTGTCTGGCATCGTTTGCGGCAGGCGCGGCAGTTGCCTTGACCTCAATCCCAACCACCCCATGGCCGCCGAGTTCGGCCAGGAGGTCGACTTCCAGGCGCCCTTGTTGCTGGCGAACGTGATAGATGCGCGGCCGGGCTTCCGTGACCGCCAGCTCGGCCCGCAGCTGAGCGGCCACAAACGTGTCGAGCAGCCGGCCGAGCAGATCGCCATCGCGCAGAACCGCGTTCGTGTCCAGGCGCAGCACCGCGCCTGTCAAGGCCGGGTCGATCATGTACCGCTTCGGCGTGTACACGAGCCTGCTGAGCCGGTTGCTCACCCACGCGGGCGTCAACTCCAGCACCAGCAGGTTGACCAGCAACCGTTCGTACGCCAGGGCCGTCTTCCGGTTCAGGCCGGCGGCTTCGTAGAGCGTCTTGTCCTCCACGATCCCGGCGGTGTTGAGGGCGATCGCTTCCAAGAAGCGACGCAACCTGGCAGGATCCCGGCCCCGCTCGACCATTTCCGCGTCTCGAGTGACCAGATGCTCGGTGTAGCTCTCGAGCCATCGCATGGCGGCCATGCCTGAAAGGCGGAGGGCAGGCTCCGGGAAACCACTGCGCAAGAGGAGGTCGACATAGCCGCGCAGATCGGGGCTGCCCGGCGCCGCGCCCAGCGTCTGGCCGGCGAGCAATCGATCGAGCAGCGGAGCTTGATCGAGTCGGCCCAGCTGCTCGCGAACCGACATGCCGTACATTGGCACGCGGGTCAGGCGGCCGGTACCCGGCCACAGGTCGCCTTGCATGTCACCCCGAACCGAGCCGGTGATGAGAAAGCGACCTGGGCTTGGTTCGGCATCGACGGCCCGCTTCACGGCCCCAAGTACGCCGGGCACCAGCTGCCATTCGTCGAGCAGAACGGGTTCAGGCAGGGATCGCAGGGCGGCATCCGGGTCGGCACGGAAGGCGACGGCCTCTGCCTCTCTGTCGAGGCGGACTATCGTCCGAGCATATCGCCCCGCTGTCGTAGTCTTGCCTGTCGCCCTAGGGCCGACGATGAAGAGGGCCGGCAATTCGGCCATGAGCCTCTCGATGAGAGGATCGACGAGCCGGAGGCGATACGCTGCCATGACCGCCATGGTATCACTCAGACGCAGTCATCAGTACCTTTCTGACACAGGCTGGGATGCCGCCGTGACCCACAAGCGGGTAGACCGCGCAGCCTCTGCTGTAAAGATCAGCCGGCCAGCTTCGCCCACCGCACTCTGCCGGCAAATTCGCACTCGAGCAGCATTGGGACATTCGGGTCGCCTGGGTCGGTGTGACTCCTCTCGTCCCGACCATTCCCACCTTTTCCTTTCGTGCCGGTAGCTTTGCGCTGCGCCGTGCCCGGTATCGCTCCACTCTGGGCGTATGGATTGGAGCCAGGCCAGGCTTCAGGCGACCTTCCGCCTCGTACTCCTCCCGCGACACCAACATGCCCACTCGGTAGCATCGCTTCGGCGGCCGTCGAAGTCCTGAGTGAGTTCGGCGGAGACCTGGCCTTTGGCCACGTCTCCGCCTTGGTTCCTGGTCAGCGGTCCTAGAAACGCCCCGCGGCGGCTGTTCCCAGAACGGTTAGTGAGGCGGCCGTGATGTTC
>JANYJI010000221.1 GCA_025358525.1 Chloroflexota bacterium | reverse complement strand
CCACGCCGGCGTTGGCTGCGGCGGAGGCAAACGCGCGCGCCGCCTGCAGGTCGCGTTCCGCAAACCCGGCCTGGCCGCCGCCCATGGAATGGGCGAGGTAGTAGGCGACATCGATCCCCTGCACCGCCGGTGCGAGACTGCTTGCATCTAGAAGATCGGCCTTGAGGACTCGCAGCCCCGGGAAGCGATCGGCCAGCGAGCCAGGATCGCGACTGACCAGCGTCAGCTCTTCCTCTCGGCGCGCGAGGAGGGGCACCAATCGCCCGCCGATGTAGCCGCTGGCACCAACGATCAGGATGTGCACGCGACGAGTATGCGCGCGGGGCCTAGGACGCGCGGGACGATGGTAGCGCGGGTCCGTCCCACGGCCGGGAGTGATGCCGTCCTCACCGGCGGGCCGCGAAGAAAGCCATAAGCGTTTCGTCAGCAACAGGGGTCAGCGTGCGTGGAATGGAGCCCTGAGCAGGGCTCCGCGAGGAGGTTCGTGCGTCCCATCCACGACCCATGGCCAGGAGAAGTCGAAGATGACGATTCAGACGCGATCGGCAGCGGCGCTATTGATCCTCACTGCCGTGGTGGCCGCATGTGGAGGTGCCACCGCCACCTCCTTTCCAGCAGCCCCAGGTCAGGCGGCCGCTCCGAAGCAAGCAGGTGCTCCGGCGAACTCGACTGACTCGACGGCCTCGACCGTGTCCATCAAGCCTTGCGCGCTGATCACCCAGCAGGAGGCGACCGCCTTTCTGGGCTACGACCCGGGACCCGGCACGGCCACGGACATGGGCAGCGCATCATCGCCGGCCTGCGCCTATGGGGCATCGCTGACGATTGGTGTCGACCCCAACGGCGGGAAGACGAAATTCGATAGCGACACATCCACCATGCAGGGATCGGCCAACAGCCACACCCTTGTCGTGGGCGATGCCTGTGCCGCCACCATCGTGGCAAATGCGGTCGCCTCGATGGAGATCCTGAAGGGCTCCACGATCCTAACGGTCAACGTCCAAGGCGACCCAGCTCTCCAGAACATCACCGCCGCTGCGCTGACTACGCTTGGAACGACCATCGTCGGGCGCCTCTGAGAAAGCGTCGCGGCGCATCGATCATCGAGAGACTGCCCCCGACGCTCTGGGATTAGCCGGCACTCCCCTGTTACTCGCAACCGAGGCCCCGCCGATCACCGCCAGGACGGCCCCGTGAAGGTCGGTAACCTCCATGTCGCAACGGCCACCTCCGGTGCGCGGGGCCGGCCCACCGCCGACCAAGACGGTCGAGAGCCCCGCCGTCCTTGTGGGCACGCACCTGTTTCGATCGCCGACGATCAGCCAGGCCGGCGTCTGTCTCGAAACGTCAGCTGTCGGTTCGTCGGCGTGCCGCAGCCGGGCCGCCCAAGGGGCCGCCGCCTCGGGCCGCGAACCCACCACGAAGACGTCATGACCATCGAGCTCGAGCAACTCGACCTCGCGTTCTGCGTCCGGGATGGGGACCGCCGCGAGCGCGTCGTCCCAACGCAGATACAGCGCCGAAACGTCGAGGTAGACGAGCGCCATGGTTGGTCCTCCACGCGGGACACCCACCGCCCTTCGGCGATGGGTGTCTTTGCACGGCTCAGCGGGGCTGATGCCGTTCCGCGTCATGCTGGGCGTTGCGAGCGCCACGGCGCAGGTCGTCCCCAGCGTTAGTGACCTTGGTCCGGGCTGCATCGCCGACATTGCCGACGTCGTCCTTGAGGGTGTGGCCGTCCGCCTCGCGGGCGGTCTTTCGCACCTTGTCGGCGCCTGCGCGAATAACCTTCTTGGGGGCATCCATGGAAACCAAACCTCCAGTGAGATAGGGCCGCATCTGCGGTTGTGTTATCAGGCTAAGAAGTCGTGGGCTTCGGAAGCGATCCTCGGCTGACTCCCATTCGTTGCAAGATTCTCGCAGAGGAACGCCGATCAGACCCTAGAGCGACCCCTAAGGAGCTGCGCCAGGAACACGACGACCGCCAACACCAGGAGGAGATGAACGGCCGAGCCGCCTATGCTGCCCACAAGGCCTAGCAACCAGAGAACGAAGAGGATCACGATGATCGTCCAGAGCACGAGATGCCGTCCTTTCCGACGCGATGCCGGGAGCAGGTTTGGCCTGGAACCGGAGGCCGGCGTCAGGCCCTACGCCCGGCGGTGAATTCGGCGGGAGATCCGCCACGAACCGCTCCGTTGAAGGAGCCGACTGCCATCTTGCGCCGCGTCGCACATCAACTGGATGAACACAACTGGGAAATGTATTGCAGGAGTGTGTCGCTCCGGACGACGAGCGGCAGCCGCCTCAAGCTAGAGCGGGCGCACCTGCTGGCCGAGTGGACTTGGGCCCGATGTCCAACAGGTAGCCGATGCCCTGAAATGTGCGGATGCGACCAGGTTCGCCGGCCGCTGCCCCGAGCTTGCGCCGGACGCGGCTGATCCATACGCGCAAGTACTGAAGATCGTCGCGGTATTCGGGGCCCCATACCTTGGTGAGCAACTCGGTGTGGAGGACGACTTTGCCAGGGTTGTTGGCGAGGTGCTGGAGGAGGAGCCATTCGGTGCGCGACAGCTGTACGAGCTGTCCGCTTCGGGTGACCATCCGCCGCTCGAGATCGATTTCGACGTCGTCGAATGCCACGATCCCCTGTCCCGGCATCGACCCAGATGCGCGACGTAGAACCGCCCGAACTCGGGCAGCTAGCTCTTCCGGATGAAAGGGCTTCGCCACATAGTCGTCCGCGCCCAAGTCGAGGCCCCTGGCCTTATCCAATGTTGAGCCTTTGGCGGTCAGGAGAATGACGGGCACGGGGCGCAATTCCCGCAGTTGCTGCATGACCTCTATGCCATCGAGGTCGGGCATGACGATGTCCAGGAGCACGACGTCGGGTCGTATCTCTTCAGCCTTGCGGACGGCTTCCTCGCCGCCGTTGGCGGTCACTACCCGGAAGCCCTCAGGGGCCAAAATGATCGAGACGAGCCTTGTGATTCGCGGCTCATCGTCGGCGACGAGAACCAGCGGCTGCGTGCCCAAGTCACTACCTCCCCAGGATGTCCATGGTCCGTCCGTTTGCGACGGCACATGCGCCAGGCTAGGGTCAGGCTCAGACATTGCAATGGCTTATGGGCATTGGTCCGCTGTGGGGAACACTTTGTCTCGCCGGTGTATGGCCGGCGCGATCGCGCCGCCGCTCAGCCTCCCCGGAAGGCCGGGGCCGACGAGGCCTAGCCTTCAAGCCTCGTCGCTTGCCTCGAGCCAGGCTGGAAACGCGACCGTAAACGCAGCGCCTCCGCCTGGATTTTCCGCGACCCAGATGCGTCCATGCATCGCCTGAACGAGCGTCCGGGTGATGAACAGGCCGATGCCCGCCCCCGTGGCGCGGCGCGCCGTCTTCTCGGACCGGAAGAACAGATCGAATATGCGTTCGACCTCATCGGGGTCGACCCCTGGACCCCTGTCCGACACGACTACGCGGACCTCTCCTTCCACCTCTGCCCCTCGGACCTCGATCTGACCCTCGCCGTACTTGATCGCGTTTGAGAGGAGGTTGACGAGGACTTGCTCCAGAAACCCGGCGTTCGCTCGAACAACGGGCAGATCGGCCTCGAAGCTGAGGTGGATGTCCGCGGCTTGCAGCAGCTTGGCGCGAACGAGGTCCGGCAGCATGCGCTGCAGAATGACGGGCTCACTCGGAGCGTCGATGGCGACACGGCGCTCCAGCCGCGACAACATGACGAGGTCAGCGATCCGCCGGTCCAGTCGCTCGCCCTCCGCGACGATATCGCCGACCAGTTCGCGGCGAGTGGCCTCGTCCGTCGTAACCCGCTCGCTGGCCAGAAGCCTGGCGGCGCCCAGGATGACCGTCACCGGGGTCCGCAGTTCGTGCGATAGCACTCCGACGAAGGCATCCCTACGCACCGACGCCTCGACTCGCTCGGTGATATCCGTGATGACGCCCACGGCGCCCGCTACCTCACCCTCCTCGTTGCGGATCGGCGCGGAGCTGAGCGAGATGACGCCCGGCTGTCCGTCGAATCGACGGATCGAAATCTGCTCGTCGGTCACGATCTCGCCGTCTCGTATGCTCCGTGCCATCGGCCATTCGGTCGCTTCATAGCGCCGTCCATCCGTGTGGAACCCGTCCCACTCGACGTACTCGTCGACCCGCTTTGACCATTTCGCGCCGTGCCAGATCGCCTCCAGCCGGGCGTTGTTGATGATCAGCGCCCCGCCCTCGTCTGCGACCGACACACCCACGGGCATGGCCGCC
>JANYJI010000218.1 GCA_025358525.1 Chloroflexota bacterium | reverse complement strand
TGTCGAGGGTATGGTGGAGATGAGGGGACTCGAACCCCTGACCCCCGCGATGCGAACGCGGTGCTCTTCCAGCTGAGCTACATCCCCACGCGAGGGAGGAGTCTAGCACAGCCCTCCCGGCCCAAACCCGGCTGGTGGAGTCCCGAACGTGCCGATCCTCAACTCCATGGTCGGCAGCTGTGGTGTGACGGCGGCGAATGGAAAGCAGGATGGTCTCGTGCAGGCTGGCAACATCTGGATCGCCAAGACCGGCGGCCATCCAGTCCGATGGAAGGTCATTGCCACCGCTCGCGTGGCCGGTGGCCGGCGCGGGGTCGGCGCCCAGCGCCCCGCCGCCCGCGCCCAGCGCCCCGCCCCGCCAATCTGGTCAGATTCAAACCCCGGCAGCACGAGGCCGACTTTCCGCCGCCACATCGGGCTCGAGTCGCTTCATTTGGCCTCAGGGACGCACGCCTGAGCGTGAATTCGGGCTTGAGCGAGGCCCGGCCGCCCCGTCGGGCCTTCCCACGAGTCCGTGACTTGGTCTGCTGCTAGGGGTTAGCAGATAACGAGATCGCGGCCGCGCCGCACGGCCCGCCCGCCACGCGGCCGGAGCGCACTCGCCGGGCCGCCAGCGAAGCCGGCACCCGGAGTTCTGGCTCCCGCCAGAACTCCCAAGATCATTGGCGGTGCGCGCCAATGATCAGTGGCCGGTGCTCTCGTAGCGGCGCAGCCCAACCCGGAAGATCCAGACGGCCATGAACATGCAGTAGACGGCCACCAACGGCGTCAGCAACCCAATCGCGCTCCATGACTCCATGTTGAATAGATAGGCCGTCGGGAAGAAGCTCACGAAGGCGAATGGTATGGCCACCACGACCATGGCCTGAACCGCCATCGAGTAGATCGTGATCGGGTACTTGGCGAACTCGCCCAGCTGATGCACGAACATGGGCACCATGCTCCACGGCGTCTTTATCCAGAAGGCGCAGGCTGAGGTGGCCAGGTTGATTGCCACACGGATGGTGGCGGCGCTGATGATGAGGATCACCAGCATCAGCAGCCGCCCCGGCGTCCACTGCGCAGGCACGTTTCCGAGCGAGATCGCCAGGAGCGCGCCGCCGGTGACGATGTTACCGAGGCCGTTGAACCCCACTGCGCCAGCTAGAACCTGCACGATCGGCGAGACCGGCCGCACCAGTATCTGGTCGAAGTTGCCGTTGTATACCAGCCTCGAGACACGCCACGTGCCTTCGAAGAAGAGCGACCCAACCCCTTCTGTGATGAAGATGAGCGAATACATCATCACGACCTGCCAGAAGGTCCAGCCGTTGATGTCGGGGATGCGCTGGAAGACCGTCCAGATAAACAGGAAGCCCGTTATCTGGACCAAACCCGCCGAGATCAGCAGGATGACGAAATCAGCCTCGTAGGCCAGAATCGCCTTCATCTGCTGGCCCAGGCAACGGAAGTAGATGTATGTGAGCCAGCGAGCGCGTCGAAGCCGGGTCGCAATCGCGACCTTAACCGCCATTGATCGTGACCGCCTTGATTGCACTGCGCCACAGCAGCCTGCCAAAGAGCATTAAGCCGACGACCCAGACAGCCTGCGTGCCGATCATGAAGGCGGTGGTCGGGCCGTCCATCGCGCCGAGATAGGTCAGGGCCGGAGTAGAGATCATTCCCTGGAACGGCAGCACCGAAGCGAACCCGCGCAACCATTCGGGGAAGAAGACGAGCGGTATAAGCGCCCCGGAGAAGATGTTCTGGACGGCCATCCGGGCGTTCTGCACGCCCTCCATCCCGGTCGTCCAGAACGCGACCATCGAGACGCAGTAAATGATCGCGAACTTGAGCAGCGTGGCCAGGGCGGCGCTGACGATGAAGAGCGCCAGATGGACCGGATCGGCCGGCAGGGCGATGCCGCCAAACACGACCGCCACGACGGCCCCGATGCCTAGGGCCGAGACGAGCTCGAAGGGCACCGGCCCGATGGCCTCGGCGAAGCGCTTCAGCTGGAAATCGATGGGGCGCGCCAGGTCCGTGGCCACGCGGCCTTCACGTATGTCCGAACCCATGGTCCACTCGTCGAACCAGGTCATCGTCGAGTTGAGGATGAACGCCACGATCAGGTAGGCCTTCATCTCGGGCCAAGTGAAACCGCCGAGCGCCCCGGGCTTGCCAAGGAAGATGGTCTGCCACAGGTAGAACATGGCCACGACGTAGAAGACCGTGCCGATCATATTGAAGGCGAAACCGGCGCGGTATACGAAGATGACCTCGAGCGACGCTTTCGCGATCGAGAAGTATTTGTTCAGGCCGCGCATGTCAGGCCTCCGCGGCGACCGCTGATTCGGGTGTATCGGCAGTCGGCTCGGGTGCAGCCAGGCTGAGCTGGCCCAGATAGACCCTCCGGATCAGGTCCTCCACCTCGGGCTCGTCGATGCGGAAGTCGATGACCTCGACATGAGGCATCACCGCAGCCGCGATCTCGCCGGCCGCGAATTCGAATCGATCGAAGCGAACCGACAGGCTCAGCCCATCGGCGTGGAGGTCGCAGGCCGGCAGCCCGGCGCAGATTGGCTCCATCGACGCCGGCGGTCGAGCCAGTTGGAAGTGGATGACTCGATCCCGGGCATAGTTGTCCTTGAGGTCGGCGAGGCCGCCGTCATGGATGATCTTGCCGCTGTCGATGATGACGATGCGATTGCAGATATCCTCGATGTCACCGAGGTCGTGGGTCGTAAGCATGACTGTGGTTCCGCGCTCCTCGACCAGGCGGTGTATGAACTTGCGGATGCTGTCCTTGACGGCGATGTCCAGACCGATGGTGGGCTCGTCGAGGTAGAGGAGTTTCGGCTCGTGGAGCAGGGCCATACACAGATCCGCCCGCATCCGCTGTCCCAGAGAGACCTTGCCGGCAGGGATGTTCATGAACTCGGCCAAACCGAGCAGCTCCGTGAACTCGGCGAGGTTTGCCTTGTATCGCGCGGCCGGGATCTCGTACATGTCCCGAGCCAGGTTGAATGACTCGATGACGGGGATGTCCCACCACAGCTGAGTCCGCTGGCCGAACACGACGCCCATCTTGCGGGCGTTCTGCTGGCGTTTTTCATGCGGAACCAGGCCATCGACTATCAAGCTGCCCGAGGTCGGCACGAGGATGCCGGTCAGCATCTTGATCGTGGTCGACTTCCCGGCGCCGTTGGGCCCGAGATATGCGACCGACTCCCCGGCCTCGACGCTAAGGTCGATGTGGTCGACGGCCAGTTTGTCCTTGTACTGGCGGGTGAAGAAATGTTTGAGCGAACCGACCAGCCCCGGTTCCTTCACGGCCTGGCGGAACTGCTTGGTCAGGCCGTGCGCTTCGATGAGCGGCATTGAGGTCGCGCTACTCCTGGGGCGGCGAGTTGGGGAACGGAGTCTAGCGCAAGGCAGGCGCGGTCTGGCAGTAGGAGTTGGCGTGGCGAGGGGCGCCCGGGGTCGGCGGGCTCGTGGATCTCCGACATTCTGGTCAGATTCCAACCGGGGTAGCACGAGGCCGGATTTCGGCCGCGGAATTAGGTTGGAGTCCGCTCGTGGGCCTCAGACTGAGCACGATTGAGCGTGAGTCCGGGCTTGGGCGAGGCCCGGCAGCCTGGCCAGACTCTCCTACGAGCCTGCGCTCCGGGCCGGTGCTACCCGGGTTAGCAAATGATCAGAAAGTGCCCGCGTTGTGGTGGCGACGGGACGGATTGGTCTTGACTGATAGAACAGATGTTCTACTATTGGCGTCCCATGACGACCCCTTCCCCCAACGTTCAAGCCACTCTTGCGACCCTCCGGGATCGCTGGGGTGGGGCAGCTCCGCGCTGGGGTGCAGCTCGCCCCCCTGGGCGAGCCGAGGTGGAGGGGGCGCTGGCGGTGGCGCCACAGCCGGATCCCGAGGAGGCGTCGCCAATGGGCCGCCCGGCGATCCTGCCGGCGCCTTCGGATGAGCGGGCCATATCCACAGGCTTCCGAGCCCTGGATGCGATTCTCGGGCTGGGTGGGCTGCCACGCGCCGCAACCACTGCCCTGCACGGCGATGGCACCAGCGGCAAGACGACGCTGGCTCTCCAGGCCGTGGCTCAGGCCCAGGCGGTCGGTGGGATCGTGGCGTATCTGGATCTCGCCAGGAGCCTCGATCCGGTAGAGGCGGTAGCCAGAGGCGTTCAGCTGGACTGGCTGGTCGTCCTCACTCCGGGGTCGCTCGAGCAGGCGCTGGCTATGGCGGCGATGCTGTTGCAGGATCGAACGGTCGATCTGCTGCTGCTGGACCTACCCTATCGGCCATTGAGCGGAGCCGGGCTTTCGGCGGCCGTGCTGGCCGAGCGATTCCACCGACTGGCTGCGCTTGCGCGTCGAGCCGGCGTTCAACTGCTGGTATTGGAACCGCCGAACCTTCCTTCTGCCATGGCCAGCGTCTTGACTCAGGTTTCTGCGTTGCGGCTCGAACTTAGTCGCCGCGCGTGGATTCGACTGGGCCGAGACGTAGTCGGGCAGCGGACGGAGGTCCGCGTCGCACGCGACCGATTCGGGCCTCCTGGCCGGGCGGCCGAACTGCGTATCCTGTACGCAGAAGGCGGTCTGCGCGACGCGTGCCTGGCCCGAGACGAGCTTCTGCGGGAGACGGTTGGGCTGGCAGGGAGAGCCGCAGTGGCGAGTCAGGTAAGGCTGGGGGCGCCGGTGCGTTTGGTGCCGGCGGCGGCTGCTTTGCGGTCTGTGGCGCAACCCGGAGCTGCGCAACCCGGAGCTGCGCAACCCGGAGCTGCGCCGCCCGGGGTCTTGCGGCCGACCGCCTTATATCGCGCGGTTCGGCCATCGCCGCCCATCCACCTCACTGCCATCCCGGTTCCCGACGATGCGTCTTCTTCATCTCTACTGGCCTCACCTTCTCCTTCGCCTGGCTCGCAGCCGAGATTCAGTGCCATTCGGGGCGGTGCCGATCGTCCTGGGCGGCAAGCCGTGGACGGACGGGAGAGTTTTCGACGCGAGCAGATCGGCCCTGGAGATGGGCGTGAGGTTGGGCATGCCGCTCGGGGCGGCCCATAGACTCGCGCCAGAGGCCCTGTTCCTCGATCCGGATCCTGTGGCCGATGCCGCGGCCCTGAAGACGGCGCTCGATCGACTGGCCGGCTTCAGCCCGGGCGTGGCGGCTGAGACCGACGCGTCGATGCCGGGCTTTGGGCGGGCGGAGGTCCAGCTCGACGGCCTGGAGCGTCTGTGGGGACCGGAGACGCTGATCGTTCGCCGAATCGGAGAGGCCCTGGCGGGGATTCTGCCGGGGCCGCCTCTGGCGGGGATCGCCGGGACGCGATTCGCTGCGGCAGTAGCGGCCGCGGTGGCGAGTGGCGTGGCAGTGGCCCCGGCGAGTGGCGTGGCAGTGGCCCCGGCGGCAGTAGCGGCCGCGGTGGCGAGTGGCGTGGCAGTGGCCCCGGCGAGTGGCGTGGCGAGTGGCGTGGCGAGTGGCGCGGTCGCACTCCATGTTATCGAGCCGGGCGCCGATGCGGGCTTCCTGGCGGGTCTCCCCGCAGCCATGCTGAGTCGCGATCCGGAGATTCGGGCTCGCCTCCAGCGGTTCGGGCTGCGCGTTATCGGTCAGGTCGCGGAGTTGCCACGCTCCGCGGTCGTGGCCCGGTTCGGGCCGGAGGGGGAACGGCTCCACGCTCGGGCGCGAGGCGAGGAAACGGACCCGTTTCGGCCGCGCCAGGCCCCGGAGCGATTGGCGATGGCCCTGCCGATAGACCCGCCCGTGGCTGATGTGGAGGGGCTGCGATTCGTCCTGCATCGGCTGGCCTCGGCCTTTGGCGATCAACTCGAGGCAAGGGGCGCAGCGGCGGCCTGGGCCCGGTTGACCCTGGAGCTGGATCGATCTTTTTCCGTGGGCGACGTACCGGCCACTATGACGGTAGACCAGCACCTGCCCGAACCCACGTCGGAAGGGCTGGCCATAGAGCGCCTGCTCATCGCCCGGCTGGAGATGGCGCCGCCGCAAGCTCCGGTCTCGCGCCTCGACCTTCAGCTCGGTGACGTTGCGCCCGCCGCCGGCTGCCAGCTCACTCTCTTCACGCCACAGACGGGACGGACGGGGAGGCTCGGCTGGCAGCTCGCCAGACTTGGGCTCCGCTTCGGCGAGGAGCGGGTGGGCTGGATGGAGATCGCCGATCCGGAGGCCGCTCTGGCGGAGGAGCGTTGGATGTGGCGGGGGCAGCCGGCCTCTGGAAGCGGCTCTCTAGTCGACCGCGTCAGGCGGACCCAATGACCCGGCTACTGCGTGAGCACCCTTTGATCGACGTCGAACTCGGGCCGGATGGGCAGCTTGTCGCCTTTAGCTGGAACGGCCGGCGCGAGCAGGTCGAGGTCTGCAACCGCTGGCGTGTCGAAGAGAGCTGGTGGAGCCAGCCGATCGCGCGTGACTACTTCAAGGTCGTCGGCCAGAGCTGGCTCGCGCTTCTGTACCTGGATCGAGTCGACTGGACCTGGCATTTGGAGCGTCTGTATGACTGAGCCGAAGGTCGCATACGCCGAGCTCCACTGCCACACGCACTTCTCGTTCCTCGACGGTGCCTCCGCTCCGGATGAGCTGGTCGGGCGCGCCGTGGAGTTGGGCCTGTCCGGGCTGGCCGTCACGGACCACGGCGGCCTCTACGGCGTGGTCCGATTTGCGACCGCTGCCCGGGAGGCGGGTCTGCGACCGGTGATCGGCGTTGAGATAGAGATGGCGGACTCGGCCGTGCCGTATACGAGACCAAGTTCGCTTGCGAACTCGGAGGTGAACTCGCTTGCGAGTTCACACGGGGTCGTGATTCCGGGCCGGCGCGAGGCACGAAGAGGACGCTCTCTGGCGGGCGCGGTGCCACTCCCCGACGACGCGCGACGCGGTGAGGGTCTGCCGGCCCGGCCCCGTCCGGCACGTGCCAGGCTGCCGGGCGGCCGCGACCCGGTGAAGGAGGATTTGCGTGGAGTCGGGGAGGGGCAGCGTGGCCCGCACCTCGTCCTGCTTGCACGCAACGCGGCGGGCTATCGCAGCCTCTGCCGTCTCGTGAGTCGGGCGAATCTCGCCGGCACGAAGTCGATGCCGCGCTTCACCCACGAGCTTCTGGCCGCGAACGTCGAAGGGTTGGTGGCGCTCTCCGGTTGCCGCGAGGGCGAGATTGCCCGGCGGCTGCGGGTCGGGGATCGAGACGGGGCGCGGGCAGCGGCGGAGCGGTATGCGCGGCTTTTCGCCAGTCGTCGGGCCCGGACCGACTCCATGGCCACCGCCGCGTTCTTCATGGAGATGCAGCATCACCTGCTTCCCGACGACGATTGGCTCGTGGCCGAGACGGCCCGCCTGGCCGGGGAGCTCGGCCTGCCGGTCGTGGTCACGAACGACGTCCACTACGCCCGCCGGGAAGGCCGCGAGATGCAGGACGTCCTGACCGCGATCCGCCACGGCCGTTCGCTCGACGAACTGCGCGATCTCCGGCGCCCGGACGGAGAGTCGTACCTCAAGAGTTCGGACGAGTTGATGGCCTCGCCACCTGCAGGTGGATCAGTGGCCGGAATCACTCCACCGGGTGGCGCAACGCTCGGCTTTGCGGGGGCAGGCGCCCAGACGCGGGCCGCTTGGGCTGAAGGAATCGGTAATGCTGGTGAGCTGGCCGCCAGCTGCTCAGTTGACCTTGGTTTCGAGCGTTATCGTTTTCCGGGCTTTCCGATCCCGAAGGGGGACACTTCCTTTTCGTATCTGGAAGAGTTGTGCCACGAGGGGGCTCGCCGTCGGTATCACCCCATCTCGTCGCCGGTCGTGCGGCAGCTGGCCCATGAGCTGGACGTCATCGAACGGACAGGGCTGGCCGAGTTCTTTTTGATCTGCTGGGACATCATGCGGTTCGCCCGCGAGCGTGGGATCCCGGCCCAAGGTCGGGGCAGCGCGGCTAATTCGATCGTGGCCTACATCCTCGGCATCACCCGCGTCGATCCGATCCGCCACCACCTTCTCTTCGAGCGCTTCATCAACGAAGGCCGGACGAGCTACCCCGACATCGATATCGACTTTTCCTCCGAGCGGCGGGAGGAGGTCATCCAGTACGTCTACAGGCGCTACGGCGCCGAACACACCGGGATGGTCTGCAACCTGGTCGCGTATCGGGCCCGGTCGGCGGTGCGGGAGGTGGGGTATGCGCTCGGCTTCCCGCGGCCGCTGGTCGACCGGGTCGCCAAGGCGCTCGAAACATACGACTCGGTGACGATCCGGCGCGACCTGGAGGCGGACGGCGGTTTCGGGCAGTTCTTCGCCGCGACGGTCGAACGAGTGGCCGGGGGAGTGGCTGCGTGCGGCGAAGTGGCAGGCGGAGAAGTGGCAGGCGGAGAAGTGGCAGGCGAAGTGGCTGCGTGCGGCGAAGTGGCTGGGGCAGTGGCAGGCGGAGTGGCCGCGGCTGGGAGCGGCCGCGCTGGGGTTGCGGGTTCGGCCGAGGCTGCGAAGGCACGCGGCCTGGTCCACGGAATGGGCCGGCTCAACGTGGCCCGGGGTCGCAGTGGCTCGACGATCGGCCCGGCCGGGCCCGGTGGCACCGTGCCGCCTTCGGCCTCCGCAGTCCCGTTTCTCGCAAATACAACTGGTAGGCGTGTTATCCGCGGAGTGGACAGGGAATTCGGACTCGAGACCACCCCAGACGGGTCCAACCAGGCCAATCCACGCTCAGAGTCGGCCAATACGAAGCAGCAGACAAGTGGAGTCCGCGGATATCACAACTACCAGGCGTATATGACGGAAACCAGCGGGGCGGCCCAGGCTCGGGTCGCGGATCTGGGCGGCGGATCGGTAACTGAGCAGCAGCGTCGGTTGGCTCGCCGGTTGGCCCGGCCGCCGTCGGTTGGGTCGGATGACGAAGGCGGTCCCGGCGACTCAGCGGCGAGCGTGGCATGGCTGGCATTGGGGAGACCGGGCGGTGCGTCGGCGGCACCTTCGGGCGCGCAATCGATTTCGGGCGCGGTTCCGGGCGGTGCGTCGGCGGCACCTTCGGGCGCGCAATCGATTTCGGGCGCGGCTGCAGTCCAGTCGACATCCCCCGGATCTCCCGGCTCCACGGCCGGCATGCCGGAGTGGGAACGCTGGCTGGCGTTCTGCGCCCGCATCGACGGCTTCCCCCGCCACCTCTCGATCCACTCCGGCGGCATGCTCGTGACCGCCGCGCCGCTGATCGACATCGCGCCCCTGGAGCGGGCTACCATGCCCGGCCGCGTCGTGGTCCAGTTCGACAAGCGCGACATCGAGACGCTCAAGCTGATCAAGCTCGACCTGCTCGGGCTGGGGATGCTGGCGGCAATCGACGAAACCCTCCAGCTCATCGAGGCCGACTGCGCCGCCTGCGTCGACCTCGATCGGCTGCCCGAGGACGTGCCCGAGGTCTTTGCGATGCTTCAGGCCGCCGACACCGTGGGCGTCTTCCAGGTCGAGAGCCGAGCCCAGATGCAGACGTTGCCCAAGTCGAAGCCGGCCAACCTGGACGACCTGGTCGTGGAAGTGGCGATCATTCGGCCGGGTCCGATCCAGGGCAACGCCGTCCACCCGTACCTGCGCCGCCGCCAGGGCCTCGAGCCGGTCGCGTACCTTCACCCGAGCCTGCAGCCGGTCCTCGAGGAGACGCTCGGCGTGATCCTGTACCAGGAGCAGGTCATGCAGATCGCCATCACGGTGGCGGGCTTCAGCGCGGGCGAGTCGGATGGGTTTCGGCGGGCGATGGGGACGTGGCGCTCCAGCGCCGAGATGGAGAAACTGCACGCCCACTTCGTCGACGGCTGCCGCACCACCAACGGCCTTACCGACGAGCAGGCCGAGGAGCTGTTCCGCCAGCTCGCCGCCTTCGCCTCGTTCGGCTTTGCTAAGAGCCACGCTGCCGCGTTTGCCAGAACCGCCTACGAGTCGGCCTTCCTCAAGCTCTTCTACCCGGCCCATTTCAGCGTGGGCCTGATCAATGCCCAGCCAATGGGCTTCTACCCGGTGGAGGTGCTGATCAACGACGCCAAGCGCCACGGGGTTGCGGTCCTGCCGGTTGACGTCAACGCCTCGAGCTA
>JANYJI010000210.1 GCA_025358525.1 Chloroflexota bacterium | reverse complement strand
TGGTCGGCGTGCCGTAGTAGTCGACCAGGATCCGCTCCACCAGCGATGTCGAGGCGCGCCCCGTACGTATGCCTTGGAGGTCGCGTTCGAGGACCTCGACCGCCCGAACCATCTTGTGATCGGTGGCGGACAACGTCTCGCTGCTCATGCCGGGCTGCCTCCGGTAATCAGGGTGCCGACGGATTCGCCCGCGACTACCCGGGTGATGTTTTCAGGCTCGTTCAGGTCGAAGACGATAATCGGCGTGTCATTCTCCATGCACAGCGACACGGCCGTTGCATCGAGCACGCGCAGTCGCTGCGCAAGCACCTGAGAGTAGGTGAGCCTGTCATAGCGCTTTGCACCGGGATTCGTGACTGGATCGGAGTCGTAAACGCCGTCCACCTTCGTGGCCTTGAGGATCACCTCGGCCCCGATCTCCACCGCCCGCAGCGCCGCCGCCGTATCGGTGGTGAAGTAGGGGTTGCCCGTCCCGGCGCCCAGAATTATGACGCGGCCCTTCTCAAGATGACGCACCGCGCGGCGCCTGATATAGGGCTCGGCAATCTGATTCATGCCGATGGCGCTCATGACCCGTGTGGGCACACCGGCCCGCTCGATGGCGTCCTGGAGGGCAAGGGCATTCATTACCGTGGCCAGCATGCCGATGAAGTCGCCGGTGGAGCGGTCCATCCCCTTCGCCGCAGCCGCGAGCCCTCGGAAGATATTCCCGCCCCCAACGACGATGCCCATCTCGACGCCGAGCGCGTGGACCTTCGCGACCTGGGCAGCGATGAGGGCGCAGAAGTCCGGATCGACGCCGTACTGCCGGTTGCCCAGGAGCGCCTCTCCGGACAGCTTCAGCAGGATCCGCCGATAGCGCGGTTGCTTCGTGACGCCGGCGACCAGTTCGGAGTCAGCCGAACTGACAGCCTCGCCTTTGGCCGCGATGGCCTCGCTCACTTACTCCCCCAGCTCGTACCGGATGAACCGTCGGACACGCATATTCTCGCCTGTTTTGGCGATGGCTTCAGTGATCAAGTCGCCAACGGTACGGTCCTGATCCCGGAAGGGCTGCTCGACGAGAACGACCTCGGCGAACCACTTCTTCAGCTGGCCTTCGACGATCTGGCCGCGGACGGACTCGGGCTTGCTGAGCGTGACCTCATTCGAGACAAGGTCGGCACGCTTAGCCTCAAGGACCTCGGCCGGGACTGACTCGATCGTTGGATAAAGGGGGCGCAGCCCGGCAACCTGGATGGCTAGGTCCCTCACCAGGCGCTGGAACTCTTCGGTACGAGCCACGAAGTCGGTCTCGCAGTTGACCTCAATCAGAACGCCGATCTTGCCACCGGTGTGGATGTAGCTCGCGACCTGGCCCTGGTTGGCCTCGCGCCCGGCCCGCTTGGCAGCAGCAGCCTGCCCTCGCTCGCGCAGAAGCACGGCCGCCTTCTCCAGGTCGCCGTCGGCTTCCTCGAGGGCACGCTTGCACTCCATGACTCCTGCGCCGCTCTGTTCGCGGAGCTTCTTGACGGTCTCCGCAGTGATCGTCGCCATAGTCTCTTCATGTCTCCTGTTGTCGGCACCCGAGAACCGCCCGGGTCTATCCGGGCAGCCCTCGCTGGATGCGTTGGGAGTGGATCAGTGGGGCCGCTGGCCTTCTTCAGGTTGGCTCTCGCGCGGGTGGGACGGCACGCGCAGTCCGGGCAGGAGGACCTCCTCCTCGGCGTCGGGTTCGAACGTGAGCGCTGCGCCGCCCGCCAGGGCAGCCACCAGTGCGTCGGAAGCGGTCTCCTCGACCTCGACCTGGGCTGCGTGCTCCGGGGCCTCCTCGACGCCGGAACGGACGCCGCGATCCCTCTGGCCCTCGATGCAAGCGTCGGCCACCAGCTGGCAGAGCAGCCGAATGGCGCGGATCGCGTCATCGTTGGCAGGGATAATGTAATCGAGCTCGTCCGGATCCACGTTCGTGTCGCCGGTGCCGATGATCGGGAGCTCGAGCTTGCGAGCCTCCGTGATAGCGATGCGCTCGCGGTGCGGGTCGACGATGAAGATCATGCCCGGCAGGCGCTTCATCTTGCGGATGCCGCCGAACGAGGCCCGCAGACGCTCCATCTGCTCTACGAGCTTGGCGGTCTCCTTCTTCGTCAGGCGTTCAAAGTCGCCACTTGCCTGGCGGGCTTCGAGTTGGTCCAGGAGGGCGACGCGCTTCTTAATGGTGACGAAGTTGGTGAGCATGCCACCGAGCCAGCGGTGGTTGACGTAAGGCTGACCGGCACGGGTCGATTCCTGGGCGATCGGCTCCTGAGCCTGCTTCTTAGTCCCGACGAACAGGACGGTGTCACCACGCGCGGTAGTCTCCCGAGCGGCGGCGAGCGCCAGATCCAGCCGTTTGACGGTCTGGGCGAGGTCGATAATGTGGATCCCGTTGCGCTCCGCAAAGATGAACGGTTTCATCTTGGGATTCCAGCGCCGCGTCTGGTGGCCGAAATGGATGCCGGCCTCCAAGAGCTGCCGCATCGAAATGGACGGCATGAACTAACCTCCTGCGGTTGTTTCCTCCGCAGCGCTCCTGTCGAGAACCGAGCCCGCTGGTCGCGAACTCGGCACCGCTCTCGACAAAGCGGCCCTGCGTGTGATCTCCGCAGCGCCGGCCTCGAGGCCGGTAGCGCGGGTGTCGTCGAGACTCGACGACACCGTCGCAATCTGCGACGGCTGGGCGGGAGTGTAGCACGGCAAGATTGCCCGGCCCGGCAGTACTCGGCGCGGCAAGTGGGACCTACTCACACAAGACGTTACGGTAGAGACGGGCTTGGGGCGCACCGCCTTCTCCGGGCTCGACGACCGCCAGGTCGAGCGCAATCGGCAAGCGGGGCAACTCCCGCCCGTCCGGCAGTCTGCCGCGCTCCAGCAGACGAGCGATGCCGACCCGAAGGTGCGCCCGTTTTCGGTAGTCGAACGTCTCCTCCGGCAGCCCGAACTGGCGCGATCTACGCCACCTGACTTCGACCACCACGAACCTCGCCGGCGGGCCTGGGTCCTCGGCCACGATGTCCAACTCGCTGCGGCCGCAATGAACGTTGCGAGCCAGGATCCGCCAGCCGAGAGCAGCCAGACGCTCGGCCACGAGACATTCGGCCGCGTCGCCCGCTCTCTGTCGATCCGTCCGCTGCATGCCACCTCGGCGGGGCTAATCGACGGGGACCGTCTCCTCGAGGTCGACGGCGTCGATGGTCGCATCCGCCGGGCCATCGTCCCACAAGCCCATTTGCTCGCGATTTCGGCAGGGCGCGAAAGAAAGACGGTGGATCGGACTGAGACCCAGCTTGGCCAGCCCGGCCAGATGCTCGGGAGCCGCATAGCCCTTGTTGCTGGCGAGATCGTAGCCCGGGTAAAGAGCCTCGTACTCCACCATGAGGGCGTCGCGCGCGACCTTGGCGACAACCGAGGCAGCGGCCACAGACGCACACAGTCGATCGGCTGAGACGAGAACCCGTTGGTGGAGTGACACCTCTGGCAGGGCGACGGCATCGAGCAGGAGAGCATCCGGCCGGATCGGCAGTCTAGCGGCGGCCAGCGTGCTAGCCAGCAGTGTCGCCTGCAAGATGTTGATTCGATCGATCAGTTCGGGGCCCACGAAGGCTATCGACCAGGCCAGGGCATGGTCCCGGATCTCCGCATCGAGGCGTCGGCGTTCTTCAGGCTTCAGCAGCTTGGAGTCACGCAGTCCGCGGGGCTTCCAGTCGGGCGGAAGGATGACCGCGGCCGCTGCAACGGGCCCAGCCAGGCACCCGCGGCCGACCTCGTCGATGCCGGCCACATGACGGTAGCCGCGAACCCAGAGGGCCCGCTCTTCGGCGAAGTCCGGGTCCAGACGGGCCTTGTGCCACGGCTCGAGCTGCAGTCGACCGCCGACCGATCCTGGCGCAGAAACAGTAGGACCCCGCCGCGCCCCTGAAGGCGACAGAACGGGGTCCCCGGTGCTCATTGAGCGACGGGCACCTGGCATGTCGCTCGCGCCCAACTTTGCTACTTGGTGCGGCGCTCGCGGAGCGTCGCGGCCTTGCCGACGCGCTTGCGCAGGAAGTAGAGCTGAGCGCGGCGAGCCTGGCCGTGGCGCACCACTTCGATCTTGTCGATGCGGGGGCTGTTGACCTTGAAGGTGCGCTCGACGCCGACACCGCTGGCCACGCGGCGGACGGTGATCGACCGCTGAATGCCACCGGAGCGGAGGCGCATGATGGTGCCTTCGAAGACCTGGATACGCTCGCGGGTGCCTTCGACAACTCGCGCCGAGACGCGGACAGTGTCGCCTGAGGCGAGCTCCGGAAGGTCGGTCCTGATCTGGTCCTGGGTGATCTCGTCGAGCAAGTTCACGATCGGTTCCTACTCTTCGTCAAGCGGCGCGGCTGCGCTCATGGCTGATGTGGCCCGCAGCCCGGCCGCGGTAAAGGCACATTGGAATAGGCCGCTAACGCGACCGACGGCGAGAATAGCACACCGCCGCGGTAAGGGGCCCTGGCGCCGCCACGGGTGGGGTTCGCTGGACAAGGTCGCGGAACGGGTCGCGCTCAGCCGGATTCGGGGTTGGCCGACTCCTCGGAGCGGACTTCAACCAGCAGCTTCGACTCCTCCCTGGTCAGGGTCCGGCCATTCAGCAGCTCAGGCCGGCGGCGCAGGGTCCGGCGCAGAGCCTCTTTGAGACGCCACATCCGAACAGCCCCGTGGTGGCCACTCGTGAGCACGGCCGGCACGGCCATTTCGCCAAAGACCGGCGGACGCGTGTACTGCGGATACTCGAGAAGACCGCCGGTGAATGACTCCTCTGCTGTCGACTCGGCGTCGATGGCGCCGGGCAGGAGGCGCAGGACAGCGTCGACCACGACGAGGGCCGGGATCTCCCCGCCAGAGAGTATGTAATCGCCGATCGAGAGTTCCAGGTCGATCATCGACCTGATCCGCTCGTCCACGCCTTCATAGCGCGGGCACAGAATGATGAGGTGGTGGCGCCCCGCCAGATCCTGGGCGCGCGCCTGCCCGAATACCTCGCCGCCCGGGTCGGGCAGGATGACCGTGGACTCGGGCCGCCGTAGGACGTTCAGCGCGGCGGCGACGGGCTCGGGGCGCATGACCATTCCAGCGCCTCCGCCGTAGGTGTAATCGTCGACCGTGTTGTGACGTCCCAAGCCCCATTGGCGCAAGTCGTGGACTCGAATGATCGCCAGACCGCGCGACTGAACCCGGCCCGGGATGCTCTCGGCCAACGGTCCGCACAACATGCCGGGAAAGAGCGTCAGGACATCGATTTCGATGGGCAATCGGACCGCAGTGGTCGGCTCGGTCGGGACTGGCTCGGATGGCACTACCGTCGCGTCGACGGGGTCGCTCATTGGCCGCCTGTCTCCGGCGTCGGGTTACCGGAGGTGCCGGTCTCGGCGGAGTCGCCGTAGTTGCCAGCGATGTCCGCCGCAGTGGCCACGGCATCGGTTGCGGGCACGGCTGCCGCAGTGGCCACGGCCTCGCCGCGCAGCCCGAGAGCATTGCCATCGACCACGATCTCGCCCCGAGCGGGGGCGAAGATCCGTACGACAGAGCGGACCAGCGGCACGTCGAGCTCCCCGGTCGGACCCCGGACGATGATCACCTCGGCGCCACCGGCTCGGTAGATGTCCACCACCTGGCCGAGAACCGTGTCGTCGACGTCCTTCACGGTCGCGCCGACGATCTGATGCCAGTAAAACTCGCCCCGCGGCAGTTCCTCGCCAGGGGCGATCACGGCCTCGAGGTACAAATCCCGGAGCCGCTCCGCCGCGGTCCGGTCAGGCACCTCCGCGAAGCGCACACGCCAACCGAGTGCATCGGTCGTCGACTCGACGACGGTCAACTGTGTCTCGGCGCCTTCCACAAAGAGAAGGCGGCCAACTGCGAATCGTTCGTCGGGCCGGTCCGTCAACGACTCTACGCGGAGGGCACCGCGCAAACCGTGGAAGCCTCGGACCTGGCCGACAACGAGCCGCTCTCCGGCTGTCATGGCCGAGGGCTCAGGAGATTTCGAGTGAAACGGGCTCGCCGTCGCGAGCGGAGACGACCTTAAGCAGGGTCCGCAGCGCCTTGGCGACGCTGCCGTTCCGGCCGATCACCTTGCCCATGTCCTCTTCGGCGACGTGAAGCTCAATGACCTTACCGTCGGGGCCATTGGTGACCTCGACAACCACTGCGTCGGGGTCGTCCACGAGATTGCGGGCGACATACGCGACGAGATCCTGGGCTGCCATGCGCCCTCCTTCAGTCTGATTCTCTACTTTTATCCACCGTCCAACCACGAGAGTCGCCGAGCGACCCGCTACAGCGACGCTTTGCGTCGCTCGCGCTCGACCTTGGGCAGGATCCCAGCGTTCTGGAGCAGCCGAGACACAGTGTCGGACGGGAGAGCGCCCTGAGCGAGCCACTTCTTGACTTTTTCGGCGTCAACCACGAACTCGACCGGCTCTGTTCGGGGGTTGTAGTGGCCGAGCGTCTCGATGGCGCGACCATCGCGAGCGCTGCGGGCATCCATGACCACGACCCGATAAGACGGCTGTTTGGTCGCGCCAATGCGGCTGAGACGAATGCGAACTGACATGTGCGAGCTA
>JANYJI010000200.1 GCA_025358525.1 Chloroflexota bacterium | reverse complement strand
GCAGGGCAGCGAAGTCGTCTCGCTCGAGATCGGCAAAAGCGGTCAGACCCTTATTCCGATGACCCCCCTCCCACTGGAGGACAGCCAGAGCTTGGACTGCTTCGGAGACACGACCGATCTGAGCGGGCTACCGGGCTGGAGTGCCGGCACCTATCACTTCTCCATTACGAGCAACGGGTCAGTCGTCACTGAGGGCGACCTGATCGTCAAGTAGGTTTCGCGACCGGCGTCGGGGGACGGGGCCGGGACGGGGGCCGGGTACTCGCCACAGCCGCGAGGCTCCTGCAAGTCTGGTCGCCGACGTTCACGGCGCATGACCGTTCCCGAGTGGTCCTTTGCAACGCCCTCGGAGGCCCAATGCGCTTACATGATTTCGCCCTGGAACGGTACTTTGCCCGCTGGGAGTTCAAGGCCGAACTGCTCCTGTGCGCCTCGGATGTCGAGGGCTGGCGCATGCGGGACCTGCTCGAACTGGCGGACGAGGACGACCGACGTCGCTGGGATGACCTGCGTCTTGGCTACACGGAATCGCCCGGCGACCCAGCTCTGCGGGCTGCGATTGCGGGACTTTACGAGCAGGTCTCGCCCGACGATGTGCTGGTCTTCGCCGGCGCCGAGGAGGCGATTTTCGCTCTCGATAACGTACTGCTGGGGCCCGGTGACCACGCCGTTGTGGTCCGGCCGGCGTATCAGTCACTCGCCGAGGTAGCTCGGGCGGCAGGGGCCGAAGTCACGCGCGTGGACCTGCGCGAAGCGGATGGCTGGCGGCTCGATCCTGAGGAGGTGCGCGCCGCCCTCCGGCCCAACACGCGGATCATCATGATCAACGAGCCTCACAACCCCACCGGCTCACTCATGGACCGACCGACATTCGACCGACTGGTCGAGCTGGCCGCCGAGGCCCGCGCGCATCTGGTCGTCGACGAGGTCTACCGCTTCCTGGAGTTCGACGCGGCCGACCGACTGCCCGCCGGCGCCGACGCCCTTGCGATGGGCGTGAGCATCGGCGTCATGTCGAAGTCGTTCGGCCTAGCCGGGCTGCGCATCGGCTGGGTGGCCACGCGCGATCGCGAGCTCCTGGCGCGACTGGCTGCGTTCAAGGACTACACCACGATTTGCAACTCGGCGCCAGCCGAGGTGCTGGCCCTCATCGCGCTGAAGGCCGCGGATCGGGTATTGGCGCGGAACCGGGGCATCGTCCAAACGAACCTCCCGCTCCTCGATACGTTCTTCGAGCACTGGGCTGGAACCTTTGAGTGGGTCCGGCCGCGAGGCGGCAGCATCGGCTTCCCGCGCCTGGTGAAAGACGTCCCGATCGACCGGTTCGCGGAGGATCTCGTGCGTGAGACTGGAGTTCTCATCCTGCCAGGTGCGATCTTCGAGGACACGGCCAACCACTTCCGCCTGGGCTTCGGCCGAACGAACATGCCGGCGGCCCTGGAGCGCCTGGCCTCGTACGCGGAGCAGACACTGCGCTAGGCCGAGCCGCGCGGCGGTCAGGCCCGAGCCGGGCCGCCCCGAAGCTCCTTTAGCGCGTCGACATAGAGTCCGGCGAAGGCTCGCGAAGTCGTCGGGAACGCGTGAATCACGGACGCCAGAGTCGCGACCGGAGTCCGCGTCTGGATCGCCAGCACCGTTTCGTGGATCGCGGCCGACGCATCCGGCGCGACTACCGACGCCCCAACCAGCGTCCCCGAGGAGCGGTCGACGACGATGGCCACGTGCCCAAATGCCGCCTCGAGTGCGTAGCCACGGGTGGTCGTGGCAAAGTCGACGACCTTCTCAAAAGCGTCCATCCCGGCAGCTACGGCCCCCTCGACGCTGAGTCCCACCGACGCCAGCTCGGGCTCCAGGAAGACTGCGCGCGGGATGGCTCGATAGTCGGGCGCGACTTCCTCGCCCAGCGCCATCCGAACCGCCAGCCCGCCCTGATAGTGGGAAACGTGGGTGAACAGCTCAGGACCTGCGGAGTCGCCGATCAGGTAGACGCCATCCGCGATTCGAAGACGCCCGTCCGGTCGTATCTCGCTCGGGTCGAGGCCAATTGCTTCCAGTCCCAGACCGCCGAGATCGAACGCTCTCCCGACCGCAACCAGAATCCGCTCGCCTTGAACCCAGCCGCCGTCGCTCAACTCGACGACATGAGCGTCGCGGTCGCCGGCCCGGGGCCGAACGCGAACGGTCCGCGCCCCCAGGCGCAGCTCGACGCCATCGTCGCGCAGGATTCGGGCAGCGGCCTCTGAGATGCGCGGATGGTCGCGTTCGATCAGCCGCTCGTGCGAGTGGACCAGGGCCGTCTGGACCCCGAACCTGGCGAACACGGAGCTCAGCTCCACGCCCACCGCGCCGCCACCGAGCACCACCAGGCTGCGAGGCAGGTCGCGGGTCGCTGTGGCTTGCCGGTTGGTCCAGGGCTCCGCCTCGGCGAGACCCGCGATCGGCGGCATCTTGGGCTGCGAGCCTGTGGCGATGATGATCGTCCCAGCCCCCAGCCGTTGGCCTGAGTCAGAGCGAGCGCCATCGCCGGTTGCCCGCATCTCAACGACGCCAGGCCCGACGATCCTCCCCACTCCCCGGTACACCCGGGCGCCGGCGTCCTCCAACGCCTTGAGGCCGCTCGAGTCGTCCGGCCAGTCACGGCCCTCCCGGTTGATCATGTAGTCGCGGCGATCGGAGGCACGCTGCCACGAGTAGTCGCCGTGGCGATGCATGGCCGCGGCGTGGAGCAGCGACTTGGACGGGACACAGGCCCAGAAGGGGCAGGACCCGCCGACGAGCTCTCGCTCCAGGACCGCCACGGTCTTGCCGGCCTCGAGCGCGGCATGCGCGGCGGCTTCACCGGCGGCGCCGGCACCTATGACAACGAAGTCGAAACGATCCATCACTTGCCTCTTTTGGGCCCGATGAGCAGGGGCCAGGACCATCATCCTCCCAGGGACCACGACTTCGGCCGACGATCCGCGGTGCGCATCGCGCTGACAGGCCTTCGGGTCGGCAGCCGCGCCTCTAGTATTCGGCCAGCAGGTGCGCATAAGCGCCTGACGCAGACCGAGTCATGCCGGAGGTTCAGCGATTGTGGGCGGCTTCGGTTTCCGCATCCTGGGCGGTCACACGGGATCCGCCCCGTCACCGTTCGACGCGCTGAACGGGCCGCGCTTGGCCGGTGCCCAGGGGAGTCATCCCCTGCACTCGGTCAACGCCGAGGAATTGCTTCGCCCGACCGACGGCGCCGTTACCGGCGAGATCTCCCTGGACCGCCCGGCTCGCGTCGGCGACGGCATAACCGGCCGCATAAAGCTGGTCGCCAATGAGGCCGTCTTTTCGCGCACGGCGCATCTGCGGCTCGTCGGGCTCAGGCTGGACGAGGAGCGCCGGTCGGAGGATCATCGCAACTCAAAGGGCGAGGTCACCTACACCGAGCGCTGGGTCGAGACCTCTGGGAAACTCTTCTCGCACGACGCCTTCGTCGAACCACCGATTCCAACCGACCTGCAGCCCGGCCAAGCCTGGGAATCGGCCTTCGCAGTGCCTGCGCCGCCGCTTGGACCGCCGTCCGCGCATCTCGGTGAATCGATAATCGCCTGGGCCCTCGAGGTCCGCTGGGACATCCCGATGGGAGCGGACCATTTCGTGGCCTTTTCCCTGCCGCTGGCCCAGCACCCGGATCTGCTCCGTGCCGGCGTCGGGAAACAAGGCGGCGTCAGCATGATGGCCGCCGTGACCCTCGGCGACGCGACGATCGGCGTTGAGTCGTCTCTGCCGGCCGAGTCCGGGCAGGATGTGCTGATCAAGGTCAGCTGGCCATCCGCGCCCGGTGGGCAAGGCGCGCGGATCGAACTGCACCGCCGAACGAACGCCCCGAACGGAGTCGAGGGCATCATCGCCATGACGTCCGTCGCGCCGGCGGACCTGGCGAGCGGGGCCGCCGAAGCGCGACTCTTGATCCCACCGGGCTCGGCACCCTCGTTCGACGGCGCTGGTCTGGAGATCACCTACGTGATTCGGGTCCTGGTCGATCGTCGCTTCCGGGCAGACGCAGCCATCGAGCGGCCGCTCAGCGTCGTGTAAGCGGCACGTGGCCAGGCGGGCGAACGCCGGATCGATCACGCCGCCACGTCTCCATCCGGGTCTAGATGCTCCGGCTGTCGTAGGCCCAGTGGAGCAGCGCCTGTCTCTGGCGTCGACGGCAGCCGATATCGCCCGGCAGGCAGTGCCTTCTGAGCTGGG
>JANYJI010000191.1 GCA_025358525.1 Chloroflexota bacterium | reverse complement strand
GCGATCGGCACCGCACAACGAGTACACCAACTCCACGGTCCTGATCGGCTGCGCGGCCAAGGTCAAGTACCCGTCGACGTACCAGAACCTGCCCACGCGGACGTTCAGGGACGACACTCCTCTCGCCCAGCGACCCGCCTCGCAAGTGATCTCGATCCCCTACCACACCGGCACGATCGGCTACCAGTACGACCCCGCGACCAACTCCTACCTCCGAATTGTCGACGGCAAGAACCAGATCGATCCGGCCAACAGCAAGCAGGTCTACGCTCGAAACGTCATCGTGATGTACCAAACAGTCACGCTCGATCCCACGACGGACAAGGGCTACAACCGCATCCTCCTCGGCAACGTAGGTTCCGGCAAGGCCACGCTCTTCATTGAGGGAAAGGCCATCGACGCCAGCTGGAAGAAGCCAACGAACACCGCCCTGACCCGCTTCTACGACTCGTCCGGGGCGGAGATCCCGTTGGTACGAGGCGAGATCTTCATGCAGAGTGTGGCGGTTGGGACGGCTGTCACGGTCAAGTAGCGCGGCCCAGGCCAGCGACCACTAGCAGGTTGCCAGGACGTCAACCAGAGTCTGCTCGAGCGAGATGCGAGGCTGCCAGCCTACAAGTTGCCCGATCAGCGACGCGTCGCCACTAATCTCAGTGGGATCGCCGGCGCGGACGAGCGATTGTTCTTTCTCGATCACCGGCGCCACTCCGGCCAGAGTGCACAGGCGCTCGATGACCTCGCGGACCGTGACAGCCTCGCCGGAGGCCACGTTTACGACCGTGAAACGATCGGGTAGCTTGCCCGCGGTTGCGGCCTCGATCAGTAAGCGATAAGCCACAACGACATCGCGGACGTCGGTCAGGTCTCGGCGCACGTCGATATTGCCCGCGGGGATTGTCATCGCCTGCCCTCTCTTGACGGCCACGACTCGTTGAGCCATCGCCGGCACCACAAAGACCGGACGCTGCCCGGGTCCTGTGTGGTTGAACGATCGCGTCACCACGAGGGAGAAGCCGTAGCGAGCTGAGGCTTCGGCTGCCACACCTTCCTGGGCCACCTTAGACAGCGAGTACGGGCTATTCGGAGCGGACGGCGCATCTTCGCGGAGGGGTAGATCCTCGGGACGAGGCGTGCCGTAGACATCCGCCGAACCACTTACGAGGACGGGCGGCCGGATACCGATCTCACGGAGGGCCTCGAATAGAGCAACCGTGCCACCGACATTGACCCGGAAGGCCTCGGTCGGATCGTGCCCGGCGTCGGGCGCAAAGGCCATCCCGGCGAGGTGGATAAGCGCATCTGGGGGCCCGGCCGGGTCATCCAGCCAGCGCACCAGGCCCGATCGATCCGCGATATCGAGCACGTCGGGGCCGGGCGCGCAGACCACCTCGTGGCCGTGGTGTTGAAGCTCCTTCTCCAGCCACTGGCCGACGAAGCCGTTCGCACCGGTGACGAAGACCCTCATCGGATGTCAGGCTCGGCTTGTTGGGAGAGCCACGTCGAAGCGCGGCACTGAACGCCCCTTGAGACGGGCGACGTCAGCATCGACCATCATCTTGACTAGCTCCTCGAACCCAACCGTGGGCTCCCAGCCAAGCTGGGCTCGGGCCTTTTCCGAGTTGCCCAATAGGTGGTCAACCTCTGCAGGTCGATAGAGGCGCTCGTCGATGACGACGTGCTTCTCGTAGTCCAGGCCGACATGCTCAAAGGCCAAACGGCAAAGATCTCGGACGGAATGGGCGATCCCCGTGGCGATCACATAGTCATCGGGTTCAGGCTGTTGCAGCATCGCCCACATGGCGCGGACGTAGTCGCCAGCGAAACCCCAGTCGCGCTGACTGTCGAGATTGCCCATACGCAACTCTGTGGCGAGGCCCAGGTGAATTCGGGCGACGCCGTCCGAAACCTTGCGTGTTACGAACTCCAGGCCTCGGCGTGGGGACTCGTGGTTGAAGAGGATGCCTGAGACCGCGTAGATGCCGAAGCTCTCGCGATAGTTGACCGTCAGAAAGTGGCCGTAAGCTTTGGCCACGCCGTACGGACTGCGCGGGTGGAATGGCGTCAGTTCGGTCTGGGGAATCTCGCGGACCTTGCCGAACATCTCGCTCGAGGATGCCTGGTAGAAGCGAAACGAGGGGTCCACCTGTCGGATGGCCTCGAGCATCCGCGTCACACCCAGCCCGGTGAACTCGCCTGTCAGAACCGGCTGGTTCCAGGACGTGGGCACGAAGCTCATCGCAGCCAGGTTGTAGACCTCGTTCGGCTCGGCCGACTGAATCGCCGCAACCAATGAGGCCTGGTCGAGAACATCACCCTGGACCAATT
>JANYJI010000166.1 GCA_025358525.1 Chloroflexota bacterium | reverse complement strand
CGGTCAGGCGACCGGCGGGATCGATGGTGTAGTGCTCGGTGGCCCCGTCGGTGGTCGCGCTCGTTCGATTGCCTGCGGCATCGAGGGTGTAGGCGTAGGCGGCGATGGCCGTGCCACCGCCGTTCTTGTATGTCAGCCCGGCGAGGCGGCCGGCGCCGTCGTAAGTGTTGGTGCTGGTCACGCCGTTGGGTCGAGTGAGGGTGTTGAGCTGGCCGTCGGCGTTGTAGGCGAAGGCAAAGGCGAAGGTAAAGGTGCCGAATGATGGATGTCGGTAGCAACCTTGGCGTTCCATTTGCAGGACCAAGTCACTCCACCTGAATCATTACGGCGGACCGCTGTTCTCGATGGCACGGAGAGCTGCTGCCGCGAGTTCGGCTAGCACCGGGCCGTAAGGAACGGCGCAGTCGGGCCTCGTTTCGACGATCTTACGCAGCTGCGGCACAGCCGATCGATCTGGCAGTTCGGCCAAAGCGATGAGCAACTCCTCGAGTTCGATGCCGTCGGCCCCGTCAATCATCTCGAGGAGCGCGGGGATAGCGCCGCGATACCGGGCCTTCGAAATACCTTCAATGGCGGCGACGCGCACTTCAGCGTTCTTGTCGGAAAGGAGCGCCACGAGCTGATCTCGGGCAACCGGATGATCGAGCAGGGCGAGGCCATGGATCGCGCTAAGGCGGCTTTCGACCAGCACGGGCGCAAGCTGCGCCGGAGTAACCGCAGGATCTAGGAGGGCAAGGTCCCTGATCGCGCCGGGGCCTATTTGGACATCGCTCTTGCCGGCGATTGCGGCGATTGCCTCGACCGACTCTGTATCGCCCAACTTGGCCAGGCTCCATGCCGCATTGCCAGCGACCCAAGGATCGTCGTCCTTGAGCAACCGCCGAAGGCGCGGGATCTCTTCGATCACACCCAGCTCGCCGAGAGCCTCCGTCGCCAACTCCCGGTGTCCGGCACCGGGAGTTTCGAGTTCCTGGACGAAGACCCCTGCGGCCCGTCGATCGCCGAGGCGCATCAGCGCATAGCCACGGTCCCAGTTCAAGCCGTCCGCCTCGACGACTTGGATCAAGAGTGGCACGGCCCGGAGCCCAACGGCGATGACAGCGTTGACTGTGGATCCGTTGGGGACTGTGGTTGCATTGGGATCAACCCGCAAACGGTCAACCAGGGTCCGGAGTCCCTCGTCGGTTAGTTCACGCAGGCGCGCGGCGGCGGCATCGACCTGCTCCGGATCGCCCCGGTTGAACCAATAGATCAAGTCGTCGAGCGGGATTTCATCAAGCGGTTTCATAGCGGCCAGACCGGTATCACGAAGAGCGATTCCAGGCGAGCTCGAATGTCGGCTCGCTGCGGCCTCGTTCCTCGCCAGTTGGGGGCCCCGTCGTTACCTATCTCGATCTGCTCCTTGCCGATGGACACATGGTACGGATCCCCTGTGGTCAGAGATGGGGTCCAGTCTATTGAGAAGCCGGCAGCCAGCAGCGCCGAAAGAGACGCTCCCCTCACTTGGTCGGAACCGACCACAGGCGCGTGCTTCGTGGCGAGGGTGAACCAAGCGGCGGCCTGAGGCTGGATCCAGAACGGTGGCACACCCGCTAGCGTCCCCGACAGGCCGTCGACGTCATCCCTAGCGGGACCCCAGTTGAACTGGGATCGGTTGTCCGCTGAACTGACGGCGCGCCACACCTGGACGAGCGGACCAAGCTCCCACGGTATCTCCTTCGGCAAGGGGCGCGCCACGGGGATAGGAATCGATCGGCCCCATGGGATCGCCGTCGTGCCGGTGCCTGCTCCTTCGCCAGTGCCCTCCCAAGGCCAGCTGCGCGGTAGCGGCAGGGTGCAAGGGCTTGGAGTCCGCAGGCACTTGAGCAACTCCTGCTCGATTGCCCAAGTGCCCACGCCTGCCACGACTACGACTGCGACGACCGTGTACACGAACCTGTATTCGGCCAAGGCTTCCCTGCCGCTCGGATCCGTATGCGTCACCGGGTTCTGCCCGACATACGCATACGGGTTGAAGCCTGTGATGCCGGGACCGCCCGGAGTCATCGGGTCACGGGCGGTGAAGGTGCCACTCGCGGTATCGAGGGAGCGGGCCTGGAGATAGACGAGACCGCTCGCGTCGGTCAGGCCGCCGGTGTAGCCGAGCGAGCCGAGGGAGCCACTTGACGATCGGACGTCGCCGTAGACGCCATAGGACGCTGAGGCGGTGACGGAGCCCGTCGAGCCCGAAGTAGCCCGGACCGAACCCAGAGCGTCGGTGAGCGGGTAGGCAGAGGATGATGCGCTGGTTTCGGCCAGAAGCTGGCTATCGGCGGAGAGATAGCCAGCTGTGCCATCGGACAGGAGCGAGGGCAGGCCCGCGGCCTCGTCCCAGGTGTACGTCGAGGTGGTGGGGCCCGAGGTGGCGCTGACGCGCAATCCTGAGCCGTTGGTCTGGTAGGCGATCGTGGTCGCACCCGATGTCGCGCTAGCGAGATTGCCGAAGCTGTCGTACGAGTAGGACGCCGAGCCGGCGG
>JANYJI010000064.1 GCA_025358525.1 Chloroflexota bacterium | reverse complement strand
TTGGGATCGGGCAGAACGATGTAGCCACGGCGCTACAGCTCGAGGGCTCGATCGAGGGTTTTGACCTTTATCTCGCCGCCGATGCACTTGGCGCCCTGGCCCCACTTGAGTTCGATTGTCTGGAGGCCGTGCTTGTCGAGGACGTACTCGGCCACGCCGAGGCGGGTGTCCTCGACGTTCATCTGGACGAGGATCTCGCCGAAGCCCGTGTGGTAGCGGTTGTAGGTCTCGATCCGGCGGTCCATCTCGGGTGACTTCGCGACCTTGCCGCCGGACGTCAGCTCCAGGGCCGGGTCTATGCCGCAGACGTTCTCGCCGCACACCAGGGTCACGCCCGAGATTGCAGCGCCAACAGAGAAATGCTCCCAGTTGCGGCGGGCAATCTCGGTCGAGCCGAGGGCGCCGGTGAAGATGGGCATCTTCATCTTCACCTTCTTGTCCCAGCCGTATTCGGTCTCGGTACTGACCCGTGGGAACAGGGCGGTATCTGGGCCCGGCTCGACGCCTTCGGGCAGGCCTTCCGCGCCGACGGCGTAGCCCTGGATGTTCAGGTGCGAGTAGTCGACCGGGTAATCCTTGTCCGCCCCGGCCGTGATCTCGCCGAAGTTCTGGGGGTAGAGGAGCTCGCGACCACGCATCGTGGCCAGGAAGATTTCGCAGCCGCCGGTGCAGCCGTCGTGGCAGGCGGTGCAGAGGCCGGACATCGGAACCACGCTGCGCGAGCGGTTTACCGAGCCCGTGGCTTCGTTTGCGTTAGGCCGTCGCAGGTTCACCGGACAAATCCCCTTTCCAATGCGTGACGGTTGGAGTCCGAATCGTGGAACGGGAATACAACCTGCTGGTCTGTGGTCCGCCCAGCTCGGCCCAAAGCGGCGGCCAGGCAGCAAAGCTCTTCGCTGGGACATTGGAGCGAGTCACGCGGGAGCTGCGGCTCCTGCTCGGCGCACTGCCATCCGCCATAGTCGCGGATAAAGTGGCTCGGCCATCAGGTGCACCAGCCTGGCACCTGTCGACCGAGATGCCGCGCGGTTCTCCTCCTAGACCAAACGCCGGGACGTTTCGGGAACCCCCTCGCGACCCGCGCGCCGATACTACCGGCTCGAATTGCGTCAGACGCGACGGTTCGCGCAAGAACAGCCACTCAAGACTGCGAACCAGGGTTGCGTTTCGGGACGGCGGGTTGCGTTTCGGGACGCTCGCGGACTGCTCCCATCACTCAGTCGTGTAGCGCAACGAGGGTCCAGTTGCCTCAACTTTCACGTAAACGGTAATGTTGCGTTAAGATGCAACTATGACTGAGACGAAGGAACGGCCGGCACCGAGTGTCCGGCTGCTGCACATTCAGGAGGCGGCCGCCGAGGTTGGCCTGACGCCCAGATCGGTGCGCTACTACGAGGAGCTGGGGCTTCTCAAGCCAGCTGCCCGATCCGAGGGCGACTACCGCCTCTATGACGCGACCGACGTCGAACGGCTGCGCTTCATCAAGGGCTTGCGCGATGACGCCGGCTTCTCACTGGCGGAGATCGCCAAGTTGCTCGAGGACGAGGCCGCTCGCGAACGCGAGCACGTTGCCTTCCACGCTACCTCCGACCCGGCCGAACGCCAGCGGATCTTGCGCGATCGGCTGGCTCGCTACGAGCACCAGGCCCACATGCTACGGGCCAAGGTCGCCCGACTGCAGACGATGGTCGATGAGACGGAAGGCCGACGCGCCCGAACGGCGGCCCGCCTGGAGGCCCTCCCAAGCGAGTTGGCGGCTCCCTCGACCGAGTCCGCGCTGCCGGCGCCCAACCAGGAGACGGCTCGATGATCCAGGGCGGGCGGGTCCGGTTCACGGCGACTGGCCGCGCCCTCAAGCATCGGAACTTCCGGTTCTTCTTCTTCGGCCAGCTCGTTTCCGTCAGCGGAACGTGGATGCAGTCGCTCGCCCAGGGCTGGCTCCTGGGCACTCTCGTCGGGTGGGACCAGGCGGTGGTCTACATCGGCCTGCTTGGCGCGGTGCAGTTCTTGCCGGTGCTGGCCTTCGGTCTGTTCGGCGGGATCATTGCGGACATCTGGCCCAAGCGAAGGACGGTGATCGCAACCCAGGTGGTGGCGGGCTTGCTGGCCCTGACTTTGGGCGGACTCGATTACTTCCACGTCGTGGCCGTATGGCACATATTCGTGCTCGCCTTCCTCCTTGGCATCGTAAACGCGGTCGACATGCCCACTCGCCAGTCCTTCGTCGTCGAGATGGTGGGCCGGGACGACATCGCCAATGCGATTGCCCTCAATTCCGCCGTCTTCAACGGCGCGCGCATTGTGGGCCCGGCCATCGCCGGAGTGCTGATAGCCGTCCTCGGAACGGCACTGTGCTTTGGCCTCAACGGGCTCAGCTACGGGGCGGCTGTGATCAGCTTGCTGGCCATGCGTGACAGCGAGCTGATGCCTGCCGATCGGCTGGCGGTGCCCAGAAGCCTGGCCGCGATCCGAGAGAACCTCGGCGAAGGTCTGCGCTACGTCCGGCGCACGCCCGTCGTGTTGCTGGCTATTACCGTGATCGGGTTCGTCTCCATGTTCGGAATGAACTTCAACGTGGTATTGCCCGTGATGGCCGCTCGAGTGCTGAACGTGGGGTCCAACGGCTACGGGCTGCTGTTCTCCTCGATGGGGGCCGGGGCGCTAATCGCCGCCCTCGCGGTCGCGACATTGCAGCGGCCGCGGCTCAGGGTCCTCATCGGCGGCGGCATGGTGCTCGGGCTGTCCGAGATGGTACTGGCGAGCACGACCGCGTTCCCGGTGGCGTTGGGGGCGGTCTTCTTCTCTGGTGTGGGGGCGATCGCAACGGCGGCCAGCGCCAACTCCCTGATCCAGATCACCGTCCCCGGTCCACTCCGGGGGCGCGTCATGAGCGTCTACACGACCGTCTTCGCCGGCTCCTCGCCTATCGGGAACGGACTGACCGGCGGTGTCGGCGGCCTGTGGGGGACGCCGGCGGCGCTGGTGATGAACGGGGCGATTGCGTTCGGCGCCCAGGCAATCGCGGCCGTGGCCGTG
>JANYJI010000106.1 GCA_025358525.1 Chloroflexota bacterium | reverse complement strand
ATGGCGGCCGAGTATGGCGTCCGAGTGGACCGCGACGGCTTCACGGCCGCCATGGCCGGGCAGAAGGCCCAGAGTCGCAAGGGCACCAAGGCCGATCTGTCGCGCCAGGCCGTGCTCGGCGACATGTACCAGTCGATCCTGCGCCGTGTGGGCGAGACGAAGTTCCTCGGCTACGAAGGCACCGAGGCCGAGGCCCGAGTCGTTGCGATCCTGCGCGACGGCACCGAATACGATGAGCTGACCGGCAACGGCGAGGCCGAGGTCATCCTCAACGCCACTCCCTTCTACGGCGAGGGCGGCGGCCAGGTCGGTGACCGCGGCGAGCTGCTCGAGGCGGGCGGCGGCAGCGCCCTCTTCACGGTCGAGGACACGCAGAAGCCGATCGCCGGGCTATTCGTCCATCGCGGCACACTCCACGGCCGGCTGCGAGTGGGAGAAACTGTTGCGGCCCGCGTCGACGCCGAGCGGCGGGCGCGGACGATGCGCAATCACACAGCCACGCACCTGCTCCACCGCGCCCTGCGCAACGTCGTCGGGCCGGAGGCCCATCAGGCCGGATCGCTCGTGGCCCCGGACTATCTCCGCTTCGACTACCACATGGATCGGGCCCTGACCGCGGCTGAGAAGCAGGTCATCGAGGACGAGGTTCGGCGCGTGGCGCGTGAGAACCACGCGGTTACGACCGTGGTTCGAACTATGGCCGAGGCCGTTGCCGCGGGCGCGGACGCCTTCTTCGACGAGAAGTACGGCGAACGCGTCCGGACCGTCGCCGTCGAGGGCTACTCGCTGGAGTTGTGCGGTGGTACGCATTGCACCGCGTCGGGCCAGATCGGCAGCTTCGTCATCACCGCCGATCGCAGCATCGGGGCCGGGATACGGCGCATCGAGGCGATGACCGGCGACGGCGCGGACGCGCTGCTGAGGGACCGGCTGGTCCTCCTGGATCGAGTCGCGGATGCCCTCGGGGCCAACTCCATAGAGGCCGCCGCGGATCGAGCGCAGGCTCTCCAGGAAGACCTGAAGGAGACGCGCCGCAGACTGCGTGCCGGCGGCAGCGGCACGCCCAAGCCGGCCGAGCTGGTCGCTAAGGCCGCCGAACCGGCACCAGGCATCAAGCTCGTCGCCTACGCGGGCAGCTTCGAGTCACCCGAGCAGTGGAAGGGCTTCGTGAAGGAGGTCCGAGCCGTTCTCGGATCTGGTGTCATCGCCGTCGCCTTCGATGCCGAAACGCCGCAGATCTTCGTTACCGTCAGTGCCGACCTGGTCTTGCGTGGCATTTCGGCCGGTGAGCTGGTCAAGGTCGCCATGAAGTCGATGGCAGGCCGTGGCGGCGGTCGTCCGGAGATGGCTCAGGGCACGGGCACCCGTCGGGACGGTATCGCTGGGGCCCTCGTGGCGATCGCGGATACACTAGGAACGGTAGTGAACTAGCCGAAAGAATAGGGGAGCGGCCGTGGCGTTCTGGCGCAGGATCTGGGGCCGCGAGGAGGAATCGGCCCTCGCTGCCTGTACCGCCCTGGACATCGGAACCGAGTTTGCCAAAGCCCTCGTCTTCGAGATAGACGAGTCCGGCGTGGGCACCGTGCGGGGCGTGGGTCGCAAGCGCCAGGGTCTGGCCCACATGCAGTCCGGAACCGTGACCGACATAAACGCGGTCGTCGACAACTGCTCGGTGGCGCTTCAGGAGGCCGAGGAGATGGCCGGCTTCCGGCCAACGCAGGTCGTGATCGGCATTGCCGGCGAGCTGGTCAAGGGCTTCACCACGACCCACTCGCAGGAGCGCAAGCGCGCCGATACCGCGATCACGGACACTGAACTCCAGAAGCTGATCGACGGCGTCCAGCGCGAAGCCCTGCGTGAAGCCGAACGGGCCATCACCTGGGAGACCGGTCTGGCTCAGGTCGATGTGCGTCTCGTTCACGCCGCCGTGACGGGCGCCCAGATCGACGGCTACCCGGTCACCAACCCGGTCGGATTCATGGGCCGCAACGTCAAGATCAGCGTCTTCAATGCATTTGCGCCGCTGGTCCACCTGGGCGCCCTCCAGAGCGTAGCCGAGCAGCTGGAGTTGGAGCTCCTCGAGATCGTCGCGGAACCGTATGCCGTGGCCCGCGTCCTTGCCAGCGAGCAGGTTCGGCAATCCGGAGCCCTCTTCATCGACATCGGGGGCGGCACGACTGATGTCGCCCTGGTCCGACACGGCGGTATCGAAGGGACGCGGATGTTCGCCCTTGGCGGCCGGGCGTTCACAAAGTCCATTGCCGATCGCCTGGACCTGCCGTTCCCGCGGGCCGAGGAAATGAAGCTCGACTACGCTCGGGGCGTGCCAGCCGAGCGCCGGGCCGATCTGGCCAGGATCGTCGCCGACGACGTGGCCATCTGGGCGGCCGGGGTAGAGTTGGTGCTGGAGGAGTTGGCCGAGGGCGATCTTCTGCCGGGGCGTGTCTACCTGTGTGGCGGCGGCTCGCATTTGCCGGAGATCGAGTCCACGCTGGGCAGCGAGGAATTCTGGAAGCGCCTGCCATTCAGTCGCCCGCCCGAGATCCTGGTAATGGCGCCGGGCCAGGTCGAACGTATCAAGGACGGAACCGACCTCCTCGTCGATCAACAGGATGTAACACCGATGGGTCTGGCCTACCAGGCGATCGAACTTCAGACCAACGAAGATCCTCTGGATGCAGCCTTGAGGCGAGTCCTCCGAGCGATGAAGATTTAGCCGATGGCCATCTACTACATCGACGTGGACGACGAGATCACTTCGGCCGCGGCCCGAATCCGCGACTCGTCGGACGACCGAATTGCCCTCGTGCTGTCCGGCGGCTCGCGCGTGGCCACATCTCGAATCAACTTCCGACTGCTCGCTCGCGAGGCCCGTCGACGCAACAAGCGGCTGGCCATCATCGCCTCGGACCCGTCGGTTCAGTCCGTGGCGCGGAGCGCCGAGTTGCCTGTCTATGCCACCGTCGGCGAATACGAGAAGGCCGAGTTGGGTCGCGCGCGCAGGCTGGCCGATGGCACGGCCGACGACGCCTCTGACGCGCTCGATGAGCTGGCCCTGACGGTGGGACCTGGCGTGGGTGCTGCGGCTGGTGCGGCTGGTGCGTTCGGCCGGCCTAGCCGCGTCGCCAGCGGGCCGGTCGGCGGCGGTCGGGGCGATGGCACGAGTGGCTTCGCGAGACGTTTCGGCAGGCGGGTGTCGAAACCCGCAATCGCCGGGGTTGGCGCCGTCCTGGTGCTGGTCCTGGCCGCAGCGGCGTTCTTCTTCTATCCAAGCGCGACGGTGGCAGTGACGCTCCGAGGAGAGCCCGTCGGGCCGATCGCCCTGAGCGTCAAGGTCGATCCGGCCGTCTCTGCCCCGAACGACCAGGCGGTCACGGTTCCGGGGCTGACGAAAGACTTCCCCGTCTCGGCCAGCGGCACCCTTGGCGCCACGGGCCAGAAGATAGTGGAGACGGCGGCCACTGGCACGGTCACGTTCACGAGCTACAACAGCAGAGACATCGTGACTGTTCTATCGGGGACTCAGGTCTCGACCGCTGGCGGGGTCGCGTTCACTACGACGTCCACGGTCGCGGTTCCCAAGCTAATAGCAAACCCCCCTAGTTACACGCCAGGAACCGCCAGCGTTGGAATCGCGGCCGTTAACAAAGGTCTGTCCGGCAACGTCGCCGCCGGGGCAATCGTCAAGGTTCCCGCCGGCCTGGCGAAGGATCTCGTCAAGCCTGACTCCGTGAACGTGGTGACCAACAAAAAGGCGACCGTCGGCGGTACCCACACCGTCACACCGCAGATCCAGCAGTCCGACCTCGACAGCGCCCAGAACAGCCTTTACGGCCAGATGGACTCGCGCTTCAAGGCCGCGCTCGCCGCGCCCGGCGCAGTCCCATCGGGCTCCACGCTCCTCGACGCGTCGGTCCATCTTGGAACCGCCACCTGCACTCCTGACCCGGCCGGCCTCGTCAATCAGGATGTTTCTTCATTCGATCTGACCTGCACCGCCACGGGAACTGCGACCCTGGCAGATATGACCCGCGTCAAAGCGCTGGGCGAGCGGAGGGTCAAGGGGGCCGTAAAGACTGGCTACGTGCTCGTGGAGAATTCGGTCACAACCGAGCTTGGGACGCCGGTCATGCAGGGCTCGGCTGTAGTTGTTCCGATTACCGTCCGGGCCATGCAAGTTCCGGTCGTGGACCCGAACGAGATTCGGTCCGGCGTAAAGGGGAAGTCGCTCGACGAAGCCCGAACATTCGCGGGTCGTTATGGCACGGTCGAGATTTCGGTGTCGCCGGGTTGGGCATCGACGCTGCCGTCCTTCGACTTCCGGATCGATGTCCAGCTTGTCGTGCCGCCGATAGACGCAGGCAGCAGCGCCTCGCCTGGCGCGAGCGTGACCCCGAGCGACTCCGTCACCGCCAGCAATCCGCCGGTGGCGGGAGGCGGCGGGAGTTCCAGTCCGCGCGCAGGATCCTCGCCCCCTGCCAGTACTCCGCCGGCCTGATGACCGGACCTGGAGCTCCGGCCGCCGGCGATGCCAAGCGCTTCCTGGGGATCGACCTTGGCGAGCGGCGCATCGGCGTGGCAATTGGCGATCCGGCAACGCGCGTGGCATCGCCCCTCACCACTCTATCCCGCGCCAAGACCGTGGCCGAGGACGCGGCGGTAGTGTCTCGCCTCGCGGCTGAACAACGAGCGGGCGTCTTGGTCGTAGGATTGCCACTCCACATGTCTGGTGGCGAAGGACTCCAGGCGACGCGCACGCGCGAGTGGGCCGAGTCCGTGGCGAAAGCCACGGGGCTGCCGCTGCGCTACCGCGACGAACGGTTGACGAGTGAACGGGCCGAACGTCGAATCGGCGGTGCCAGTCGGGGGCGTTCGGGCGGTCCACCGAGCGCCGCACAACGCGATGCCTATCGGGCTCGCGTCGATCGCGAGGCAGCGGCCTTGATACTGCAAGATGAATTCGATGACATGACAAGCCAAGACGTTGAGCGGAGACGCAGATGACGTTACGTGGCGGTGGAAAGCCAAGGTCCGGGAGCACGCCAGGAGCGGCTAACGACCAGGCCTCACGCCGGATCGTCGACCCGGGCTGGGATGACTACATCCCGCCCGACGCCGAGGAGATCGCAACGGGTCGCCGGGCTGCCACAGTCGATACGCGGCGAGACTATCGCCGAAGCCGATCCGGGGGGCCGGGTCGCATCCTCCGGTTCGTCCTTTTTGCGGCGATCGTGGGCAGCGTCGTTGTCGGTGGGCTGTACTTCGTGGCCCGCCCGATCGTGGTCAATGGCATCGTCAGCTGGGCGGCCGAGAATCCGACTGCCCAGAAGCTGCCCTTCATCTCCAACATCGTCAGGGGCGAGTTGGGCACGAGTCTCACCGAACCGGTCAGTGCCAACGACGCGACGGCGATCGTAATCATCATTTCGCCCGGAGAGACACCCCGCCAGATAGGCGACCAGCTCGTTGCCGCCGGCGTGATCAAGGATGCGCGGGCGTTCGTCTTTGAGGCTATCCAGAAGCAGTCCACCGAGGGCTTCCAGGTCGGCCGTCATGGCGTCGCCAAGTCGATGACGATAGATCAGATCATCACCGCCCTGACCACCCCGCCCGTAGCGGCGCCGACCGTGCGCGTCACTTTCCGCGAGGGTCTGCGGATTGAGCAGATGGTAGCCAAGCTCGAATATCTCGAGGCGAATCCGGTCGATCGCAGCGCGGCCCTGCAGATGAACGTTAGCCAGTTCTACCAGCTGGCGACCAACCCGCCGGCCGAGCTGGTGGCCGCGTATCCGTGGCTCAAGCTGGCCCCCGGGGCCTCGCTGGAGGGCTTCCTGTTCCCGGCGACCTACCAGATTGCCCCCGCTACCACGCCGCTGGAACTCATCACCCTGCTCCTTGACGCCTTCGCCAGCCATGCGCCGCAGGGCCTGCTCGACCTGCCGCCCGACCAGATCTACCAGAAAGTCCAACTTGCCTCGCTGGTCGAAACCGAAGCCAAGGCGGATACGGATCGAGCCCTCATCGCCGGTGTCTACGTCAATCGTCTCGACCCCAAGAAGTGGCCGACCGGGCTGCTGGACGCCGACCCGACGCTGAACTACGCCAACGATTCGGTTTGGCTGCAGAACCCGGCCAATCAGATTGCAACCTGGGTCAGCTACACGTTCTGGAATCCAGTCAAGACGACCGGCGCTTACAGCAAGATCGTCTTCCCGGGCAAGCTGGCCGGCTACAACACCTACAGTCATGCCGGACTACCGCCGGCGCCCATCTGCTCTCCGAGCGCGGCTTCGCTTGCGGCGGCCCTGAAGCCGGACTCAGCCGACGGCTACATGTACTTCCTGGCCAAGAACGACGGGTCGGGAACGCACGCCTTCGCGAAGACGCAAGCGGAGCAGGATGCCAACGCCAAGAAGTACGGCTACGGGCACTAGACAGGCCGGCTGGATTTGGCGCTGACCGGCGGCGCGACTAACATGAGGCCATGACTAATCTCGTCCGAAGCCTGCCGCATCCGGCCGACTTTCCGGCGCCGCCGAGCGACCCCGACAGGGCCCGCTGGGCGGAGGCCGATGCCGCTGCCAGGCCAACACGGCTGCGACGGCTGCGCGATCGGATGTCCGCGGCCGGTATCGATGCCTACTTCGGGATTCGTTCCGAGCATATGCGCTACCTGACGGGCTTCGCCCTCGACGACGGCGAGGAGAAAGTGGCCGGCAACTCGGGACGGTTCGTGGTGGCGGCTGAGGAGGTTGTGGTCCTGGCCGATAGTCGCTACCGGCTGCAGGCTACGGCTCAGGCTTCGGGGGCGCGCATCGAGAACATGACCTACGACCTGGCAGCCTTCTGGCCGAATCTGGTCAAGAGCGTGGGTGCACGGCGCGTGGCCGTGGAGTCAGCCCTGGTCAGCCATCAGCTCTGGGGGCAGTTGCAGGCGGCGGCTCCGGACGTGGAACTGGTCGAGGCCGTTGGCTGGATCGAGGCGGATCGTGCCGTCAAGGAGCCGGCTGAGGTCGAACGTATCAGGGCCGCCTGCGCGATTGCGGATCGGGCCCTAGCGGCCATCGTTCGTAGAGTGAAGCCGGGTCAGACAGAGCGTGAACTCGCCCTGGCTCTGGAATGGGAGATACGGACCGGGGGCGCGGATGCCCTTGCCTTCGGCATCGCCTGCCTGGCCGGAGCCAATGCGGCCCTACCTCACGGCTCACCATCCAGCAGCGAGGTTCACATTGGCCAGGTGCTCCTTTTCGATTTTGGGGCGACTGTGGACAGCTACCGCAGCGACATGACACGGACCCTGTTCGTTGGCGAGCCCAACCCTCGGGACGTGGCCATCTACGAGATCGTGGCGGCCGCCCAGGCGGCCTCCATCGCCCGACTCGATGCCGCGCTTTGCGGCGAGCAGGCAGTGCCCAGTGGGAGGGAGGCCGATGCGGCCGCGCGTAAGGTCATCGAGGATGCGGGCCAGGGCGAGCATTTTGGACATGGCACCGGCCACGGCATCGGCCTGGCCACCCACGAGCTGCCGTCACTGAGCCGAGCCGCCGGCGACGACCCGCTGCCGAGCCCGACCGTATTCAGCGTGGAGCCCGGGATCTACCTGGACGGGATAACGGGCGTCAGGATCGAAGACCTGGTGCTGTTCGACCAGGGGCGTACCGCTGTAGAGACGCTCACTGGCTTTCCCAGGCACATCCTGTCAGTTGGGGTCTAGCGCTCCGCCGATACAGCCCACCTCGCCGTGGAGTCGGGTACTACACTTTTGGGAGGCGGGTCTCTAGTTCCCGCTGGCAGGAGCCCCGAGACGGATCAACAGCCGCCCCCAGACCTTGTCACCGACCTCTCCCGAAACCGAGAGGCCGATCTCGGTGCGCTTCTCGACCGGTCGCCGATCGCCGCTCTAGTACTCGAGGCCGACACGCTCGCCATCGTCCACGCCAATGCCGCGGCCAGGCATCTGGTCGGGCCACTCCTGGACCGGGATGGCGTGACTCTTCCAGACGTCGTGCCGACCACACCCCTGGGCCACTCCCATGCCTACCTCAGGCCCCTTCGCCACGGGCTCGTGAATGACATCGTCGTGGAGACTCGGACTCATGCTCCGGACGGGAACTCACGGGCGGTCGAGATACGCCTCAGCTATTCGTCGGACCCGAGCCCCCGTTACCTGGCCCTGATTCTCGACGTTTCTGAGCGCTCCACGGTCGACGACCTGGCAAGGAGGCGCGAACGACTGCGCGATGCCCTGGCCGAAATCCTGCGCGCCATCACCCGGATCGACAACCGCGACGACCTGTATCACGAGGCTTGCCGCATCGCCGTCGAGCGGGGTGACTTCCGCATGGCCTGGATCGGGCTCGTGAACCAGGAGAGCGGTGAAATCGTTGCGGTGGCTTCGGCCGGTCACGTAGCGGGCTACCTGGACGAGATCACACTCTCCGTACAGGACCTGCCCACCGGACGTGGGATGGGCGGCATCGCGCTCCGGACAGGCCAGCCCGTCGTTATCGCCGACGTACGCACCGACCCGCTCTTCCGGCCGTATCAGAAGCAGGCTCAGGAGCGTGGCTACGAGTCGGCCCTGACGCTGCCGCTGACAGTCGAAGGCCAGGTCGTGGGCGGGCTGATGGTCTATGCGTCTGTGAGCAACGCCTTCGGGGCCATCGAAGTGGAACTGCTGCAGCACCTGGCCGAGGACATCTCGTTCAAGGTGGAGGTCATTGGCCGCGAGGAGTCGAGGCGGACTGCAGAAGTCGAGCGAGACCGGCTGGCGGCCGTGGTGGAGCAGGCCACTGAGTCCGTCGTCATGACCGATCGGGACGGCCGGATCACCTACGCGAATGCCGCCTTCTCGCAGATCACGGGCTACGAGCAGCCTGAGGTGCTTGGCCGCCGGCCCGATTTTCTGATCCCTGACTCGGATACCGGGGTAACCACCGCGGCCATTCGGAAGGCCATCCTGGAAGGCAGTTCTTGGACCGGCCAGTCGGTCGACCGCCACAAGGACGGCTCCGAGCGGCAGATGAATGTAATCGTTGCGCCGCGGCGAGACCGATTGGGCGCTGTCGTGGGGACCATGATCATCGGCCGCGACGCCTCCCGCGAGCGAGCCCTCGAGGCGCAGCTTATGCAGTCGCAGAAGCTCGAGGCGATCGGCAGGTTCGCAGGTGGTATCGCGCACGACTTCAACAACCTCCTAACCGCGATCGCCGGCTACGCGGAGATTCTCAAGGCCGAGCTCGACCCGAACGATCCTCGGGCGGACGACGTGGTGGAGATTCAGCGGGCGGCGGCCCGGGCTACTCAGCTGACCGCGCAGCTACTGGCCTTTTCGCGCCGCCAGATTCTGAATCCTCGCCCGCTAGACCCGCAGTCAGTGGTGACTGGCATCACGCCAATGCTGCGGCGGCTGATCGGAGAAGAGGTGGAGCTGGTAGTCCGTTCTCAACCTGGCCTGGGACCTGTGATGGCGGACCCAGGACAGCTGGATCAGGTTCTGGTGAACCTGGCCCTCAACGCTCGGGACGCGATGCCTCGAGGCGGGCGCCTGGACATCAATGTCTTTGAGGTGGACCTGGACTCGGACTTCGTGACGGCTCATGGCGGGTCGGATGCCGGGAGGCACGTTGTCTTTGAGGTCAGGGATGCCGGCGTGGGCATGGCCCCCGACATCCTCGATCGCGCCTTTGAGCCCTTCTTCACGACCAAGGGTCCGGGCAAGGGTACGGGGCTCGGACTCTCGACTGTCATAGGCATAGTCGAGCAGTCGCGGGGCTACGTGGACGTCGAAAGCGAGCCGGGGCGCGGCACGATTATCCGTTTCTACCTGCCCAAGACCCTTGAGCCAAAGGCCGAGGTTACGCACGAGACGGATGGCTCCAGCCCCCGCGGCAGTGGCACGCTGCTCGTTGTCGAGGACGAGGAGACGGTTCGCTCGTTCGTGTGCCGCATCCTTGAGCAGGCCGGCTACACGGTCATTCAGGCAGCCACAGGCGAACGGGCCCTCGAGATCGAAGGCGCCTTCGAAGGCCAAATCGATCTCCTGTTCACGGACGTGGTGATGCCCGGCATGAGCGGCCGCGAATTGGCAGACCTCCTTGTGAGCCGCCGGCCGGGCACACCCGTGCTGTACGCGTCCGGTTACAACGAAGAGATGGTCGCCGACCGCGGCGTCCTGGAAGCCGGCGTCAGCTACTTACCCAAGCCCTACACTGGGGCCGAACTCCTACAGCGGCTGCGCGACCTGTTGAAGTCCCGTCCCCGGGTTGGCGGAGACTGATCGGTCGACCGAGCCGTGCGCTCCGGTACAATCCGTGTTTGGCAGGGACGGCTACGCGTCTCAAACCCAACCTGAGGAGCCACCCGCGACCATGATCTCAACAAGCGACCTGCACAAGGGTGTGGCCATCGAGCTTGATGGTGACTTGTGGCAGATCCTCGACTATCACCACATCAAGATTGGGCGAGGCTCGGCCCAGGTCCGCATCAAGCTCCGCAACATCAAGCGCGGAGGAACGGTCGAACGTACCTTTCAGGCCGGCGAAAAGTTCACTCGCGCGCGCATGGATCACCGCCAGATCCAGTTCATGTACCAAGACGGCGGCGACTATCACTTCATGGAGACCGACGGGTACGAACAGTTCAGCCTCATGGCCGAACAGCTCGATGATGTCGTCAACTACCTCAAGGACGGCTTGCTGCTCGATCGGACCACCTATGACGGTGAAACGATCGGCGTCGAGCTACCCGTGACCGTCGATCTGAAGGTGGTCGAGACGGAACCCGGCTTCGCTGGCGACACCCAGTCGGGCGCCCGCAAGCCGGCCAAGCTCGAGACCGGTCTGACGATCCAGGTGCCGATCTTCGTCAACGAAGGCGACACCCTGCGCGTCGACACCCGAACGGGCGAGTACCAGACCCGGCTGTGATCGGCGGACGGCCGGCGCATGCCGGCGTTGGCGGCTGCGTTCCTTGCTCACGGACGTAGGGAGGCCATCGGTTGAGTCGTAAGGGCCCTCCGGATGGCGAATCGCTCTGGGACAACATCCCGACCGAGGACTTCGCGAGGGAGCCTCGGCCCGCCGAGGGCAGAGGCTCCGGGCGTAGCGAGGTCCCGGGTTGGGCCCTGCCGTCCTGGGACGCGATCGATACCACCGAGCCACCAGGCACGCCGCTCGTGAGCGAGATTTCCGCCACGCCCGGGCCGGCAGCGGCCGAACCCGTTCCGACAGCGGCCGAGCCTGCGGCCGAGCCCGGCTTCGAGCATCGCATTCTCGGTGTGAGCGAGGTCACTCGCGCGGTCCGAGACGCCGTTCGGGCCGATTCCGGCCTGCGCGACGTGTGGGTCGAGGGTGAGGTCGGGCGAGTGACCGTCTCCTCGGCCGGGCACTGCTACTTCACGCTCAAGGACGAACGCAGCCAGCTGCCCTGTGTCTTCTTCCGGGACGACCGGAGCGGCTCGCCGTTCGAAGCCAGGACGGGGCTGCGCGTCGTGGCCCATGGGCGGGTGGACTTGTTCGAGGCGCAGGGCGTTTACCAGCTCTATGTGTCGACGATCCAGCCTGCCGGCTTCGGCGACCTGGCACTGCGGTTCGAGGCCCTAAAGGCCCGTCTCGCCGCCGAAGGCCTCTTCGACGGCGACCGTAAGCGCCCACTTCCGTATCGGCCGGCCGTGATCGGCGTGGCCACAAGCGCCACAGGGGCAGTCTGGCACGACATCTGCCACGTCATTGCCCGGCGCTGGCCGCTGGCCCGGCTCATCCTGGCGCCCTGCCAGGTCCAGGGCGATGGCGCGGCCGCCAGCGTCGTCGCCGCCCTGGAAAGACTGGCCCGCTGGGGCGAGCAGTGCAGGGCCGAGGGCCGGCCCGACGAGGCCCCTGCCGTCGTGATCCTGGCCCGCGGCGGCGGCTCGCTCGAGGACCTGTGGTCGTTCAACGATGAACGCGTTGTGCGGGCTGTGGTGGGGCATCCGGTGCCGGTGGTCTGTGGGGTGGGCCATGAAGTGGACGTGACCCTGGCGGATTTCGCCGCAGACGTTCGGGCACCAACTCCGTCGGCGGCCGCGGAGGTAGTCGTGCCCGATCAGGCAGAGGTGGCTGGCGGCTTGGTCGCGTTGGAACGTCGTGCCCGAGCCCGAGCAACGGCCGCACTATCCGCAGCTCGTGTCGAACTTGCCGCCGAGGACCGCGCCCTGGAGCGTCTTAGTCCCGCGGCTCAACTTGCCCAATCCCGGGAGCGGGCCGGCTACCTGCTCGATCGGGCCACGCGCTGCCTCCACGATGAGCTGGGACGGCGTCGAACCCTCGACGCCGGCCTCTGCGCGCGCCTGGCGCCGAGAGTGGACGCACGCCTGGCCGCTGCCCGCATGGCGCTGGAGAGGGACGCGGCAGCACTGGCGGCGCTGGGTCCGCAAGCGACGCTGGATCGGGGCTATGCCATCGTCAGACGCGAGTCGGATGGGGCCGTCATCCGCCACCCTGCCGATGCCCCGGCCGGTGAGCTGCTTGCGATTCGGGTGGCTCGGGGCGAGCTGGGGGCCCGGGTCGAAGAAGGCGGGCGACAAGGCCCAGGTCCATGATCGGCACCCTCGCCTTGGCAGTGGCCCTGGTCGCGGGATCCGTGATCGTCTTCGCCGTCTCGATCCGAGTTGGTATCCTCCTAGGGTTACGACTGGACCGCGCTCTCGAGGTTCCAACGTCGGTAGACTCGGAGTCGCAGTCTTCGGTCGATGCCGAAGAGTCCGTCGCACCAGGCAGTGTCGGCCAGGAGGAGAAACGTGGTAAGTGACCAGGCGAGCGTGGCGGCCGCGGTCGACATCTCCCGGCTGTCGTTCGACGAAGCCCTCGTTGAGCTGCAGCGCACCGTCGCCGAGCTAGAGGAAGGCGGCCTGCCCCTGGAGCGCTCCATAGCCCTCTACGAGCGCGGTGTGGGTCTGCACGAACGTTGTGCCGCGCTCCTCAGCCAGGCTGAATTGCGAGTCCAAAAACTACTGGAGCGCTCGACGGGAGCACTGGAAGCGGCCGAGATACGAGCCACCGAAGCCTCCGACCAGGAATAGGTCGAAACGGCTCGGCCTGCGGAGCCATCGCCAGGTTCACCCAGCGCCGAGCGACAGGCGCGGTAGACTGCCCGGCAGATCAAAGGCGCCGTCCTGTTCGACAAGAGGACGCCTCCATGACACGGCGCGGGTCGGGGGATCCGCCAAGGAGCGAATGAAGTTGGCAATCCTGCCCACCTTGCAGGGACCCAGCGATCTGCGCGGCCTCAGCGACCAGCAACTCAACTCGTTGGCTGCTGAGATCCGTGAGTGCATCATCTCGACCGTTGCCAGGACCGGAGGGCATCTCGGCTCTTCGCTTGGTGCAGTCGAGTTGACAATAGCCCTGCATCGTGTCCTTGAATCACCCCGCGACAAGGTCGTGTGGGACACAGGCCACCAGGCTTATGCGCACAAACTGCTGACGGGACGCTACTCGCGATTCGGAACGCTGCGCCAGCTGGGCGGAATTAGCGGCTTTCCGAGGCGCTCCGAGTCGGGCCACGACGTCTTCGACGGGGGACACGCCGGCACGGGACTGTCGATAGCGCAAGGCCTGGCCACGGCCCGCGATATGCGCCACTCAATGGAGCGCATCGCCGTGGTTGTGGGGGACGCGGCCCTTATTAGCGGCCTCTCCCTGGAGGCCCTCAACGACATCGGCCACCGCCAGACCCAGCTGTTGATCGTTCTCAACGACAACGCCATGTCAATCAGCCCCACGGTCGGTGCCTTCAGCCAATACTTCTCGACCCTCAAGCTGTCATCGGCCTGGAAGCAGAGCAAGACCGCCTATGACCGAATTCTCGAATCGCTTCCGTTGGTCGGTCAGCCGGCCCTCAAGCTGTCTCGCCGGATCCGACGCATGGTGGTCAACTTCGCCCAGCCCGGCCAACTCTTCGAGGACCTGGGCATCACCTACCTGGGCGTCATTCCGGGCCATAATCGGCGCGGCCTGGAACACATCTTTCGGGCTGCCCTGGATGTGCCCGGCCCCGTCCTAGTCCACGTTCGTACCCAAAAGGGCCGCGGCTACCGCCCCGCAGAGCGGGATCAGATCGGCTTTCACGGCGCAGCCCTGCCGCCGATGCCGGAACTTGCCAACTCCCAGCCCACGCCCGAGGTCTACAGCACGGCGCATGCGGCCCGCACCGGCGCGGCGCTGGCCCGGAAAGAGAGCGCCCTGCCTCAACCAGGACAGGCGGATGAGGCGCCGATCGAACCAGCGGCGCCGATGCAACGTGCGGCGCCGGGGGAGCCGGCCGGGAATGGGAACGCCGCGGCCGGGTCTGCGGACATGGGCACGCCCTCCGACGCGGCTCGGGCCGCCACTGCGAAGCGCCCGCCCAATTACACCCACCACTTTGCCAGCGAGCTGGTGAAGCTGGCCCGAACCGACCGCCGCATCGTGGCCGTGACGGCCGGTATGCCGACGGGCACTGGCCTGCATCGCTTTCAGGCCGAGTTTCCGGACCGCTTCATCGACGTCGGCATCGCCGAGCAGCACGCCGTGGCCCTCTCCGCCGGCATGGCCCTGGCCGGGGAACGTCCCGTTGTGGCGCTCTACTCCACGTTTCTACAGCGCGCCTTCGACCAGGTGGTCCATGACGTCTGCCAGAACGATCTGCCCGTGTTGATCGCCGTGGATCGGTCCGGTCTCGTGGGCGAGGACGGCACGAGCCACCAGGGTATGTTCACCCTTCCTACGCAGCGCCAGCTGCCGGGCCTTGTCATCGCCAGTCCAAAGGACGAGCAGGAACTTCGGTCGCTCGTCCGGACCGCGTTCTCTCAGGATCATCCGTTCGCTCTGCACTACCCACGTGACCCCGGCTTCGGCGTGCCGGAACAGGAAGCCAGGGTCCTGCCGGTGGGAATCGGCGAGATGCTTCGCGAGGGCCGGGATGTCGTGATCGTCGGCTTCGGCCCGATCGTCGAGCGGGGCCGCCAGGCCGCCGAGCTGCTGGCGGCCGACGGCTGGTCCGTGGGGCTCGTCAACGCCCGCTTCGCCAAGCCGCTCGATCGCCAGCTGATCCTCGATCAGGCTCGCGGCAAGACGCTCGTGGCGACTCTCGAGGAGAGCGTCGTAACCGGTGGCTTCGGGACTGGTGTTCTGGAGCTGCTGGAAGAGGCTCGGCTCGTTGATCCCGCCTATCGCGAGGTCGGGCTGCGGATCATAGGTATTCCCGCCGAGCATTTTGTGGACCATGGCTCGGTCGATCAGCTACGTCACTTGCTGAGGCTCGACCCTGAGGGCATCGCCGAGCAGATCCGCGAAGCCCTGGTCCGGATGAAGGCATCGCCAAGGCGGGATCCAGCGGGCGCAAATGAACGTACCAAGGCCCGCGCCTCCTAGGGCGGTGATGGATGACCGGCGCTGCCCGCGCCTCGGTGCAGCACGAGATGCGTCGGGTGTGCCACGATTGAGGGTATGAGCCCAGCCGTACAGAAACCCACTCGACAGCGCCTAGACCAGTTGCTTGTGGAACGTGGACTGGCCGAGAGCCGGACGCGCGCTCAGGCGCTCATCCTGGGCGGCCACGTTCGAGTTGGCGAGGGTGACGCTGCCCGCACGGATCGCAAGCAGGGCGATCTCGTGGATACGACCATAAACCTCGAGGTCGAGGCGCCGCCGCCCTTCGTCTCGCGCGGTGGACTCAAATTGCGGGCCGCACTGGACGTCTTTGGAGTGGAGCCGGTCGGGTTGGTCTGCCTGGACGTGGGCTCGTCGACAGGCGGCTTCACCGACCTACTACTTCAGCGCGATGCAAGCAAGGTCTACGCCGTCGATGTCGGCCGGGGCCAGCTGGCCGAGGCGCTTCGCCACGACGCGCGAGTCGTATCCATGGAGCGGACCAACGCCCGCGGTCTGGGGCCCGGCGTTCTGCCGAGCACGGTTGATCTCGCCGTGGTCGACGTCTCGTTCATCTCGCTGGACCGCATTCTCCGCCCGGTAGCGACGTGCTTCGGGCCTACCGGTGGCCGCATCGTGGCCCTGGTCAAGCCCCAGTTCGAGGCCGGCCGCAAGCAGGTCCGCGATGGCGTGGTCCGCGACCCGCAGGTCCACCGCCAGACGCTCGAGACGGTGGCGCGCTACGCCCTGGGCATCGGCCTGAAGCTGCGCAATGCGGTCGCATCGCCCCTGACCGGTCCCGCCGGCAACAGGGAGTTCTTCCTGGAACTCGAGGTGCCGCCCGGATTCGTGCCGCGTGATGGTGAGCCAGCCGAGTTGGCCGAGGAGTGGGTGGCCAAATTCGGAGAGCTGGCCGGGGTATGAAGCTCGAACGTCTCGGCTTTGCCTACAACCCTACGAAGGAGGCGGCGCTCGACCTGCGTGAGCGGGCAGAGGGGTGGTGCGAGGTCCGCGGCATCGACCATTGGGCCGCGCCCGCCGGTGAGCTATCGGCCCTCGTCGAGCAATTGCCCAATACCGGCGCGCTGGTTGTCCTGGGCGGGGACGGCACTTTCCTGCGCGCGGCCCGAGCCGTCGCCGTGGTGGACGTGCCGCTCGTGGGCGTGAACCTGGGCAAGGTCGGGTTTCTCTCCAAGGTGGAAACGAACGGACTGGAGGCGGTCCTCGCCCAGCTCGTGGAGGGCGACTTCCAACTCCAGGATCGTATGGCCCTCCAGGCCACGATCCACCCTGGCGGCCGCGACGAGGCAGGCGAGACCTTCTTTGCCCTTAACGAAATCGCCGTCGCCCGCGGTGCGCTGGCCCGAGTCTGTCGCATCGAAGTCGAGATCGGGCCTTCGCATCTGGCGACCTTCACGGCTGACGGGTTGATTGTTTCGACCCCGACTGGGTCGACCGGCTATTCGTTCTCGGCGGGTGGCCCGATCGCGGATCCGACCGGTCGGAACCTGATCGTGACCCCGATCGCCGGCTATCTCACGGCCATCCGCTCCGTAGTCGTCAGCCCGCGGCACACGGTCCGCTGTCGGGTGCTGGATGCCTATGACGTTCTCATGAGCGTCGATGGTCGCGAGGATCGACGACTGGCGATCGGCGATGTGGTATCCGTATGCGAGATGGGCCGTCCCATCAGGCTCATCGAGCCGCGAGGCGCAGTGCCCTTCTGGGACCTCCTTCGCCAGAAGTCGGAGCTGCTGCCGTCATGACGGAAGGGCTTGCTACGGATACGTCCGCAGCCCTCGCCGATCAGACGGACGATCCCCAGGCGACGGCGCCGCAGACAGTCGCGCTGGCGGCGGGACGACTGGCCGAACTGAGCGTCCGCAACCTCGCCCTTATCGAGCGGCTGGGGATCTCCTTCGAGCCCGGGCTAAACGTCCTCACAGGCGAGACGGGCGCCGGCAAGAGCCTGCTCATCGACGCGCTGGGACTGGCCATCGGCTTGCGGGCCGACACCTCGCTGGTCCGGCACGGGTCCGACTCGGCGCGGGTCGAGGCCCTCTTCGACCGACTGCCGGAGCCCCTGATCTGCGTCCGCGAGGTCTCTGCCGCGGGTCGCTCCACGGCCAGGGTCGATGACGAGGCAGTAACTGCCGCCCACCTGGCGGACGTGGCCGGCCGGCTCGTCGAAATCCACGGCCAGCATGACCAGCAGCGCCTCCTGGATGAGCGCTGGCAACGGGAGTTGTTGGACGCATTCGGAAGGTTGGAAGCGGAACGCGCGGCGATGGCCGCGGCTGTCGAGGCCTGGCGGGCCAATCAGGCGGCCCTCGTGGAATTGGCCCTCGATCCGCGTGAACTCGCCCGCCGCCTCGAACTACAGGAGCACCAGGCCGCGGAGATCGACGGCGAAAATCTCCGCATTGGGGAGGCGCTGGAGATCCGGGCGCGACTCGACGCCGCCCAGCATGCCGAGGCCATCGCCCGAGGCAGCGTCGAGATCTACGAGGCCGTGGCCGGGGAGGGGAGCGGGGCCCGTGAGGCCACGGCGCAGGCCGCCCAGAGGGCTCGCGACCTGGCCCGCCTGGACGAGCGATACGGCCCAATCGCGGAACGGCTGTTGGGCTTGGCGGCCGAGCTGGAGGACGCCGCGGCCGAGGCGCGGGACCTGGCCGAAAGTGTGGAGCACGATCCATCGGCTCTCGCTGCGATGGAAGAGCGTCTATCGCTGATCTTCTCGCTGGAACGCAAGTACGGCGAGGACGAGACTGCGGTCATGGCATATGGCGAGCGGGCGACTGCCGAGGCAGACCGCCTGCGCGCCCTGGACGCCTCGCGTGAGATCCATCAGGCGGAGGCGGCGCGGCTCCTCGTCGTCGTGGCCGGGGCGGCGGCTTCCCTGTCCAGCTGCCGGGCCCAGGCTGCCGGTCGACTCGCCGAGGCCGTGGAAGCCGCACTCGGAGGACTGGGGTTTCGGCAGACCACGTTTCAGGTGGCGGTCACTCGCCGCGCCGCCGGGCCGGCCGAATCGGCCGTGGAAATCGACGGCCAGCGCGTCGCCTTCGACGCCAGCGGCGTTGACTCAGTGGCCTATCTGATAGCCCCGAACCCCGGCGAGCCGGCGCGTCCGCTGGCCCGTATAGCATCGGGCGGTGAGCTGTCGCGCGTGGCCCTCGCCATAAAGCAGATCCTGGCCGAGGCCGACCACACGCCCACCCTGGTCTTCGATGAAATCGATACGGGCATCGGTGGCCGAAGTGCGGAGCCCGTGGGCCGGTCCCTGTGGGAGCTGGCCCGGACTCATCAGGTCCTGTGCGTGACTCACCTGGGTCAGATCGCCGCCTACGCCGACGCCCAGTTCCGCATCGAAAAGCAGGTCCGCGAGGGCCGGACCGTGACGCTGGTCCGTCGTGTCGATGGCGAGGAACGCGTCGACGAGCTGGCGCAGATGCTCGCCGGCGCCGACGGCGGGGCCGCAGCGCGGGCCAGTGCCGAAGAGTTGCTCGTGCGGGCGGAGTCGTGGCGGCGGACCGCAGGGAGTCGCTGACGTGGCCGGCGGTGCGACGAAGGCCCCGTCGGACGCCCCGTCGGACGCCCCGTCGGACGCCCCGTCGGAGGAACCGGGTCGGCTCGCGGCGGCAATAGAGGGTTTCCTGATGTACTTGCGCGTCGAGCGCGGATTGTCCCAGGCAACGCTCAGCGCCTACCGCGCCGATCTGCTCGATTTCGCCGCCAGTCGCGGCGCCTCTGCCTCGTGGGACGCCACGGTCGAGACCCCGGTCAACTACCTGAGCATGCTCGGCTCGCCTGGACGCGGCCGCCGGACGGCCCTTCGGCCCACCACCCTGAGGCGTCGCGCCGCATCGCTCCGCGGCTTCTACCGGTTCTGCTTCGCGGAGGGCATTATCGGAACCGATCTGGCCGGCCGGTTCGACCTGCCGCGCCAGCCTCGCCTGTTGCCGGAGGTCTTGACGGTCGATGAGGTCGACACCCTACTTCGGACTCGCGGCGCCGACTCACCCTCGGGGATTCGCGATCGTGCCCTGCTGGAGCTTCTGTACGCCTCCGGACTCCGCATCTCGGAGGCGGTGGGCCTGGACCGCGACGACATCGACCTAGACGCGGGACTCGTCCGGGTCGTGGGCAAGGGCGATCGCGAGAGGCAGGTCCCCGTTGGTGAGGTTGCCGTCACCTGGCTGCGTCGCTATGTGGCCGAGGTCCGGCCCGACCTCCTGGCACTGTCGCACGAGCACGGCGGGCACGATGGGCACGGCGGGCCGCTCTTCCTGTCCGTCCGAGGGGAGCGCCTTGATAGGCGGCGAGCCTGGGAGATGATGGTGGCCGCGGCCAGGACAGCCGGTCTGAAGAACGGCATCAGTCCCCACACCCTCCGTCATTCCTTTGCGACGCATCTGCTGGAGGGAGGAGCTGACCTGCGCATCGTTCAGGAGTTGCTCGGACATGCGAGCATCAGCACGACACAGCTGTACACGCACCTGACAGGCGAACGGATCAAAGACGTTTATGCTCGTGCCCACCCACGGGCTTGATGGAGCAGATGTGCCCGAGGTGGCGGGTGCCAAAGGAGAAGCGGATGAGCTACGCACAATCGCTGCTGGCTAAGGACGAAGAAATCCTCTATCGGGCTCGACAGCACTGGCTGGCGCCGATTTCGGACAGCCTGAAACCGTTTGTCCTGGTTCTTGCCGGGCTCATGTTGCTGGTGATCAAGCTTGTGGCAAATCCGCCCGGCACCGGTTCCACGGCCCTCGTCGCGGTAGCGGCCGTCCTGCTGGTGGTCGGCCTGATCTGGATCATCATCATCCACTTCACCTGGCGGGCCCAGGAGTACATCATCACCAACCGCCGCGTCCTCAAGGTTGAGGGCCTAATCGACAAGAAGAGTGGCGATAGCTCGCTCGACAAGATCAACGACGCCGTTCTAAAGCAAGGCATTCTGGCGCGCATCCTCCGCTACGGCGATCTGGAAGTCCTGACCGCCAATGAGGAGGCCATCGATCGCTACGAGATGCTGGCGCACGTCGTCGATTTCAAGAAGGCAATGCTGAACGCCAAGAATCAGCTCGAGGACGGGTATCGCGGAACCGTGGCGACGCCCGCCGCGCCTGCAGCTGGCGCGCCGGTCACCAGGTCAGGTGGTGCAGACGACGTGACGGCGACCCTGGCTAAGCTGGCCGACCTGCGCGACAAGGGCGCGATTACCCCGGCCGAGTACGACGCCAAGAAGGCCGAACTGCTCGGCCGCCTGTAGCATCAACGCCGATCTGGTGGCGCCCACAGGTGCCACCAGCTTCGAACGAAACGAGGTTGCGGGTTGAATTCGCAGGCCATGGCTCAGGCGGTCATCTTTGTTGCGATGTTCGTCCTCATATCGGGTCCCGTGCACGAATGCGCGCATGCGTACGTCGCCTGGCGGCTCGGCGACAGCACGGCCAAGATGTTCGGGCGAATATCGCTCGATCCGATCAGGCACTTTGACCCGGTAGGTGGAACCCTGCTGATCGTCAGCGTGATGATCGGAGCCATCTCAGGTTCGCCGTTCGGCTTTGGCTGGGCCAAGCCGACGCCGGTCAACCCGTACAACCTGAAGGGCCGCTACGCCGACACGATGGTTGCGGTTGCAGGTCCGCTGTCGAACCTGGCTCTGGCAATCGTCTTCGCGATTGGATTCCGGATCCTGTTGGCGAGTGGGATCTATCCGGACAACACCTCCGCGTCGAACATGGTGTCGCTCGTCTTCGCCGTCGGAATTGAGATCAATGTCGTCCTCATGTTGTTCAACCTGATCCCAATCCCGCCGCTCGATGGTTCGCACGTGTTGTTCGATCTTCTAGATCCGCGGACGGCTCAATCCGTTCGCACTTTCATGAACCAGTACGGTCTGATGCTGCTGTTCTTGGTCGTGTTTCTGGCAGGCCGGATCATCGTGCCTATCCTGGTCCCGATCGTGAACTTCCTCGCCGGCGTGCAGTTACTGGTGGGTTGAGGGCGTTGGCAGGACACTGGTGGGCGGCCAAGATCAGCCGAACGTGGGCGTATTCTCACGCCACGGTCTCTGTGGCTGAACGCGAAGAGCTGGCCGGCTGGCTGTCGCCGCGGCAGCTGCGACTCTTCGACTGGATGCACGTGGCCGATCGCCGGCACGGCCTGAACGTCGTGGCCGAGCTGCGGACGCGTGACATGGACGAGGTCGAGGTCTTGCTGGCGGGCCTGTTCCACGACTCCGGCAAGGGGCCGCGCGTGTGTCTCGTTCACCGCGTGGCCTGGTCCCTGGGTCAACGGTACGGCGAGTGGATCTGGAGCCTCAGCAGCCACATGCCAACTTTCCGAACGGGCTTGGGCCGACTGCGCGATCATGCAGCGCGGTCCGCGGACCTTGCCCGTGAGGCCGGCTGCAGCAGCCGCAGCATCGAGTTGATCCGCAATGAGGAGGCCCCAACGGACGACGCCGGCCGGCTACTTCGCGCAGCCGACGAGGCCAACTAGTGGCTCCGATTGCGATTCGCGACGTCAGCGGACGAATCGGCCTGATGCCACGCCCCGGATCTGCCCCGGAGGTCGTCTTCGGCAAGGGTCTGGTCGAGAGCGCGACCCACGTCAAGCTCGACTCCTTCGACGGGCCGCTCGCCCTCTTGCTGGCAGTGATCGAGGCCCGCCAGCTCGACGTCCTGACCGTGCCCCTGGGCGGACTGGCCGCGGCGTATCTGGATGCCCTGGCCACTCTCGAAGGCGACAGGCTAGGCAACGTGTCGGCCTTCGTGGCCATCGCGGCGCAGCTGATCCTCATCAAGAGCCGGGCAATCCTGCCGCGGCCGCCCCTGGTGTCGGCCGTGCCTCTCGACGACGAGCCGGATCCGGAGGCCGAGTTGCGGGCGCGCCTGCTGGAGTACAAGCGCTTTCGCGATGCCGGCGTGGTGCTGGGCGAACGGTTCGACCGGCATCGTCTGTTCCGGCGCGATGCCGAGGTCGCGGCGAGTGCCGGGCGAGCCGGAGCACGGCCGCCGGAGCGTCCGCCACTGCCCGTCAGCGTCCTGACTAATGCTTTGGGCCGGCTGTGGCGGGTTGTCCCGGAGACGCCTCCGCCGGTCGAGATCATGGCCCGCACGATTACCATGCTGGAGCGCACGGCTGTCATCCGGGAGGCCCTGCGCAACGCGGACACATTCGTCCTGCAGGAGCTGCTGGAGGGTGTGAGTGACCGTGTCGTTGTGGCTGTCACCTTCCTGGCGATGCTGGAACTTTGCAAGCGCCGAGAGATCACCCTCGAGCAGATAGAGCCGTGGGGTCCAATCATCGTCCAGCGCCTTAACGCGACAACAGCAGAAAGCGAGAACGAGATAGACGAGAGCCTGGGTTCGTTCGCATGACCTCCGAGACCGACGAGACGATCTTCGCGGAAGCAACGGCCGGAGCCGAAGGCGCCTCTGCTGACCAGGCCGAGGCCCCTGTTGCCGTCGACACTTGGCCCGGCGAGCTGACCGAGACGCAGCTCGAGGCCCTGCTGTTCGTGGCCGAGCGACCGCTGAGCAGGAGCGAGATCTCGCAGTTGGCCGGCGTGGACCGCGAGACCGTGGA
>JANYJI010000098.1 GCA_025358525.1 Chloroflexota bacterium | reverse complement strand
ACGTAGATGTGGGCGTCGTCCTGGACGAAATGGCGGACGCGTGTCAGGCCCGAGAGCGTCCCTGAGCGCTCGTTTCGATGCAGCCGGCCGAACTCCGAATAGCGCAGCGGTAGGTCGCGATATGAGCGCAGCTTGCTCTTGTAGATGAACGTGCTCTCGGGGCAGTTCATCGGCTTGAGGCTGAAGGTCTGGCCCTCAGATTCGAGTACGAACATGCTGTCCTGGTAGTTGGCCCAGTGGCCCGACTGCTCCCACAGCTTCTTGTGGACGAGCATGGGCGTCGAGATTTCCTGGTAGCCGCGTCGATCCTGGACCTCGCGGATGGCGGTCTCGAGGGTCCGCCAGAGACGCTGGCCCTTGGGGTGCCAGAAGGCCGAGCCGGGGCTGACGTCGTGGAAGCTAAAGAGGTCGAGCTGGACGCCGAGACGGCGATGGTCGCGGCGTTTAGCTTCCTCGCGGCGCATGAGGTAGCTATCAAGCTCCGCCTGGGTCGACCAGACCGTGCCGTAGATACGCTGCAGCATCGGCCGCTTCTCAGAGCCGCGCCAGTACGCGCCGGCCACGGACATGAGCTTGAAGGGGCCGATCTTGCCGGTGCTGGCGACGTGAGGACCCTTGCACAGATCGACGAACGGTCCATGCTTGAAGGTCGAAATGGGCGGCATGGCCGTGTCGGACTCCCTGGCGCGGGCAGCGAGATCGTCGAGAATCTCGACCTTGAACGGCTGATGGTGAGCCTCGAAGAAGGCGCAACCCTCGTCGAAAGCCAATTCCTCGCGGACGAAGGGATGATCGGCGCTAATCGAGGCGCGCATACCGGCCTCGATGGCAGCGAGATCATCTGGGGTCAGAGGGCGTGGCAGGAGAAAATCGTAGTAGAAGCCATCGTCGATCGACGGTCCGATGCCGAGCTTGGCGTCGGGGAAGATTCCCAGGACAGCCTCGGCCATCACGTGCGCGGCCGAGTGGCGCATGGCGTCGATCTCGGTCTGAGCGCCGGCATCGAGCAACTCCTCCACGGAGCCACGCAGAACGTCCTCGAAGTATTCCTCAACTGGCTGCGACTCTGCTGCCGCCTGGTTGGCGCTCTTCTCGTCCGCGCTCATGAGTTCGTCTCCCGTCTGGCCCGTCCTGATCGTCCGGCCGCGTCCACTCGTCGTCCTGGCTGTCGACATCGCCATCAACACAAGACCTCCCGTCCGACAGGACGAGAGGTCTCTCTCGCGGTTCCACCCGCCTTCGCGTCGACAGTCGTGAGACGTCCGGCGCGCGCTCTTGGCCGCTCTATCGGGCGGATCCCGGACCGGTTGACCGGTCGCTCGCGGGTGGTGTCCTTCGCCGGAACGGGTCGCCGTCGCTCTCAGCCGCGCTTGGCGCGGCGACGGCTCTCTCGGGCCCTGTCGGCGGGATGCGTCCCGCTCAACGCTTTCTATATGGAATTGGTCGGCGCTGCGCACCTGAGCTGCCCCGAGTCGCCTTCCGGCGACGAGTCGCAATCGTGCCACTTTAGGTGGTGGGCGGTAGAGGACTTGAACCTCTGGCCTCATGCATGTCAAGCATGCGCTCTAACCAACTGAGCTAACCGCCCGAGCGGCCGGCATCGTAGCACAGCCGTGGCAACGCCAATGCTGCGGTGCGGCAGCCATGGCCGCGACGGACTGGAGAGCCACGATTGAGCATGTCTCGCGCCCGCCTGGGCCGGATCAGGGAACCCAAACCTGACCTCGTGAGGTCGTGAACGGTGCCGCGTTGTCGAACGACTGCGACCACGCCGAGGCGCCTCTCGTGTAGCCGACCTCGTGTACCTGGCTCACGTGACCGTCGGCCGAGACGGCGCCGGAAAGAAGCGCCAGGTGGGTACCGTTGCTATCGAGGGCGAGGCCCCAGATCACGCGAAAGGCGCCGACGCTGGCGATCTTTTGTGGCTGCGTTCCTGCGATCCACTTCGACACCGGGGCCACGAAGATGTCCCCTGCGGTGGAGGCAACCAGGGTCACCCTATCAGACGATAGGGCGAAGAAGGTAATTCCTCCGACGGTCCGGATCGGTGTCATTGTCCCAGCTGCTGTGTCGATCACGGCCAGCGTGGAGACCTGCTGATTGTTTGTGCTCAGCACGAGGAGCCTCGTGTCGTCGAGCCAGGCGACGAGCGGCGTGAAGGATTCGGCCGGTGCGGGTTGCAGGACGGTGACCGCACCATCAGCCGAGGCAACAGCGTAGGCCACGCTGCTGCCATCTGACGTGACCAGGGCAAGCTTGCCGCCGGGAGCGCGATCGACGGCCACGACTGGCGCAGACGGAGCCACACCGGGCCATTTGAGCCCGATCGTGGCAGCTACGCGCGCCAAGTCTGACGAAGATCGAAGCTCCACATTTTGTCCCACCACGAGGGCCACACCAGCCGCGGTTCGCGCCACCCAAGTCGCCCCTGGCGTTGGACCGATCGCCGTCCATTGGTCGGGCGCCCGAAATCGCCACAGCCCGACCCCGCCCTGCACGCCGTCGGCCAGGACGATTACCGAGGCCGAGGCCGAGGGCGCAGACGGGTCGACCGACCCGACCCGAACACTGGCGTCGGACGACGCTCCGGTGGGCACCGTTGGCGAGCTTGAAGTGGACCCACATCCGGCCGCGCTCAGGACGAGCGTGGCGAACAACGTGGCGAGTCTCGTTCTTGTCCCCATCTGGTTCGTCTCCCCTTCTCTTGATGACAGAAGTCTGTGGCCGCCATGACGACGGCCACAGACCCTTCCATGTAACTGCGCGTGGGCTACTCGACTACGTCACCGCCGATGATGGTGCCGTCGCCGGCATCCACGTAGAGCGTGATGAGTTGGATGTACTCAGCGGTGGCGCCGCTGGGCTTGACGTTGGCAACCCAGGACAGTCGGTACGGTGCCGGGGCATCGTTGAGTTTGCTGGCGTCAAACGCAGCGTTTGGGCCAACCCACTCGAGATCCATGCCTGTGACTGTGTACCCGACGCCAGCCTTGCCGGACCATTGGTCGATTTGCCTGGTAACCATCTTGCGGGCGTCCGATTGAGAGATCCGATGGGCCGGCGCCGGTGCGAGCTGGTGCTCGACCCGGGCCACGCCCTGGATCCGACCGTCCGTCCAGAGGTGGACCCTGGTCTCGTCGCCCCGAACGGTGACGCCGTCCGCGATGCGATCCCAGTGGACGTTCCAGCCGCCCAGCACTGAGTCGGAGTCCGTCCGGCCCTGGCCGGCTACGGTGAGGCCAGAGGCAGCCAGACCTCGCTGGGCAGTTTTCGTCGCGGCATCGCCAGTGACGCGTACGATCGAAGGGGTGGGGATGTCGAAACGAACCGCCGTCAGCAACCGACCTGCGCCGTCGATCTGGGTCAGAGCAAGCGGCTGCCCATTGGAGTCGACCTCCGAGACCTCGTCGTAGTCCGAGTTCTGGAAGCCGTCGTGAACGTGTCGGCCGGCCTTCTTGACGCCGACCGGAAAACCGAAGCCGTCGCGGGCCTTGTCGGCACCGACGAAGACTGCGGGGTGATCGTCGGCGGTGATGACCGCTTCGTTCTGCACGGGCCCGACGACCCGTGCAGAGTCAACCCCGACCTGATCGGGGCCGATCGAAAGTTGAGAGCTGGCGGCGGTCAGACTTCCAGCGCTAATCGCCAGACCAAGGACGATTGCCGTGGCCGCGAGGAACGACCTGGTTGCCGAAATTGGCTTACGCCACTGCATCTCGCTCACCCTGGAGTTCCGTTGTAGTTGGGATTGCCCCACCAGTTGGCCTGGAACGGGTTGGCGGAGTTCGGACTAGCGTATCCACCGATGCTTTGTGCGTACGTGAAGGCCTGGTAAACCGTTCTGGTGTGGTTGGGGTCGCCGTTCAGGTAGCTCCAGAACGCTCGCTCAAATCGATATGCGGAGCTGTCGTATGTGAGATATGTGTAGCCGAGGTAGAACTCCCGCTCGGTCGATGACTTCGTCTTCTCGATCTGAAAGGCGCCGGGCATTGTGCTTTCAATCGCGCCGAGCTTGCAGGTCGACATGACCACGAGGTTGTACGGCGTGCCCATCGTGGCCGCCTTGATGGAACTGGAACGGATCATGTCGCGCGAAGAACTGTTGCACTTTCCGGCGCCTGGGTCCTGCAAGATCCCGGAGTCGACGTTGGGGTAGCCGGAGGCCGCCCAGTAGTTGTCGCCATGGGTATGCGCGTAGACGGCGTAGTCGTAGAAGACGTTGGTTAGGAGTGCCGATCTGGTGAACGACGCCCCGAGCGCACCCGAGACTGGGGCATAGCCGAGCAGCGCCAGCTGGCTCTGCGCCAGCGAATACATGGCCTGGGGGTACGTGTCATTGAACCCGAGACATATCGACTTGAAGGCGTCCGAGTTGGACCACACGTGACCCGTGTATGCGAACGCACCTTGCGCCGTCGCACCAAGCGTCGACACCGCAAGCAGAATGGAAACGAGCCACATTTGCGCTCGTTTCATGGGACCTCCTTGATGAGGCGGGCGGTAGAAGCCTGCGGCGGGATCTGTGATGCGGGCTTACTCGGCCGGTGACGGCTTGAGGATGCCCATCCGGCTGTCAGTCGATGGCCCACCTCCTCGTTGGGCACGCCGCGCCGACGAGACGCGGCACGTGATGTGGGCTGCGGCCCTCCTCGTCCTCGACTACCGGGTGGTCGCAGCCCGAAACCACGCGAGGCTACGCTGCTCCGCTTATCTGCGGCTTATCTGGGGGCTGGGAGCCAAGCCATCCGGGCCGCCGCGACAGACCTCAGTGCGGTTCTCGGTCAGCCTCGAACGCGGCGGCAGGATCCCCCACCCCGTCGTGTTCCATCTTCTCGTAGCGGATCGGCCCCCGCCGAAACGCCAAATCGGCCAGGGCACGGGGCACGACCAAGAGCCACAGCCCGTTGAATACCGACACTCGCAGTACCCGGCGAGCCCGCTCCGCGTAGCCAAGGCGCCCACCGTCGCGCCCGCGGTCCCAGCGCAGGGCATCCCAGCCAAGCAGCGCGCTGACGCCCAGGTATCCGGCCACGATGGAGACGAAACCGCGACGCCTGCCGGAGATGGCCGCCGAGACTGCCGCGCCAGCAACCACAACCGGTACCGCGAGCTGGCCGACGTAGGCCACGAAATCGAGACGCGCCCCGACCGGCAGCCGCCCGCTGGTTACCACCGCCGGACCGTGCTCGAAGGCGCGCCGGAAGGCCCCCTCGGCCCAGCGAAGGCGCTGCCGCCACAGGCGATCCACGGTCCTGACCGGTTCCTCCCACACCTCCGCGTCAAGAGCCCAGGCAACGCGTTCGCCAGACATGACCGCGATGCGGCTCGAGAGGTCGATGTCCTCCGTTAGCGCTGCTGCACGCCAGCCACCCGCAGCCGCGAGCAGCTCGCGGCGGATCATGATCCCGTTACCCCGGAACTCCGAGCAGCCACCCATCGCCCAACGGCCGCGGTTGAGTTCGCCGTCGAGAGTCTGTTCATCGGCCTGGGCCCCTGCCAACCAGCCCGAGTCAGCGTCCAAGATTCTGCGGCGAGCGGTCACCGCGTTGGCCCCAGCGGCGAAGTAGCCCGCCGCACGTCTGAGGAACGACGGCTCGAGGCGCGCATCGGCATCCAGGACAAGAACTGCGTCGCCGTTACAGATGTCGGGCTGAGCGGATGTCAGGGCCGCTGCCTTGCCGTCCGGCAGTCCAGTTCCACGCCTCAAAACCACGCGCGTAATCTCGGCGATCCCGGCCTCAATGGCAGCCGCCCGCACGATCTCGGCGGTACCGTCAATGGAGCGGTCATCGACGACGATCAGCTCGAAGAGAGGCGTGCCGGTAGTCGCTCGGTAGTCCTGACGGCTGACGTCGAAGACGAGCCGACGCAGGACGATCGCCTCGTTTCGGGCTCCGACAACGATGCTGAAGGTGGGCTTGCGATCTGCGCGGTCAAGGGCGGCTGCGGCGGCTTCAGGCGTGATGGGCGGTCGTCGAGATGCCACGACCACGGGCACGGCGCAACCGAGGGCCACCCCGGCCGTGATCAGCGGGACGGCGCGACCGAGTTTCCTGTGTCCGGCGAGGAGACCAACTGCCGTCCCGCCGACGAGGATCCCGAGGGCCGCGACCCGCCATGTCCGGGGAGTCTCGGCTGGCGTCTCCGCCGGCCCTTGAGAGGTGGGACGGTCGACGCTATCGGCGCCGTTCATCGAGGCGATTTGTCGTCCTCGCTGGCGCGTCCAGGAACACCCGATGGCGGCGTCGGCCCCACCATGGCCGCGGTTCCGAAGTCATTCGGGGATATGGCAGCCGTAACCGGATCGATCGGTGCACCACTCGGGACCTGGGGTGCCCGGGCGGATTCTCCAGGCCGCACTCCGCGGCTCGCGAGGCTGGCGACTCCCCACAACGAAACGATGACGCCCGCAACCAGGATCACGGGCTCTCGCCCGACGATGTCGGCGACAGGACCAACGACCACGATCGGTGCAAGGCTTGAGATCGAAACGAGCATACCCAAGACGCCGAAGACGCGGCCCCGTACGTCTTCCGGCAACTCCTCCTGCAGCTGTGTCTGGGCTGAAATGGCCACCAACGCATAGGCGGCACCTATTAGGAATGCGATGCCCATCACGAGAGCAAGCAGCGACACCACTCGGCTGGCGTCGGCAAGCCCGGTGGAAGCTGCGCTTTCGCGCAGGAAGCGCGAAATCGGTCCAACCAGCGACAGCAAGACAAGCAGCACGCCCATGCTGATGATGCCGACTTCGATCGTGCGACGACGCGGCAGGAAACGGCCATATGAGTTGAGGACCAGGATCCCCATCGCGATGCCGAGTCCAAGCGGCAGGACGATGAGCGCAAAATCCTTAGGGCCGAGACCGAGAGTAACTTGCGCAAATTTCGGACCCAGGGTTCCGAGGATCCCGACGAGGGCGCCCGTGATGCCGAGATACGACAGCGACCAGCCGACGCTGCGGTGCTCTCGTATGTATGTGATCCCCTCTTTGAATTGGCTCACCATCGTCCCGACGGCCAGCTCCGCCTCGGCTACCGTTTGGCCGGCGGTCACGCCTTCGGCACGCGATGGCGGAGAGGACGGCAGGGTCCAGCAGAAAACGGCCGCCACGAAGTAGAGCGCGGCCACCACAAGGATGAGTATCTGGGCGCTGGCCAGAGCGACCACGAACGGACCCAGGACCGCGAAGCCGAGGACAAAGGCCACGTTCGTAGTGAGGATGAAGAGCCCGTTGGCAGAAATCAGCTGGTTCTTGGGGACCAGGAACGGGATCATCGACGCCTCGGCAGGCCCGAAGAATGTGGTCACGGTAGAGACGAAGATCATCAACAGGTATACGACCAGCAGGTTGTTGCCACCGAAGAAGAGCGCCAGAAACGCTAAGCCGCGCAGGAAGTTGGTGACGATCAGCAGGTGCCGCCTGTCTACGCGGTCCACGAAGACGCCGGCAATCGCCGAGAAGATGATGGCCGGGAGGAGAAAACTCAGAAACAGCGCGCTGATTGGGCTGCTGGATGCGTATGCGGCAGTGATGATGATCGTCAGGCCGTAGATGACCATGTTGCCGCCGACCTGCGTCGACAACTGGGCCAGCCAGAGAAGCAGGAACGGACGATTGGCCAGGACGGCCGTGCCGCCTACGTCGACCATCGACTCCTCCGGCAAGCGCCCGTTGCCTTGGCCCGGAAGTTCGGCCGTATCGGGCGAGACCCCCCCGTTCATCGCTTTCCGCCGGGACTCGTGCCTGCGCCATCGCGGGCGGCCGGCGCCACCGCCTGGCTGATCGCCAGGTCGCCCCGCGCCGTGAAGTCGATCAAGCGTCGCTCCAGGGTCCGCCGCTCGAGCAAGACGTGCCTACCGCACATACGGCAGCGCAAGCCAATATCCGCGCCCAGCCTGTCGACGAGCCACTCCTGGCCGCCGCACGGGTGGACGCGTCGCAGTCGCACGATATCGCCAAGGCGAAACGAGACGACCGACGACTGATCTGCGGGCACTATTCGAGCCCGCATCGATTGGCTGCGATAGGGTCATACATGGCGGCCACTCAGATTATCAGAGGTGCGGCTGGGCGTTGCGACCCAGGACGTGCATCATGACCGCGACGCCCAGCAGCACCACGCCGCCGAGAGCAAGAACGGCCGCGACCAGGAGACCGGTCGAGGGCGAGCCGTCTCCGGGTTGGCCCCCAGGTCCTTGTCCGCTCGTCGTCCAACCCGGTGGAACCGGCCCCCCCGGCGCCGTTTGGGGCCCAAACGTCTGAGACGAGGTGATGCCGGTGTCGGCCAGCCAACCCTTGTTCACGGCTGCCGTGTCAACCCCGAAGGCCGTCGTGAAGGCTTCGTCATCTGACGCCCCGGTGCTGTAGGTCCTGACGAGCTTCTGGAAGGACGCCTGGCCATATTTGCGAATCAAGTAGTCGACGGCCGAGACCGACTCGGCGTAGGCCAGGTAGAAGCGATCGGCCGTAGTCGGGAACTGGCCGGTGAGAGCAGGCAGCGGCATGAGCGTCTTCGACCTGGCCGACTGCGCGACCTTCGATTGGTCGCTGCTTCCATAGCCCTCTGACAGGTAGACGGCCAGGCCCTCGTTGAGCCAGCGCGGCGGCGCATGGTAGGGGTTCGTGGTGGCATCGTCGAAAACCACATGCGTTAGTTCATGCGGTACAACCGTCCTGGCGTACCCGAGGTCGGTTGGCGGGATCAGGGCAAAGAGGGTCCTGGTAACAGTGTTCGCTTCGCCACCGACGTTCTCGCGGGTCCCCGGCCCGAGGGCGTCGTAGAAGGACTGCTGGTCGGCATAGACATAGAAATCGATTGGCTGCGTCTCGGTCACGCCCAAGAACTTGGCCGACTTGGAGATGCCGTCGTCCCCCATGGCTAAGGCCTGCTCAGCGAATGCCGCATTGCCGTCGTACCAGTGCAGCGTGACAAACGATCCGCTCTTGGTCTGCCAGTGGAAGCGGTCGTCGACGTAGGTGATCTTGATCTCAGAACCCTGCTGGGTGCTGCCGTCCGCCAAGACCACCTGGAACCGTGCGGTGACCCTTGTATTCGGTTGGATCTGGCCTTTCGACGTGTCGAACGTATAGGTCAGAGGAGATACCGGGTTCTTGATCTTGATCACGGAGGGCCCGATGTCGCCGGGCAGGGTCAGGACGAGGTCCGCCTCGCTGAACGAAGCTCCGCTGACGGGCTGGCTCATGACGATCCCCTTGCCGAAGGTCGTGATCGCCGTCGGCGTGCCGAAGCTGGCGGAGTCGGCGCTGACCGGCCCGGCCAGAGCAAGCAGGCCGAGTAGGCCGGCAACGAAAATCGCAGAGACGCGGTAAGCCGCGGAGCCCTGCCTCTTGATCATCGGTTGGAGCTCCACGCCAGACCGGCGTAGCGGACGAGGCCCTGGCCGTTGGGGCTGGCCCCGAGAAGGCCCTTCGCGGCCAACGAGTAGCCACCACCGTAATCGACCGGTATGACCGGCACCTGGTCGGCCACGACTGCTTGGGCCTGGTCAAAGGAACGCTGCATCGCTGTCGAATCGGTGGCGGAGAGCGCCCCTTGAACGGCGGCATCGAAGTCCGGGGAGGACCAGCGGCCGAAGTTGTTGGTGGTTCCGCTGCCGAGCAGGAGGCCCAGGAAGTCGTTCGCACCCGGATAGTCGGCTACCCAACCCATCTGCCACATCGCCGGCGGGTCCGAGAGAAGGCGCTGGTTATACGTTGGCCCGTCCAGCGTCTCGTAGCCGATTTGGATCCCGAGGTTGTCGTGGAGCTGCCTGATTATGGCCGCATCGAGTGTCGCTCCCCCTGTGGCCAGCGTTATCCTCGGAAAACCCTCGCCATTGGGGAAGCCGGCCGCCGCCAGCTCAGACTTGGCCGCCGCGACATCGAACTTGGGGCCGTAGTCTGTCGAGCTGTGGCCCGCCACGCCCGACGGAACCATGCCCGTGGCCGGCGATTCCAGCGGGTGAGACAGAAGCGTGACGATCCGCCGCCAGTCAATGCCCATGGCGAAGGCTCGCCGCACGTGGACGCTGTTGAACGGCGCCTTCGTTGTATTGAAGCCGTAGTACTCGACCGACGGCGACGGCTCGATACGCAGCGACGGGCCGAGCTTCGTGTCGTAGGCGATCCAGGCTGCGTCGTACAACGAGATCGGGGTGTAGTCCAACCGGCCGGCCTCGAACTCAGCAACGGGACTCTTGCCGCCGATGTCGCTCATCAAGTGGATAGTCGAAATTGCAGGAGGGCCGGCCCAGTAGTGCGAATTGGCGGCCAGCGTCGTCTCGGTTGCGGTCAAACCGCTGACCACGTAGGCGCCACTCCCGACGAACGATCCAGCCTCCAGGATGCCTGCGTTGGAGTCGATGTCGGACGGCACAACGGCCAACGTGGGGCTCGATGCGATCGAGGCGAAGTCGGCCGCAGGGCTCACCAGAGTGACCTCGACATCGCCCGAGCCGACGGCCTTGATGCCGACCGCGGAGGACTGGCTCTTGCCCTCCCGATACGCCCTGGCCCCCACGACGTCGTCGAGGAGCGAGGCCAGCTGACTCGACGTTTTCGGGTTGAGCACGCGCATCCAGCTCGACACCACGTTCGATGCCGTCAGCGGAGCCCCGTTGGAGAAAAGCAGATTGCCGCGTAGGTGAAAGACGATCTTTCTGCCACCATCCTGAGTCACCCATGTAGCGGCCAGGGCCGGCTGGACGCGGAGAGAAGCATCGATCGCAGTCAGCGATTCGAAGACCTGCGCCACGACCTCGGCGCTGCCGGCGTCCGACTGAATGGCCGGGTCCAGTGACGAAGCCGACGCGCCAAGAATGGTGATGCTGTCACTGGCCGCGCCCGTGACAGACGGCCGCCAGGCAACGCTCATAGCGACGGCAGCCACCAGACCCGTGGCCGCGAGCAGCAGGGCCATGCGCTTGGTCCGGCTGGGCCGCCGCCCGCCGCCGAGTGGCTCCGGGTAGTAGGGACTCATCGGACGCATCGAGATCGGCAGGTGGCTGGTCGATTTAGCCGTGGCATGGCGGGAGTATAGGAGGGACGGGGTTGGGTCGCCTCTGCCACCGGAGGCGGCCCGAGAGGCGTCCCGGTCCGCGGCCGCCGCCGTGCCTCTATCTGCGGTTACTAGCCTCGATTGCGGCGGTCGTGCGCAACGGCTCGCTGCAGAGCAATGGACGCAAGGTCCGCGAGGAGAGTGGCCGCTTGCTGCCGATCGCGCATCGCGCCGTTCGCTGAGGCAACCGCCCCCACCACTCCGGCAACCCGACCGTCTACCTTCAAAGCGAAGCCGACTCGCCTCTCCGCCCCGACGTCGTCGAGGATTGCTAGACCGGACTGCCAGACACGGCCCCACAGGCCTCCAGCTGCGCCGCGGCGCAGATGCCGGGGCCGGTCGACGAAGAGTCCCAATGCCGCGACCTGGTGCATTGAGGGTTTGCCTGACGGAGCCGAGGCGGACCCAACTGCAGACAGACCGGGGCGCGCTTGGTCTGCCAGCTCGTCCGACAGGGCCGCGAACGAGTCGTCGGCCCCCAGAAGCGCGGCCGCGTGCCGGACTATGACCGTGGCCACTTCGTCCACACTCGAAGTAGCCAGCAGGTCGCGCGCGGCATCGAGCAGAGACGGCTCGGGCTCTGTCACGCCCGAATCGGCGGCTGGAGACTCCGTACCGCCGTTGTCGCTGCGCTGGCGCTTCCACCGGTAGAGCTCCGCGTCGGCGGCCTCCACGAGCTGCCCCTTGGAGCGACCGTCGGCCGGCCAGTGAGCCGCGCCGACCGAGGCGGTGACGTGCACCCCGACACCGCCCACTGCCGAGCCACGAACGGTCTCGCGAACTGTCGATCGGACGCGGGCCGCCACTTCCTCAGCGTGGCTGCGCGAGGCGCCGACAAGCAGGAGGGCGAACTCGTCGCCGCCGTAGCGGTAGGCCTGGTCGTTCTGTCGTGTCGCGGTGACGATCGCCTTGGCTACGGTCTGAAGCAGAGCGTCGCCGGCCGGGTGGCCGTAGGTATCGTTAAATGCCTTGAATGAGTCGAGGTCCATCATCAGCAGCGAGAACGGATCCCCGGTTTCGATGAGGCTCGCCAGATCGCGCTGGAAGGTGCCGTGGTTTCGCAATCCAGTCAACGCATCGAGATCCGCTCGGCTGGCAACGGTGACGTGCGCCTCCGCGTTCTGCAGCGCGATCGAAGCCTGACCCGCAAAGAGCTTGCTGAGTTCGAACTCGTGCTCAGTGAAATGGGCCTCCGGCCCGCCAACGCGGGTCAGGTTCAAACTACCGAAGACCTGGCCTCGGACGCGCAGCGGCACGACGATGATGTTTTGAGCAACGCGTGAGTCCCGGTTGGAGCGCCGCGAGCGGAGCGAGCCTGACTCGTCTGGCCCCCGCAGGCCATCGTCGGTGTCCGGGCCGGCAGCCAGAACATCCTCACCGATGTCATTGGCATAGACAGCATCGCCCCTACCAATGACCCAGCTGGTCAGACCCTCGTCTAGCGAGCCATCCGTCGGCGCAGGCGCCGCGTCGCCCGAATCGGCCCGCGAGAGCACGGCCTCGATGCCCACGGGCTCGACCTCGTAGCGGTAAATCGTCAGCCGGTCGTACCTGACGACCCTGCCAATGGTGTCGGCTATCTGCTCCAGCACGCGCCGCGGATCGAGCGTGGAGACGAGCTGCTCGCTGACGCCGAGCAGCTGGCGTTCGGCGGCAACTTGCTGTTCGAGAAGAGCGTGCTGCTTCCCGAGTTGCTTGAGGTTGTCGGCATTCACCAGTGCTTGGGCAGCGTACCGTCCGAAGATCGAAAGCGCCTGTTCGTCCTCGCGACCGTACTTGTCGACGCCTTCCTTCGATACGACGAGGACGCCCTGAACCGCGTCGCCGTACGACATCGGCACAAGCAGGAGCGATTCGGGGCCACAGGTCGAGCGGCAAATGGAAAGCCGTTCGACCGAAGCATCGGGGATTATCAGGGACTCGTTTCGCTTGGCGACCCAGCCTGGGAGAGTCTCACCATGACCCATTGAGAGCGCTTCGAGAAGCGGCGACTCGATGCCGACGAACGTTCCCGAGGCGGCTACCGGGCGAAAAACCTTGTCTTCTGGGTCAAGTCGATAGACGCGGACCGTGTCACAGTCCACCAGCCTGCCGACCTCAGACACGATGGCCTCGCCGATTGCTTCCACATCCCGCAACTGGTTGATTCGCAGGTTCAGCTCGTGGATCGCGGCGAGCCGGTTGGCGAGTGACCTAACCGATGCGTACAACCGGGCGTTCTGCATGGCGGTGGCTAGCTGCCCGGCCAGGCCGGCTGCCAGGCCGAGGTCACGCACCGTCCATGGATGGGGCCGCCCATGCACGACGACGAGCATGCCGAGCATCTCGCCCAGGACCCGGCAGGGAACGCCGGCCAGGCCGGCTATCTCCTCTTTCTCCGTGACCTGTCGGATCTCCTCGGCGATCTGATTCGTGGGGTCGTTGATTGGCACAGCCACGAGCGGGCTCTCGGGCCAACGCTGCATGATCGACTGCAGTGGCGTCGTGACGTGACGATCGAAGGCCTCGAGAACGTCCTTCGGGATCGACCGGCTGGCCGTCAGGACAAGCGAGTGATCGGGTTCCTCGCGCCAGAAGGCGGCACCGTCGGCGACCAGGATGAGCTCTACTGAGGCCAGGATGTCGTCGAAGAGACGCTCTCGGGCCGCCCTCTCATCCTCGCTGTCTAGAAGCTCGTAACGAGTCGAGGAAGTCGCGACAACCACGTCCCCGTCGGCATCGTAAGCTGCTGCCTGCGTCAATCGAGCAGACTCCAGTCCGAGTGGCAACTCTCCATGGCCATCCATTGTGGCCCCTGTAAGGTCCGTCGTCAGCGCCCTCTTGCGTGGGGGGCCGGGCGACTGGCGGGACCTGACCAACGGATCGGGTCAGTCGGCAGACGGGCCCTTCCGACGAGCGCCACGGCCGACTCCTCTCAAGCGCCGTCGCGTACCGCCACACGAAACGAAAGGCTGTTGCAACGTGTTGCGCTAGCCCAGAGTCCACGCCTCTGGCGCAGTTGGTTACAGTGGAGCCGAAGGAAAGGGAAGATAAGGTGCCGTCTGCCACGATAAACCCCATCGAAGGAGTGCCGCAGCCCAGTCCCTGGGACGGGGTGTCAGCCCGCTTGCGCGCCAGCGGTCTGCGCTGGACGCCCCAACGACGCACCCTCGTTGAGGTCTTGCGCGAGCACCAGGGGCATGTGACCGCGACGGAGTTGATCAGCCGCTGCCGCGAGCGCGATGGAACCACTACCCCATCCACGGTCTATCGAACGCTGGACGTGCTGGAGGAGTTCGGGCTCATCAAACATGGCCACGGGCCAGACGGTCGCGAGGAATACCACGTCCTGCCCGAGCAGGTCCACGGCCATCTCTACTGCGTGGGCTGTGGCGCGACCTGGGAAATCCGGCCCGAAACCGGCTCGGTCATCGTTGCTGCGCTGGCCGCGGACCTCGGCTTCGCCGTCGACCTCTCCCACGTGACCATTTCGGGGCGCTGCCAGGGCTGCCACGACTGAGGCCTGAGCCCGGGCCGGCGGGGTATCCGCCCCGCACGCCGCCCCATCGCGCCGCCCCGCAGCGAGGTCAGTCGACGGGGATGACCAGCAGCCACTTGCCGTCGCGATCGGGATAGTGGCCTTCGGGCCGCTTCCAGCCGATGTAGTTCTTCGCCATAGCCGTCATGTCGCGGTATGCGTCGGGCCCGAGTGTCTGGCCCCAAATGTTACTGAAACGCGGATAGTACGGATCGACGATGTAGGCACCCTTGAGTTTGAAACTTTCCGGGAAGAGAGCCGGGTCCGCGTCCGCCCTGAAGCCGGTCATGACCCAGGAATGGGCGCCCCACCATGTCAACAGCCCGACCGGCCGAGAGGTGCGACTTAGGGCAACGGTCGCGTCACGCATTGCCTGGTCAAAGGTTGCGTCGATGACTAGCTTGTAGTTGCCGCCTCCAAGCTTTGTCATAGTGAGAGCCCAACCGTCCGGGCCGAAGCCGCCGTTGTAGCTGTCCTGGCGGGTTGTCAGCGACACGAGCACATCGGCGATCTGCTTCTGACGGCCGGTCGTTAGGTCCACGGTGGGGCCGATGATGTTAAGCATGTTCTGGATGGCGCCGGCCGTACAGTAGTCGCGGTTCGTCTGCGAAACGAACGTTCCGGGCTGGAAGAGGTCCAGCTGGAACGGAGCCTTGGTCGGTGTCGCCGCCGGTTCGGGCGCCGACGTATCGGGCGCCGACGGGTTTAGGGAGCTACTCATAAACGCGTTGCTGGCCATCGGGGTGCCAGCCCCCGAAACCGAGCCGGAGGACGTGGCCTTGGCCACAGGCTCGGGAGTGCCGCCCGCATTGGTGACAGGAACGATCACCACTACCGCTGTCCAGCCGACCGCCACCATGAGGGCGCACAGTCCCAAATAGGCCGCAGCCCAGACTCGATCGCTGGTCTGACGATTCCCGGACCGGATCATGCGGGCGCGACTCCTCAAGGCTGGCAACGACTCGGTTCTGACTTGGGCAAGTCGTCGCGCGTCGGGAGGATACAAGGGAAGGCCGGGCGAGGCATCGAGCGTTGTTGCCCAAGCCCGAATAGAGAACCAACCTCAGCGAATCCGGCCTCGCCCGACGCCGCCGCCCGCGGGGACCTCTGATCAGGCAAACATCACGTTGCCGAAGACGTGAGGGCGGCCGGCGGACGTCACCGGGTCTTCGAACCTTACCCCGCCTGCAGGCTCGCGCTCATATCCGCACAGGACGATGGTGGGGTCTCCGTCGCGGTGTTCGAGGCCGATCGCGATGGCGTCCATCAGGCCGCCGCCCTCTTCCCGCGGAACGAGCGCGTCCCAACACACGGCGCAGGCCCGAATGGTTCCGGCCCGCGCCTCCAGGCGGAACGTCGCGTAGAGCGCGTCTATGATCAGCGGGTTCGACGGCCTGTGCAGCGTGGGAGTCACGTCGATCAAAGCCAGCTGGCCGCCGGCCGCAACTCGCGCCCCAAAGGGTCGAAAGCCACCCGTCGCCTCGACCATGGACTCGGCCATATCCAGCAGCGGAACGAGCAGTTCATGGAAGTCCGTTCGAACCGCCGGTTGCATCGCTTCTCCTCGGGCTGGGGTTCGAACCGTCCGCCGCAGTTCTGCGGTGTACGCGATCCTCAGTAGGAATCGGACGAGACTCCGCCCGCAAGAGGCCATGAGAGCCCGTAATTGGGTTCAGGCCGCCGTTTTAGGGCTATTCCCTGCCCCGCTCCGCATTGCCACTACAGCCGCGCTCAGGGCTGTGGCCATACCCAGCCAGAAGACCGGCCACGGGTACCAACCTGGCAGACCACCCTCCAGGATCGCTTGGGCGTTCGCCAGAAAGCTCAGGACCACGATCGCCCCACCTCCGAGGCCCGCCCCACAGACGGCACGCCCAACACGCGGCGGTCGCCCGGCCGCGGTCAGGTGCGCTGCCCGCAGGCCAAACCCGATCAGGGCAGCACTCACGGCCATCGGCGCCCAAACAGGTCCCGTCCAGGGCAGCGGGATCAGGAACAGAACATCCCACGTGCCCGGCGAGGGCGGCCAGCCTACGAAAACCCACAGCCAGACGTAATAGCCGATGTCCCAAACGCCGAAGGCCACGGCCGTCCAGGCCAGCCGATCCACCCAGCGCCGGCCGGCCAGGAAGCCGACGGCAACGAGCATGAGCAGGGTTGCCGCCTCGCGGCCAACCTCGATCGAGGTCAAGTTTCCGACGACCTCAGGACCGCGCAACGGAAACAGCTGGTCCGGCGTGATCGCCAGGGCGCGCTGCAGGTAGATGACAACGGCCGATTCCATGAAAGCCATAGCGACCGCGAAGACGATGACGGTGAGGGCGGCGCTGCGAAAACGCATGGGTTGCCTCCCGATACGTTGAACGGCACGAATGCCGCCCCTCGCGACACAGGCTTTGGCGCCCCCGGCCGGACTCGAACCGACGACGCCCGCCTTAGGACGGCGGCGCTCTATCCACTGAGCTACGGGGGCTCGGCGGCGATGTTACCTCGTCCGGCTCACGGCGCGGCAATTACCGCGGGTCAGCCTCGCTCCGAGAGGACTGCGCCTAGACGAGCGCTTCGAACTCGAAGCGGTCGCGGTCGCGGACGATGCGACCCACGGGATGCACCGGCTCGTGTGAGAGCACGATGGTCCAGCCCTCGTCAGCGGCCCGGTTGAAGAGCGCTACCTTGGCCGCGACAGACTCGAGCGGGAAGTCGTCGAAGGCCGTGATCCACTTGGGATTGGCGCTCCACGGCCTCATGCATAGGTCACCGAAGAAGGCCACGGTCCGGTCGCGGCCCCGCACGAGCACTCCCTGATGCCCGGCCGAGTGGCCGCCTGTTGGAATGACCGTAACACCGGGCAGGATCTCGGCCTCGCCGTCCGACGCCGACTCCAGTCCCAGGTCTCGAACGAGGCGGAGTTCGGGCTGGTCGTAGCTGGCCACGAGCCGAGGGTTCTCGGCAAGGGCGATTTCCCACTCCGAGCGTTGGGCGATGAACCTGGCCCGGGGGAACGCCCTCGACCCGTCGGCACTTAGCACGCCCCCGGCGTGGTCGTAGTGGAGATGACTGACGGCGATGGCGTCCACGCTGTCCGGGGCAAATCCCGCCGCCTCCAGCGCCGGCAGGATCCACGGCCCTTCGTAACGGCGCATCGCCCGGCCCTTGGCGCTAATGCGATCGCCGATGCCCGTTTCCACGAGGACCCGGCCGGCCGGCGTCTCCACGAGGAGGCAGTTCAAGGCTTGGAGCAGGCGGTGGTCTTCGTCGATCTCTCCGGCCACCAGGCCATTCCACATAATCCGCGGCACGACGCCCAGCAGTGCCCCGGCGTCGGAGCGGAAACGGCCAGCCTGGATCAACGCGATCCTGGTCCCGCCACCAAGTTCGGCCGACCAGTGGACGGCGTCGTTCATGGTCGTCATCGAGTTGGCCGCTCCGAAGAGCCCGCGCCGCGGTCGCGAACTACAGGCGCAGACGCGGTGCGTCGCCCGCGGTCGAAGTCCTCGAAAATCGCTGAAGCCGTCGGCTCGGACTGGCCCTGATACTTCGAACCAAGACCGGCCGAACCGTACGGTCGATCGACCGGGCTCGACATCTCGAAAAAGCTGATCTGCCCAATCTTCATGCCGAAGTAGAGGGCGATCGGGAGGTTGGCAACATTCGAGAGCTCCAGGGTCAGGTTGCCCTTCCAACCGGGATCGACGTAGCCAGCGGTCGAATGGATCAGCAGTCCGAGCCGGCCGAGAGACGACTTGCCCTCCAGGCGGGCGACGATGTCGTCCGGCAGCTCCACCCACTCGATTGTCTGACCCAGGACGAATTCGCCGGGATGCAGGATGAACGGCTCTTCGTCGGCGATGGTCAGCAACTCGGTCAGGTCAGGCTGGGGCGACCTGACATCGATGAACGCATAGCGAGTGTTTCGAAAGACGCGGAAGCTGCGATCGAGGTGAAGGTCTACCGAGGAGGGCTGGAGGTCGGCGGGATCGTAGGGATCGACCCGAATGCGGCAGGCCGTGAGCTGGGTGGCGATGTCGCGGTCTGACAGGACGCTCATTTGACCGCTGCCCCGCTCTCGCGCTGGGCATACAGGTTATCGACCTCACGCTTGAGTGTTTCGAGATCATCGAAGCTTTGGTAGACGCTGGCGAAGCGGATGTAGGCGATCTGATCGAGTGTCCGCAGCTTGTCCATCGCCATCTTGCCAATCTCGGACGAGATCACCTCAGTGGCCCCGCCGGCCCGGAGCTGAACCTCGATCTGGTCGGCGGCCCTTTCGGCCGCATCGTCCGGCACCGGTCGGCGCGTCAGCGCCTTTCGGAAGCCCGACACAAGTCTCTCGCGGTCGAAGTCCTGACGCGAGCCATCGCGCTTGACGACGATCAGACGCGGCGCCTCTATTCGCTCGTACGTCGTGAACCGCGCTCCGCAGGTCTCGCATTCGCGGCGCCGTCGGATGCTTGCCTCGTCGAGATCACGGGAATCAACCACCCGTGTCTCTCGCTCGCCGCACCGCGGACAACGCATTCGATCCGTCCTCCTCGTCCACCACTCTCTGGGCTCAGGAGAATAGCACCACCTGCCCGCCCTCTTGTCTCAGCCGTCAGCCGTTCCCGCTCCGCGGTTTCGGCACTCGATGGGCCGGTTTGGAAGCCTCGTCGGCTATCTGACGCGCCCGCGCCTTCAAGGCGTCACGGGCATGAAGCAGGTTAAGGTAGCCTCGCTTTACCGATGTCTCTCCCTCGGCAAAGCGATCCTCCTTCACGTCAAGCATTAAGGCTCGGCCGTGTTCGATGAGGTCCACGGCCCGCTGAGCCCGCTCGATCTCGGAGCCAAACGTTGGCGAGCCGGGGAGACGTATCACGCGCTTGTCGACTTGCTCCGCTTCCCGGGCGTAGTGACGGAGCGCCTCAGCTGCCGCACGGAGACTGTCGGCGCTCGCATCGGGATCGGCCTTTCGTCGGCGCAACTCGTCGATCAGGTCGGCCAGTTCGGCTAACGAAATGTCCACTCGACGGGCTATGTCCAGGGCGGTGCGACCATGGGCGGCGTCGCGTCGCAACTCCCCGCCCACCACCAAGACACGCCACAACAAAAAGAGGATGGGCAGGGCAAGCGCGAAGAAGACGATCAGCGGCACAAACACACTGCTCGACATGGACCGATCCTCAGCCCCGATAGTTCGATTGCGGGGGCGAGCCTGCGACGGGATTGCCAGCCGCCCCCAGATACGCCTCGCTCACTGTAGCGGCTTGGATGCCGATCGGTGAGTCCAACTAGGGCGTTCGGCGGCGAGAAATCGTCCTGGTCACCGCGCCCGGTCTGGGTCCGCCGCCAACGCGGCCCGCGATTCGCGCCCCTCGCGGAGGTCGTGGGCCCTCCGCCAGATCTGGCGCCCGCCGCCACTCGTCCGGCTGACCGCCAGAACTCGTCACCAGCCGGACAGACCGGATGATGGCCCCGGGCTCGAACTCGCGAACCATGTCGTAAACCGTGAGCGCAGCAACGGCAGCAGCGGTCAAGGCCTCCATCTCGACGCCGCTCTGCCCGATGGTGGCAGTCTCGGCACGAATCCGGACCGAGCTTGCGGCCCGGTCGGGGACCGCGTTCACCAGCAACTCTGTCAGAGGGATGGAATGCGCTAGGGGCACCAGATCCCCTGCCCTCTTGGCGGCCATGACGCCCGCCAGCTCGGCCACGCTCAGGACATCGCCCTTGGGATTCGTGCCGTCAACGATGGCGCTCAGGGTTTCCTGGGAGACAACGACCTCGGCCTCGGCCACCGCGCGACGCGGAACGACGGGCTGATTCGTTACATCGCTCATGCGGGGCCGCCCCATCCTCTCGATATGGCCGGAACGACGACGCTCCGACCGCGAATTGTCCTCGAACATATGGTCGCCTGGCTTCACGTTCGAGGGCATAGCAAGACTTCCTCCACTACTTCCATGCTAATCCGCCCGTCCGCCACGGACGCAAGGCCATCGTCGGCCCCTGTCGCGAGGATCCGAGCCGCGGTCTTAGCGCCCACCAAAGCGGCCTTTCTTGACCTGGCCGCCGGCAAGTAGCTCCCGCTGCCGCACTTCTGCCCGTTCATGGACGAGGCGCGCGACGGCCCTGCGAGTCATCAGAGTCGGCCCATCGTCGCCGCCACTGACAAGCATGGCGTCGAGACCGGTCCGTTCAAGTATCTCCAGCGCAGCCCACAGGTCCGAGTCTCGGGAGGTGCTTGGAACGGACGCGATCGGGACCATGGCCTGCTCCGTTCGGGTGGTGGTCCATGTTCGCTTGGGAATGCGGCGGATCTGGGCCGTGCCGATAAGCCCCAGCAGCTCGCCGCCCCGTACCACCAGCGCGGCGGCGCCAGTGCGCTCCGTCAGGTACGCGGCGGCGAAGACGTCGAGCGTGAGTTGTGGCGGAATGCGAGCCAGATCGGAGTCCTCAACGTCGGCCACGCGAAGCCCCGCAACAAGGGCCTGAAGCTGGCTGCGCCGATCCAGGATTTTGCTCGAACCGGCGATCAGCCAGCCACCCACCCCCAGGGAGAGTCCGGCCAAACCGTCGACGTAGAAGGCAACCATGACTCCGGTAGCAATCAGTGACAGGCCCATGTATCGCCCCAGTCTGACCGCTGCCGCAGACGCCGTTGCCTCGTCGCCGGTACTACGCCAGGCGATGGCGTGCACGATACGGGCACCGTCGAGGGGATAGCCGGGTATGAGATTGACGCCGCCGAGGAAGCCGTTGAATAGAGCCAGAATAAATACCACGAACTGGAGGGCCTGGAGCGCCAGCGGAGCGCGGCCCATGTCGATAGGACCAAACGCCAACAAGGCTGTCACTCCGCCAAATAGGAGGGTCAACAGAAAGCTAAGCGCAGAGCCGGCAAAAGCGACGCAGAATTCCGCGCCTGGGGTCTTCGGCTTGACTTCCATGACGAAGGCACCGCCGACCAACTGGATGACCACGGCCGGACTGCCCATCCCGTTTCGACGCGCTATTGCCACGTGAGCAAGCTCGTGAACCGTCACGGAGGCGAAAACAAGGGCCGCCGTGGCGATGGACGTACCCCACGCCCACGCCCCATTCCAGCCAGCCGGGGCAGTCGCCTGAGCGCTCAGGTCGGCGTTGAAGACGACAGCAATGAAGGCCAGGACGATGATCCAAGTCCAATGAGCCCGAATCTCCGTGTCGAACATCCGGCCCAGCGGCACGCTCCAGGTCACGTGGCCTCCCCAGTGGCCGCCGGCGATGTCACCGAGTCACGGCCCAATCGTCGGGCTCCGAGGGCGACGACGACAGCCAGCGCGAGGACGGCAACGGCTATCGCGACGCTGGTCTCCGACCAGAACTGGTCAGGGAAAAGCTGAACTAGCCTGTCGGTTCGAGGATCGAACATGTAGGTACCCGGCGGGAAGAAGATTTCGTGGAATAGTTCGAAGGCCTGATCGAAGAAGATGGCGAAACCCAGGCCGACCACGATGACTCCCCCCACGAGCGCCGAGGCCCCGGTCCCGACGGCCCGCCAGAACCAGCGTCGCCCGCGGCTGGCAAGTCCAACCGCGGCCAGCGCGACGGTCGCGGCCAGGGCCACGAGGCCGAGGCCCAGCAGGACCGTCCGCACGTCGACCATGTGCCTCTGCTCTCGCGCAGCTAACACCGGAGCGTCGTTGACCTTGACGTCGAAAACTGGTGGCCCAAAGACCAGGTCCGAAAGAATGCTACCGGTGACGTCTCGGACCTGAGCCGGCGTGTATCCGGTCAAACGCGCTACGTCGCTCCGGTCCTGGTCGAAGCCGATCCAGATCGGATTGAGGAAGAGGAGGATAGCTGCGGCAAGGATCACACAGGGCGCAGCCACGACCGTTATCGCCGCGGCGACTCGTTGAGAAGGGCGGGGATTCATGACGCCATCGTACCGCCCTGACGGCCCTAGCCTCGGCGGCAGCGGTCAGCGCTCTACTCGGCCGTCGAACCGAGGTTCTCCGCCTCGCGTCGGACGGTCGCCCATACGAGTTCCAAGTCCGAATCTTCGATCCTGAGGTTTGAAACGTTGAGCCGAATCGCGAACCGGCCGTACAGCCTGGTATGGGACAGAAACGCCTGCCCGGTCCGGGTTACGGCGTCCATTAGGCGGAGGTTCAGGTCGTCGAGCTGCGCAGCGACCTCCGACTCGAACTCCCGTCCGGCGAGCGCCGCGGGGCGATATCGGAAGCAGATAAGCGAGAACGGAACCGGCGCCATCAGCTCGAAGTCGGGATGATTCTCGATCCACGACTTCAGCCGGGCGGCCATCTCGAGATGATGTCTG
>JANYJI010000093.1 GCA_025358525.1 Chloroflexota bacterium | reverse complement strand
TGGGCGCTCCGCCAGTTAGCCACGCCTCGCTAGTGGCCGTCCAACTCGCCCGACTCCTCGACTCGACTCCCGGCGCAATTCCGCCGTCGGGATTCCGCGCCCTGCTCCTCGGCGGCGGGCCGACTCCGGCAGACCTCGTGGCTCGCGCGGTGGCCTCGGGCTGGCCCGTCATCGCAACCTACGGCATGACGGAGACGGCGTCCGGCGTGACGGCCCTGCGGACGACGGAAGTGGCGTCTCGGGCTGGTTCCGCGGGGCGAGCGCTGCCCGGGGTCGAGCTGCGGGTCGTGCGACCTTCGCCTGACGGCATCGGCGAGATCGAGGTCCGCGGCCCCAGTCTCTTCGCGGGCTACTTCGGTCGAAGGGCGGAGACCGCCGCGGCGTTCGCGCCCGACGGTTGGTATCGGACCGGCGATCTCGGCGAACTCGACGAAGACGGCTACCTCACGCTTGCGGATCGGCGGCTCGACCTGATCGTCTCAGGCGGAGAGAACGTCTACCCGGCCGAGGTAGAGGCCGTGCTGACCAGCCACCCGGCGGTGGCCGATGCTGGCGTGGCGGGTCGGCTGGACCTGCGCTGGGGCGCCGTTCCCGTGGCGGCGGTCGTTATCCGCCCTGGCGCGACCGTCACCGACGAGCAACTTCAAGCCTTCTGTCGCGACCGCCTGGCCGGGTTCAAGGTACCGGCCAAGATCGTCCGTGTTCCTGCAATCCCACGCACGGGCCTGGCGAAACTGCAGCGAAGTGCGCTGCGAGAGCTAGTGGCTGCCGACGCCGCGCCTCTCCGCAGCAGCGAACGTGCGCTACCGCCCCGGCCGCCAATCGAGGTTGAGCGGTCGTCCGATTCGGCCGCCCTGGCTGGGGCGCAAGCCCGAGCGCTACCGCCAATTCGCCATCTCGTGCGACCGGACGGCGTTCGGATTGCGTACCGTCGCTTCGACGCACCCAGACTGGGCGACGGAGAACCCCGCCGTGCCGGAGAAGCCGGCGCGCCGCCCTGCGTTCTGCTCCTCCATGCCACCCTGTCCACGGGACGGCAGCTCGGGTCCCTCGCCCGGCTTGTCGCGCAATGGGCAACGGTGGTCCTGCCGGACCGTCGCGGCAGCGGTGCCAGCCGGCTCGACCGTCCCCGTCCCGTGGCGCTGGACGTGCAGGTCGCCGACGCCCTGGCGCTTCTGGACGCCGAAGGCATCGACCGCGCCACATTCGTCGGCCATAGCTACGGCGGGATCGTGGCCCTGGCACTGGCGGCCGCCGCTCCGCTTCGGGCCGCAGCGGTCGTCGCATACGAGCCGCCGGCACTCCAGGCCATCGACGCCACGGCACTGCGTTCGATGGCCGACCTTAGCGCTCGTGTGGTCTCGGCGCACGCGTCCGGCGGCGCGCCGGCGGCAGCGGCAACGTTCCTGCGGGCCATCGGAGGCGGCGCGATGCTGGACGACGCCTCGGTCAGCCAACGGAAAGCGCTGCTATTGGAAGGCGACGGCGTCCTGGCCGACATCGGCTCTTTCGACCGGGCTGCAATAGATGGCCCGCGTATCGCCTGCCCGGTCACCCTCGTCACCGGTGGCGCGAGCGAGCCGTTCTACGCGGCCATCGCCGATTCCCTGGCGGCCACCATCCCCGGTGCGGTCAGGGTCGAGCTGGCCGGCCTGCGCCATCACTCTCCGATCACGCAGCCTTCAGCCCTCGCCGCGCTCCTGTACACGCTCCACCAGGGCCAGTCAGGCCTCCAGGATGCCGGCCCCAAACCTAGCTCGGCCTAGAGCTGTCGGGCCTGTTCAGGGGCGGACTCCCCTAGGCCTTCGCTTTCTTCGAAGGTTTCGGCTTGCCAGAACTGTTGAGGGCGACCCCTTGGCGAACGAGCGCCTTGAAGGCGGACTCGTCAACGTCATCGCCTTCGTGGATGTCGATTGCGCGGCGTACGTTCCCGTCGAGACTCGAGTTGAACAGACGGGCCGGATCCTCCAGAAACGCCCCCTTGGCGAAGGTAAGCTTCACGACGCTCTTGTAGGATTCGCCGGTGCAGATGATCCCGTCGTGCGACCAAACCGGAGTGCCTGGGGATGAGGATTTCACCCACTTCAACTCCTCGACAGCGTCCGGGTCTGCTTCCTTGATGAGCTTGCGCATCCTGCCGAGGGTTTCCCCGCGCCAGTCCCCGAGTTCGGCGATTCTTTTCGAGATGAGCTCCGATGCCGACTGGCCTTGGCTCGCGTCCGGCTCTTTCATGTTCTCATCCTAGAAGCTCCAGACAAAACCGGGAAGCCCGCCCGGTCTGGATGGCCGGCCCCGAGGCTCACCCGCCGTCAGCCCCATCGATGTCGAGCGGAGTGACCGTCATTCGGACCGCCTGGGCGAGGTCCAGACGACCTTCGTAGATCGCCCGTCCGACGACCGCTCCCACGCAGCCGATCGAGCGAACTGCGGCGATGTCGGCGAGTGACGAGACTCCGGCCGAGGCGATGATCGCGCGGCGCCTGAGGCCGACCATCCGACCGAGCAACTCCAGGTTGGGGCCGTTCAGCAGGCCATCGCGTTCGATGGCGGTGACGACGAAGGTCCGCGCGCCACAATCGGAGAGCATGGCGAGGGCCTCGTCCACAGGCACGCCCGACGCCCCGGCCACCCAACCATGTCCGACCGCCAGGCCGTCGCGCACGTCCAGGGCGATGGCGATCCTATCTGCCCCGAAACGGGCGACCAGCCGGGCCACGAAGTCGGGGTCGCGCAGGGCCGCCGTCCCAACCACCGCCCGGGCCGCCCCAGCCGCGAGGGCCGCTTCCACGGCGACTTCGTCCCGCAGCCCGCCCGCCACCTGGCAGGCCACGCTCGCCCCGGCCGCCGCCACGATCCGGGCGACCACATCCGTCTGGCGGCGTCCCCCATCGCGTGCCCCGTCCAGGTCGACCACGTGGATCCAGCGTGCTCCCGCGGCAACGAACGATCGGGCTACCTTGGCGGGATCGGCGCCGTAGACGGTCTCGCGGGCGAAGTCGCCTTCAGCCAGTCGCACCACCTGCCCGCCGCGCAGGTCGATCGCCGGCAGGAGCTGGAAGCCGCCGGACAGTTGTGGTTGCAAGCTTTGTAGCATGCTACTATGCTACTACACTAGCAGGAACCGGAGAGCGGGCAACTTGAACGTACCGCCCCGGGCCAAGCGCACCAACGAGGAACAACGATGAGCGCGATGGAAGCCTGGCGCGATGAAGCCGCCCGCCAGCTGTTCGAGGCCATGATCCGTCTCGAAACGGTCGACGAGGCCTCCGCCTTCTGCCGCGATCTGTGCACCCTCGGCGAGCTGCACGACATGGCCCAGCGCTGGGCGGTTGTCAGGTTGCTCGACGGCGGGATGCACTACGCGGAGATCTCGCGGATGACCGGCGCGAGCACGGCCACGATCACCCGCATCGCCCAATGGCTCCACCACGGCGAGGGCGGCTACGAAAAGGCACTCGAGCGGCTTCGGGCCGCCAACCCACCAACCGGAGAACAGATTCGATGAGCCGCCGCCTTCGCCTGGCCATCCCTAACAAGGGCCGACTGGTCGAACCGACAGTCCGACTGCTGCGCGACGCCGGGCTCGTCTTCGAAGCCAGTGAGCGAGCTCTTGTGGCTCGCGTCCAGAACTTCGACCTGGATATCCTTTTCGTCCGCACCAATGACGTCGTCGAGTTCGTGAACGATGGCGTAGCCGAGCTGGGCGTCACGGGCTTGGACCTCGTCGCCGAATCCGGCACGGGCGTGCCGCAGATCCGCAAGCTTGGCTATGGCCGCTGCCGCCTGACGCTCGCGGTTCCCAACGACTCCCCCTTCCGGGCTGCGGAGGATCTGGCCGGCTTACGTGTGGCCACCTCCCACATGGCCCTCACCAAGCGATTCTTCGGCGAGCGATCAATCCCGGTCGAGGTCATCCCAGTCTCCGGTGCAGCCGAGGTCGCCCCGCGCCTCGGTTTGGCCGAGGCTATCGTGGACCTCGTGTCCACGGGCTCGACGATGGTCGTGAACGGCCTTCGCCCGGTCGAAGAGGTCTTCGCTTCGGAGGCGGTCCTCCTGGCCAACAAGATTGCCCTGGCCGAACGCCCCGATGTGATCGATTCGATCAACACCATGCTGAGCGCGACCCTGGCGGCGCGCGATCGCAAGTACCTGATGATGAACGCTCCGAAGGCCAAGCTTGCCGAGCTGGAGAGCCTCCTTCCGGGGCTCGAGTCGCCGTCCATCATCCCTCTCGCCCACGAGGGAATGATCGCCATCCACTCCGTCGTCGAGGCGGACCAGGTCTGGTCGCTGCTGCCTCGCCTCAAGGCCGCCGGCGCCTCCGGCATCCTCATTCTGCCCATCGAGAAGCTCGTGTCATGAGCGTTTCGATCGTCTCACTGCGCCGCCTCGAGCTTGCCCGCTCTGCCGCGGATCCGTCCGTCGCGGCCGAAATCGCGGGCCTATTCCGCCGCGGCGCCGTGCCAGACCAGCGTGTCCGCGACGCCGCGCGTGCCATCCTCGCCGCCGTAAAGTCCGGTGGCGACGCTGCTGTACGCGAGGCCAACGTCAGGGTCGGCGGCGGACGGGCCGACGGCTCACTCTTCGTGAGCCGGGCCGAGATGGAAGCCGCACGTGACGCACTGCCGCCGCGGATACGGGCCGGTCTCGAGCAAATGATCCAGAACATCCGCCGCTTTGCGGAGACGCAGCTGCCTGAGACCCGGACCACGACCATAGTTCCGGGCGTCGAGATAGAGCGGCGCTGGGTTCCCCTGTCGCGTGTCGGCGTGTATGCCCCGGGCGGTTCCGCGGCCTATCCCAGTTCGCTGCTCATGGGCGTCGTGCCGGCCCTGGTCGCGGGCGTGGAAACGATCGTGGTTGCGTCACCGGCGGACGCCGAGGGCGGACTCGACAGGACACTTCTCGGCGCGGCCGGTCTCGTCGGCGTGGACGTCTTCATCGTGGCTGGCGGCGCCCAGGCAGTCGGGGCGATGGCCTACGGCCTGCCCGAGGCCGGCGTGGCGCCCGTCGACCGGATCGTCGGCCCCGGGAACGCGTGGGTCACCGCGGCCAAGCTCGAGGTCTTCGGCGAGTGCGGCATCGACCTGCCGGCCGGGCCGTCCGAAGTGATGGTCGTGGCCGATGGCCGGGCCAATGCGGCGCACGTGGCCTCGGACCTCCTTTCACAAGCCGAGCACGGCCCGGACTCCCCTGCCCTGCTCGTGACCTGGGACGCCGAATTCGCCGTCGCCGTAGAGGTTCAGTTGGGCAAGCAGCTCGCAACCGCCGCTCGCCGGGCCATCCTCGAGCGTTCGCTGGCGGCCGGGGCACTCGTCGTTCTGGCGGCCGATCGTGGCGCGGCCTTGGACTTCGCCAACGCCTACGCCCCTGAACACCTGTCCGTGGTAGTCGACGATGTCGAGGAGGCTGTGGCCAGGTTGCGGAACGCGGGCTCGCTCTTCGTTGGGCCCTACGCTCCTGAGTCGGCCGGTGACTACGCTTCGGGCGCGAACCACGTCCTGCCGACCGGCGGCCTGGCTCGATCTTGCGGCGCCCTGGCCACCGAAAGCTACGGCAAATTCATGCAGGTCCAGCGGATCACGCGTGAGGGTCTGGCGACCATCCGCGACGCCGTGGAGGCCATCTCCGAGGCCGAGGGCCTCATGGCCCACAAGCGGGCCGTCGAGCTGCGTTTCGAGGGCCACGAATGAGCCCGCTCGCGACAGCGCTGCCGACGTACGCCTGGGAGCCAACTACCGACTTCCTCGCAACCAAGTACAAACTGCCACGCGAGTCGATCGTCCGGTTCGACGTAAATACGTCACCCTTGCCGCCCGACCTTCGCGACGTCCTGGCGGGCACGTTCGATCCGACTCTGTCCGAGTACCCGCCCAGCGACTACGCCGCACTCGTTGCGGCCGCGGCCGAAGCCTACGGCGTTGCCCAGGACGAGCTGCTGCCGACCGCCGGCGCCGATGAGGCCCTCGACCTTTCCGCGCGGGCCTTCCTGCGCGAGGGTTCCGTGGCTGTCGTGGCCAGCCCCACATACGCCCTCTACCGAATCGTCTCGGAGCAGCGCGGCGCAAACGTCGTGGCCGTCCCGCGCCTCGGCCCCGAGGCGGCATTTCGACTCGACATCCCGGCCCTGGCCGCAGCCGCCCGTACGGCAGACCTGGTTTGGCTGTGCGAGCCGAACAACCCCACCGGCGCCTACGAGCCACCGGAGCGGATCCGCGAGCTGCTGTCCGCCCTGGCTGCGAATGCCGCTGCCGACGGCCGCGTGGCTCCGGCCGTGGTCGTGGACGAGGCGTACTGGGAGTTCGTGGGGCAGTCCGCCCTGGCGCTGCGCGCCGAGTACCCGCGCCTCGTTGTCATCCGGACGCTGAGCAAGGCTCACGCCCTGGCAGGGGCCCGGGTCGGTTTCGCCGTAGCTCAACCAGAAACATTGGCCCCGATCCTCGCGTTCAGAGCGCCCGCCTCGGTCTCAACGGTTTCCGCGGCCCTGGCCACGGCCTCGTTCCGGCGTCCCGAGTTGGCCGCGGCCAACGTCGCTCGCATTGTCGAGCAGCGGTCCCGCCTTCTGCGAGAGCTGGCAGGGCTGGGCTGGAGCCCATACCCGTCAGAGTCGAACTTCATCCTGATCCGGTTCAGCTCGCCGGCCGCCGCAGAGTCCGCAGCCGAGGCGCTGTTGCGCGTAGGCCTCGTGCCGCGCAGCTTCGGCTCGGATCACGCGTTCGCCGATTGTCTGAGGCTGACCGTCCGGTCGGCCCAGGAAAATGACCGCCTCATCGAAGCAGCCAGGGGGATCCTCGCATGAGCCAGATCGGCACCGTCACCGCCTCCGGTCCGCGCTGGGTCACCGTCACTCGCGCAACCCGCGAAACCCAGATCACGGTCACGCTCAAGCTCGATGGCACCGGCCAGACCAGGATCGAGACGGGTGTCGGCTTCTACGACCACCTCCTCAACTCCATGGCTCACCACGCCCTCTTCGACCTCGAGATCGACGCCAGCGGCGACCTCGTCATCGACGAACACCACACGGTTGAGGACGTGGCTCTGGTGATCGGCGCCGCGCTGGCGCAGGCGCTCGGCGATCGATCCGGGATTGCCCGTTTTGGCGATGCCGCTGTACCCATGGACGAATCCGTGGCCGTGGCCGTCGTTGACGTCGGCGGTCGCCCCTATGCCGTCATCGACCTGCCGTTCAAGGGCAAGCGCGCCGGCAAGCTGCCGCTCGAACTGATCGAGCACGCCCTCGATTCCATCGCCGCCGCAGGGGGCATCACGCTCAACCTCAAGGGTCGGGGGCGCAATGACCACCACCTGGCCGAGGCCGCCTTTAAGGCACTCGGTCGGGCGCTGTGCGCCGCCGTCACGGTCGATCCACGACGGCAGGGGCCGGCCTCCACCAAGGGTGCTCTCGGATGAGCGGGGCGATCAAGGTCGCGGTCCTGGACTACGGGGCCGCCAACATGGTCAGCATCACGAAGGCCCTGGCTGCGGTCGGGGCCGAAGTCGTCGTGGCCGCAGAACCCACCGCTCTCGGCGACGTAGACGCGATCGTCGTGCCCGGCGTTGGGGCCGCCGCGCCGGCCATGGATCACCTGCGCGAACAGGGCCTACTCGAGCCGCTTCGTAACTGGGTCCGAGACGGCCGGCCGTGCCTCGGCATCTGCCTGGGCTTCCAGCTCTTCTTCGACGCCAGCGATGAGGGCGACGCCGATACGCTCGGCTTGCTGGCGGGTCGAAGCGTTCCACTGGTGGATGCGCCGACGCTGCCCCATATCGGCTGGAACTCGGTTAACGCGGTCCGTCGGCACCCGCTCTTCTACGGCGTCGCCGATGGCTCGTACTTCTACTTCGTGCACAGCTTCGCCCCGACGCCGGCCGACGAGAGCGTAATCGTGGCTCGCACGACGCACGGCCAGCCATTCGTCAGCGCCGTCGCTCAAGGCTCGCTGTACGGGCTGCAATTCCACCCCGAGAAGTCAGCCGAGGCCGGTCTCCAGGTCCTCGCCAACTTCGTCGGGCTCGTGGCGGATGCCACCCGCATTTCCCGAACCGCGGCTTCCGGGGCCGCCGCCGGCGCCACCGGGGAGGTGGCTTAATGCTCGCCCGCCGTGTCATCGCCTGCCTGGACGTCGCCAATGGCCGCGTCGTCAAGGGCACTAAGTTTCTGAACCTGACCGACGAAGGCGACCCGGCCGAACTTGCCGAACGCTACGCGCACGAGGGCGCCGACGAGATCGTCTTTCTCGACATCACGGCCGCCCACGAACGCCGCGGCACGATGCTCGAGGTTGTGCGCCGAACCGCATCGCGCGCCTTTGTGCCGCTGACGGTCGGCGGCGGCGTACGCAGCGTCGACGAAATGCGCGATGTCCTGCGGGCAGGCGCCGACAAGGTCTCGTTCAATACCGCGGCCGTGGCCACGCCACCGCTCCTGACTGCCTGTGCCGAACGCTTTGGCAGCCAGGCAGTCGTGTGCGCCATCGATGCCCGACGTCTACCGCTGGCCGAGGGGGCCGACGTGCAGCGCTGGGAGGTTGTCACCCACGGCGGCCGGCGAACCACCGACCTCGATGCCATCGAGTGGGCGATGCGGGCGGTGGCGCTTGGCGCCGGGGAACTGCTCGTCACGTCGATGGACCGCGACGGCACACGCAGCGGCTTTGACACGGACCTGCTGGCGGCCATCGCGACGCGAGTTCGCGTGCCCGTGATCGCCTCCGGCGGCGCGGCCGGACCAGCCGACTTCGTCTCGGCGGTTCGAGATGGCAAGGCCGACGCCGTGCTGGCCGCCTCCATATTCCACCGCCGGATGTATTCCGTGGGGGATGTAAAGGCAGCCATGTCGGCGGCTGGCCTGCCCGTTCGCCGCATCGAGGAGTCGGCGGCATGACCGGCCCGCAGGTACTCGAGGAGAACGTGGTCTGGGGTCCGACCGGCCTGATTCCGACCGTCGTCCAGGACGCCGCGGACGGCCGCGTGCTGATGGTCGCCTACGTCGATGCCGAGGCGCTCGCGGCCACTCTAGCTTCGGGCGAGGTCCACTTTCACTCGCGCTCGCGGGACCGGCTGTGGCGCAAGGGCGAAACGAGCGGCAACGTGCTCCGCCTGCGAGGCATCGCCATCGACTGCGACGGCGACGCACTCCTGATCCAGGCCGATCCGGTCGGCCCTACGTGCCACCGTGGCAGGCGCAGCTGCTTCGACCCGTCCGCCGCGGCCCCCGAAATCACCCCGCCGCCGGCCACTCCCCTCCCCGGCCAGGGTTTCGAGTGGCTTGAGACGCTGTGGGCCACCATCGAGGGCCGTGCGACCGCCGATCCGGCCGCTTCCTACACCGCCCGACTGATCGCCGGTGGCGTCGATGTCCCGGCCCGCAAGGTCGTCGAGGAGGCCACCGAGGTACTCATGGCCGCCAAGGACGACGGCGTTGCCGATGAAACTTCACGGGCAGCCACCCGCGATGCCCTGACCGGCGAAGTCGCCGACCTGCTCTACCACACCCTGGTTCTGCTGCTCGAGCGCGGCCTGCCACCCTCGGCCGTAATGGCCCGCCTTCGCGAGCGCCACAAGGCCTAGCCCTTCAGCCGGCCGATCCGCAGGCTCTTCTTGCCGGCTCGCAACACCAGGTAGCGGCCGTCGATCGGGGTCGGAATGGCTCCATCCGGCGCAGCAACGCGCTCGTCATTGATCGACAGGCCGCCCTGAACGATGGCCCTGCGGGCGTCGCCGTTGGACGCATACTGGCCGCTGACGATTGCGATTCGGAGCGCGCCGCCGGCCATGTCCTCGGCCGTAAACTCGAAGTGCTGGATCGCCTTGAAGAGAGCGGCCAGCACCTCTGGATCGCGAATTGGCTCCTTCGAGAAGGCGGCCTCGCTGACTCGAACGGCCTTCCCGGCCTCGTCCTCGCCATGAACCCGCGCCGTCAGGTCATACCCCATGGCCTTCTGGGCCACCCGAGTCTCCGGGTGGGCGGCCTGTTGAGCTTCCAACTCCTCGATCCGGGCTCGGTCGAAGAGCGTGAACGTCCGCAGGTACCTGCCGACATCGCGGTCATCCGCGTCAAGCCAGTACTGGTAGAAGGTGTAGGGGCTCGTTCGCTCCGGGTCGAGCCATACGCTCGTGCCGGCTGCGGTCTTGCCGAACTTGGCGCCGCTCTCATTTGTCAGAAGGGGGTAGCTGACGGCGTAAGCAAGGTCCTGAGCCTCGCCAGTGCCGAACTCCTTGCGGATCAGCTCCAGGCCGGCCGTCATGTTGCCCCACTGGTCGGCTCCGCCCATCTGAAGCTCCACACCGCCGGAGCGGTACAGGTGCAGAAAGTCGGCGGCCTGCAGGAGCATGTAGCTGAACTCGGTGAAGCTCAGCCCTTCGTTGAGCCGGATCTGGACGGAGTCCTTGGCGAGCATGTAGGGCACGGTCAGGTGTTTGCCTATGTCGCGCAGGAAGCGCAGCAGCGAATAGGAGCTGAGCCACTCGTAGTTATCCACCAGCTCGGCGCCGTTAGGCCCGTCGAAATCGATAAACTTCGTCAGCTGGGCCTGGATCCCAACGATGTTCTCTTCCACCGTGGACCGGCTGAGCAGTAATCGCTCGGCCGAGCGTCCGGAAGGGTCGCCGATCATGGCCGTGCCGCCGCCCACGACAATCACCGGCGTGCCGCCCCTGCGCTGCAGGTGGATGAGGCCGAAGATCGGGACAAGGTTGCCGATGTGCAGCGAGGCCCCGGTGGGGTCGAAGCCGTTGTAGCCCTTGATCGGTTTCCCGTTCGCAAGGCGGTCGGCAAGGCCGCCGCTGGCCTGGTGCAGCATGCCGCGCCAGCTGAGCTCGTCCAGCAGGCCTGCCAGGCCCCCTGCCGCGACACCGTCGCGTCCGTCCGTCTTGCCTGCAAGCGTCATCGCGGCAATTGCTCCTTCATCGTCACGCCCGTACGGATCTGCTCGTCCGAAGCCCGGCGGGCTGGGGTGGAGTGCCCGCTGGTCCACCTATGCTATCTTGCGAGCCGCCATGCAGACTAGCCTCGCCCGACGCGAACGGCGTCGGCGCAATGGTACCGGCACACACCGCCGAGGCGGTGGCTCCGGTAGCCGGGTCGCCGTCGTTCTCCCACTCTTCCTCCTTGGGACGTTCTTTGTCCTAAGTCTTGTCACGTTCGTTGGCGCGGTCCAAATGTACTCGGCCTACGGCAAGGATCTCCAGGATCCCAAGGCGCTCCTCCAAAACATCGACTTCAGCCAGCAGACGGTGCTGTACGACCGGACTGGAAGAGTGCAGCTTGCCGCCTTCGGATCCGAGCATAGACGCGTCCTCAAGTTCGCCGAGATCCCCAACATCGTCCTCGACAGCACCACCAGCACTGAGGACAAGACCTTCTGGTACAACACCGGCTTCGACCCCGCCGCCGTCCTGTCGGCCTTTCGCGACGCAGCCTTTGGTCGCTCACGCGGTGCTTCGACCATAACTCAGCAACTCGTCCGGCAACGCCTCCTGCCGCCTACGACCAGCACTGTGGATCGCAAGATCAAGGAGATCATCCAGGCGGTTCGGCTGACGCAGGAGTATCCGGGCGAGCCGGGCAAGCAGTCGATCATCACGGCCTACCTTAACCTCAACTTCTACGGCAACCAGAGCTACGGAATTGCGGCCGCGGCCGAGGGCTACTTCGGCGTCACCGACTTGAGCAAGCTGACTCCGGCTCAGGCCGCCATCCTGGCCGCAATCCTGCAGGCGCCTTCGTACTATGACCTGGTCGCCAATGCCGACGAGATGGCCGACGGGACACTCGTCGTCGCCCCCGACGCCCCCATTGTCCTCCGGCGCAACTCGGTCCTCGAGGACATGCGCCGTAACAACCGAGATGGGCTGCTGAAGGGCAAGTACGACGACGCCGCGCTGCTCGCCGCGGAGTCCGATCCGGTGGTCCTCCACCCTGCCGCCCACTCCGCGAACATCGCCCCCCATTTCGACCTGGTCGTCCGCCAGCAATTGGCCGACCTGATATGTGGCCAGGGAACAGACCTGGCCGACTGCGAAGCCGTCGATACGGGCGGCTACAAGGTCGTGACCACGCTCGACGCCAAGATGCAGGCCTCGGCCGAGAGGTGGCTCAAGGCCTACGTTCTCGGTCCCAACCAGCCAACCCTTGACGCCGACATCGCCTACCTGGCCGATCTCGGCATTACCGCCAAATCTGACCCATACAACTACAGCCGCATCATCGGCCCCAGCTCCACGAGCAAAACGGGCTTGCGCAGCGGCAATATCCACAATGGGGCGTTGATAGCCGTCGACTACCGGACGGGCCAGGTCCTGACCTACGCTGGCAGTGCCGGTTTCTACGAGAAGACCGTCAAGGATCCAGCCAAGGTCGGCTTCTCTTATTTCGACCCGCAATACGACGTTCTGTCCTCGGGGATCGGCCGGCAACCCGGTTCCGCGTTCAAGCCGATCAACTACCTGATCGGCATTCAGGACGGCTCGCTGACGGCGTCCAGCATGCTCATGGACGTGGCCACTGACTTTGGTGGCGGCTACATTCCTCACGACGCCGACGGTTACGAGCGCGGCCCGGTGCGAGTTCGCGAGGCTCTGCAGTACTCACTCAACATCCCGGCCGTGAAAGCGGCCTCGATTAGCGGCGTTCAGAGGGAGATCCAGCGGGCGCGAGACTTCGGGCTGACGTTCCCGGCCAACACGAACCCAGGCGTCTCTATCGGCGTCGGAACGGTGGAGGTTCACCCGGCCGATCTGGTCTCGGCTTACGGCGCAATCGCCGACGGCGGAACGCTGGCCCAACGGAGCGTGATCCTGCAGGTCACAAACGCCAAGGGACTCATCGTCTGGCCGACCTCGTCGGAGGCCCCCAAGGTTTCGCACCCGTCGACGCCCCAGGCCAGCTACGTCATGACGAACATCCTGGCAGGCAACACCGACCCGGCGCAGAACAACTGGTGGAGTCAGTACAAGATCATGGCCGGCAACACACGCCGACCTGCGACCCTCAAGACCGGCACAAGCGACCAGACCGAAGACCTGATGGCGGTCGGCTATGTCGCCCCGCCCTCCGACTCGGGCTCGCCCGCCATCGTGGCCGGGGTGTGGGCCGGGAACAGCGACCGGGCGCCGGGCAAGAGTGTCATGTCGCTCGAACTGGCAGCACCTATATGGCATGCCTTTATGCAGGACGCCACGGCCGGCACGCCGGTCACGGACTTCAAACAGCCCGATGGCGTCACCTGGGCAGCGGTGGACGCGTACAGCGGCATGCTGCCGGGTCCCTACACCACCAAGACGGTCAAGGAAGTCTTTGTCAACGGCACCGTACCCAACCAGGTGGACACGACCAAGATCTCCTTCGACATCGACACCGTCAGCAACACGCTCTGGACGTACGACTGCCCCGGTACCAAGGACACGAAGGGCTTCCTGGATTTCAGCAAGGTCGACTCGAACAATCCGAACTTCCAGAAGTACGACCAGATCTGGGCGAGCCGCGCCCAAACGGGTGTCGGTAAACGCGGCGGACCCGGTAACGGGACAACCATGTACTTCTACCAGGTAGGGTTCTGGCTTCCCTTCGGCGCCACTTGGGGAGCGGATTTCCCGCCCACTACCTCCTGCACCCAGAACACCGGGACGCCGCCGCCATCGCCCAGCCCATCGCCGACCCCCGACGTGACCCCCACTCCGGTCCCAACCGCGACGCCCACGCCCACACCGACGCCCAAACCTACGGCCACGCCGTCGTCGTCGTCGCCGTCGTCGTCGCCGCCGGCGCCGTCGTCGTCGTCGCTAACCACCCACTAAATCTCGTCCGGCTCCACTTGGGTCCGGCCGCGTCGGGCCAGGGACCGCGCCAGGTCGAGCGCCGCCTGTAGTTCCGGCAGCCGGAAAAGGCGCGCCCAGGCCAGGTAGACAGCTAAACCCACGAGCCCAGCCGGGGCGAGTTCGGTGATGCGGCCGAAGAACGTAGCCGTTCCACCGGTGTGCTGCTCCATATACCTGGCCGTCAGGAAGGCTGCGGCAGAGGCCACGCATGCGCCGCCGAAGAACGAGACGGCGTGACGAAGCAACGGACGCAGATCGAAACCGATCCGCTTCTCCATGAGGGTCACGAGCAAGATCACTTCGGCCCAGGCCCCCAGGCCGATGGCGAGAGCCAGGCCCTGCAGATGGAAGAACGGGAACAGGACGATGGCCGCGCCAATGTCGACTGCCACCGCCAGCAGAGCCGCGGTCACCGGAGTTCGAGTGTCTTTGCCGGCGTAGAAGATCGGCGCCAGTAGGGAGATCAGAACGTGGGCTACGAGGCCAAGCAGGAACACAATGAAAATGGGAACCATCGCCGCTACAGAGTGGAAATCGGTCTTGCCGTACTGATAGAGCAACGCGACGGTTGGAGCGGCCAGCACAAGCATCAGGCCCGTCATGGGAATAACGACGAATAGCAGAAGCCGTAGCGACTGGTCCACGAGACCGCGAAAGCGGTCGTGTTGGCCGAGTGAGAATGCCTGAGACAGCGGCGGCAACAGGAGGATCCCCAGCGGAACGCCAATCAGGCCAACGGGGATCTGGAGTGCCGTGAATGCGAGGGTGAAGACGCTGACATCGCCCGGCGGCAGCGTGGACGTGAACATTCCGTAGATTAGGAAGACAAGCTGCGTAGCTCCCAGCCCGAGCGCTCGGGGACCCATGAGTAGCAACGTCTCGCGAACGGCCGGATCGTGCAGGTCCATGACCGGTTGGTAGAGACGGTTGGAGGCGAATTGCCTCGTCTGCGTCAGGACGTGACCCAGGGCCCCCAGGATGACGCCGACTGCCAGGGCCGATATGCCCAAGAACGGCGTGAGGACGATCGCCGCGCCGATGATGACTAGGTTGTAGACATTCGGGGCCAACGCCGACGGGCCGAAAATGCCCAGCGAGTTGAGACCTGCGGCCATCACCGCGCCAACGGCCAGCAAGATCGGGGACACAAGCATCAGCCTCGTGAGGTGGATGGTCATATCCATTTCCTGTGGATGCTGGACCAGGCCGGGCGTCACGAGTGGAACAAGCACCGGGGCCAGAAGCCAGATGATGGCGGCCAAGGGGGCGATCACAACGATCATCAGGTTCACAATCGTCGAGATGAGCTTTCGGGCTCGATCATCCTCGCCACGAGCGATCAGCTCTGAGGCTACCGGGACCAGTGCTGAACCGATGGCCCCGGCCGCCACCAGCTGGAAGAGCATGTCCGGGATTCTGAACGCCAACCAGAAGGCGTCCAGCTGGTCGCCAACGCCAAACTCGGCGGAGAAGACCGACACGCGAGCCCAACCGAGCATTCGCGACAGGAAGACGCCAGCCACCACGACGAGACCGGCCATTGCCAGGGCCCTGCCTCCCAAGCGGCCCATTGAAATAGTGGCCAGGTCCGTGGAGGCGCCGTCCGCTGTCAGCACTACATCACCGCCGACATCGGATGTTGCGATCGCGGCGCTGGGGCGGGACGGCAGCGGCGTGCGCGGCACGAACGGCGTGTACTCCTCCCGAGGCCGTCCAACAGTTCGTGCAGCGGGTTCAGCCGGCACGGGGGCAGGCGGCGTCGCGGGCGTGGGCCGCGCGCCTCGGAACCGCGCGGGAACGAGGTCTCGCGGCTGCCAACCGCCCGCGCGCGGAGACTTGGGCGCAGTTGGTCGTTCGTCACTCATCGGGGGCGCCTCGCCAGGCCCCATGCCGCGCCGAACAGCCAGTTGGGGGCGTACTCGTGGGCCCGAGCTCGAACGACGGCCCGGCCACCGAAACGGCGCTTGAAGAGATACAGGTTCCAGAGGGGGTGAGACTCATCCTGGGGCACGCCCGGCGACGACTGCGTGTCCACGCCGCCCATGTCGTAGCCCGTGAAGCCGTTCTCGGCGGCCCAGCGCATGATCTGCCACTGCAGCAGGTGATTGGCCCGCGTCCGACGCATGTCGGCCCCATCGCGCGACCCGGCCGCGAAGTAGACGAGAAGCTTGCCGTTGTGGAGCAGCAGCGCGCCCGTATCGCGCCCGCCCAGGCCGGCGAACCAGAGGCTGGCGGCCCCCGATTCGCCCAGGCGGCGCCACTGCTCCAGCTCGTACTCGCGGGCCCGGACAATGAAGCCTTCGCGCTTGCCGGTGGCGGCATGGATCTCGTAAAAGTCGGCCATGGCCCTTTCGCGAGCCGCAGCATCCGCCATGTCGATCCGCTCGATCGAAACGCCTAGTTGAATTGCTCGGTTGATGTCCTGGGTAGTGGTATGCCCAAGGAGACCGCGCTGAGCCTCCTCAGAAGCCTCGAGGGGCACGATCATGGCCGTCCTTGACACCTGGACGTCGCGGGCTGCCAGACGGAAGCCGGAGGCCCCCAGGGCATCGACAAGATCGCTCCCCTCCTCCCAGGCCGGATCGATTGTCAGGGTCACGGAATTGCGACTGTGGGCGATCTGGCGAAGCCCGGCGAGAGCGGCCATTGCCGCAGCCGGAGTGGCCGCCAGAAGAACCGGTCCGCGCGGCGCATAGTGGATCCGAAAGCGCCCGAGCGGGCCACGGCGAAGGATCGGTCGCTCCTGGATTGAGGCCACGGCGACCGGCCTGCCGGAAGTCTCGATCACGTAGCGGAGCGGCCTCCAGCCGAGGCCGCGCTTGAGTTCGCCCCAGGCATGCGACTGGAACGCGTCGCCGTAGTCGCTGCGAAGGGCCAGATCGTCCCAGGCGGACGGCTCCCAATCGGTCGCATCGACAATCCTGAGGCCCAGGTCGGCATCAGCCGCGACATTCAAGCTCGTGGGCAGACTCAATCACTCCTCCATCGAGCGGCGCCGCCATGGGCGCCTTTTACGCGATTGTCGCATCCCGCCGCCCCCATGTGCCGACGCCCGGTGCCGCCCGGTCTGGTCAGAGGCTCACGACCGTGGCACCATCGCCGCCCTCACCACGTCCGCCCGGCCGCCAGGATCTGACGAGCGGTTGGGCCGAAGCGTGATCGCGCACGGCATCGCGAAGAGCACCCGTGCCCATGCCATGGATGATCGTGGCCTGGTCCAGGCCGGCCAGCGACGCATCGTCGATGTAGCGATCGAGCACCTCCAGGGCCTCACTGACGGTGGCCCCACGCAGGTCAAGCGATGTGGCCACCGTCCGGGCACGATCGAGCTGAAGGCGCGACGCGGAAGAGCTAATCGAGGCGGCTGACGTCCCAAGCCGAGCACGATCGCCACGGCCACTCTCCGGCCAGGAAGTTTCCGTCTCGCCACCGACGGCCGGCTCCAAATCATCCACGGCGACTGTGATGCGGAGTCCGCCAACCTCAAGCGTAGCCCGCCTGCCGCCCCGCTCGAGCGCGGCGATCCGTCCTTCCGCGCCGCCGGTCCTCGTCCGGGCTCGCATACCGATCCGCCAGGCTACGGCCGCGGCGGTGGACGGCCGTACCGGCACTGGTTCCGCGGCCGGGATTCGTTCCAGCTGGGCGCTGACGCGAGCCAGGTCCTCATCCAGGCTGCGCTGGGTGAGGGTCTCTCGCTCGAGGCGGCGGCGAATTCCCCTGACCTCCGCCCGGACCTCATCGACCATGCGTTCCGCATCGCCACGGGCCGTCTTGACCGTTTCGTCGCGCTCGCGGCGAGCCCGCCGCCGCTCTTCTTCGGCCTCGGCCAGGGCGCCTTTGGCCCGTTCCTCTGCCAGCCCTACTCGAACCAGAGCCTCGGCCGTCTCGGACTGAGTTGCCTTGATCGAGGCCAGCGTCTCCTCGAAGGCGTGCTGCTCATCGGTCAGGCGGGACCGCGCTTCGGCCACGATCGCAGAAGGAAGGCCTAGTCGCTCGGCAATGGCGAATGCCTGGCTCTGGCCCGGCAGGCCTATGGTGAGCTTGTACGTCGGCCTCAGTGTCTCGACGTCGAATTCAACGGATGCGTTGCGGGCCTTGGGGGTCGTGTGAGCGTAGAGCTTGAGTTCGGCGTAATGCGTGGTCGCAGCGACGAGCGCGCCTGATCGAATGAAGTAGTCGAGGAGTGCCTGGGCCAGCGCGGAGCCCTCGGTGGGATCGGTTCCAGCGCCGAGCTCGTCGAGCAGAATCAGCCGGTTCGGCCCTGCGGCCTGGACGATGCGCACGATGGAGCGCAAATGGCCGCTGAAAGTGGAAAGCGACTGGGCCACGGACTGCTCATCCCCGATGTCGGCGTAGACGTCGGCGAAGACCGGCAGACGGGACCCAGTGTCGGCGGGCACGTGAAGCCCGGACTGATGCATGAGGGAGAGCAGGCCGAGAGTGCGCAGGGCCACGGTCTTGCCGCCCGTGTTTGGCCCGGTGATGAGCAAGGCCGTGTATTCGCCGCCAAGACGAATATCGACCGGCACGACGTGGCCCGACAGGCCCGGATGACGGGCGCCGAGCAGGGTGACTTCAGGTCGGTCCGCTATCTCGGCCGCGATGGCGTCCATCTCCTCGGCCAGACGAGCCTTGGCCGACCAGAAGTCGAAGCGCGCAAGCGCCTCGAGCGTCTCGCGAAGCGGCCCGACCTGCCCGGCCACGAGCATAGAAAGCTCGTCGAGAATGCGCTCGATCTCGGACCGTTCGGCCAGCTGGGCCTGCCGCCAGGCATTGCCCATCTCGACGGCCACCAGAGGTTCAACAAAGAGAGTCTGACCGCTGCCCGAGGCGTCGTGAACGATGCCTTTGACTCGACTCTTGGCATCGGCCCGGATCGGGATGACGTAGCGGCCGCCCCGCAAGGTGATAATTGGCTCCTGGAGCGAGTTCCCGAGCTCGCCGGAGTGAATGAATTGCTCTAGCCGGCTCCGAAGACGCTCGTACGCCACTCTGACCGCCCGTCTTAGGCCACCAAGCCGAGGTGACGCGGTGTCGAGCAACTCGCCGGTGGGATCGAAGCTGCGTTGGAGCACGTTCCGCAGGCTGGGCAGGCCGTGTATCTGGCTCGCCAGGTCGTGCAGCAGCGGTCGGCGATCGCCGCTCAGGGCATCGCCAAGCCTCGTCGCGGCCTCGAGCGTCTCGGCGATATCGAGGAAGTGGACGGGATCGAGACGCCCGCCCCGGGCCGCTCTCTCGATCCACGGCCCAATGTCCTTGGCCCCGCCTATGCCGGCTCCAGAATGCCCGGCAATGAAGGCGCGCGCCTGAGAGGTCTCGTCCAGGCCACGCCCAACGATGGCCGTATCCGACGAGGGCGTCAGCGCCTCTGCGAGGCGCCGGCCGGGCCCGAAGCCAGTGGCATCGGCCAGCCGAGCCAGCACAAAAGGAAACTCGAGCAGGGTCTGGGAGCGCGCGTCCAGAGCACTCGTCCGCTCAGACAACGACGCTTCCGGCGTCGTCATTCCGCGACCTGGCCGTGGCCCGCAACATTCCTGCCGGGCACCGACACGGCCGGATTGCCCGCCACGAAGAACCGCCACGGCCGGCTCAGCCAGGGCTCCGGCGCGAACCCGATGCCGATCCGTGGCCCAGTTGCCACGGGCAGTGGTTCGTCGCCCGCTGGAGCGTCGCAGAGTCGCAGCTCCGAGTTCCCAGCGCACAGGTCGAGGCCGTCATGGCCGCGTTCGATCGAGAATGCGGCACACACGAGGCCCGGCCCCGAGGCTAGACGAGAAGAGGGCAGGCGCTCAATCTGCTGGCGCGCCCGCTCGTAATCGGCGTGGGCCCCTGCCCGACGGATCCGGGCCAGGCGCATCTCGGCCTCACCGGCGACCGGCTCGACCGCGCGGATAAGCAACGCCGCCGGCCTGCCAGGGGCTTCGGTGACTATGTTCAGACAGTTGTGCATACCGTAGACAAGGTACACGTAGGCGACTCCGGGCGGCCCGAACATGACGGCGTTGCGCTTTGTGCGGCCGAAGCGGGCGTGCGACGCCATGTCCTCGAGGCCGATGTATGCCTCCAGCTCGACAATTCGGCCGACTCGACGTCCTGGACCATCCCCGCTCACGAGGAGCGCGCCGAGCACCACACGGGCAGCGTCCAGAGTGCCACCGGCGAGAAGCTCGCGTCGAAACGGACGATCCGTCAACTGAACGCACCGCGTGGGCTCGGGCTCAAACAGGCCGCCCTGACGCTGCTAGCAGATCCTACGCCCGGCTCACGGGAACGTGGAGACCAGGTCAGATGGCAGCACCAGCGACAGGATGTGCACGACCGGAGGGACGATCACGTCCCTGATGCCGGCCGCGATGTGCGACTGGCGAACGATCAAATCCTGGGCGTCCCGCAACTGGCTGACATCACCAGAGTGTGGCGACGGCAGGATGTACGAGTTGAGGATGATCACGACCATGATGAGCAGCAGGACGCCCTGAATAAGGCCCAGCAGACCACCCACCAAGTCATCCACGATCGGATGGTTGGCGTTGATCTCGGTCCGCTTGTAGAAACCCTGGATCAGGATCGACGAGGCCACGGAGCCAACGACGAAGACGATTACGAAGGCCAGCAGACGGTTATAGCCAGGGTCGAACTGGTGCCAGTTCTGCGCTAGGTTGTCGCCAACCAGATCGCGCAGGTTCGCGGCCATTAGGAAGGCCAGCACGATCGACGTGATCCCCAGGATCCGCCGGATCGCGCCCTGCGCCACGCCCAGCACGAGGAAGGCAAACAGAGCCAGAAGGACGGCCAGGTCGACAACTGGTGCGTTCTTCAGGAAACCGACGATATCCAACGACGTACCTCCGCCGCGGGCGGTGGCCTCCGACCGCAAATGCAGGTGAACCGAGCTTAGGTTAGCAGTGCCGAAGGCCAATGATCAACGCGTCATGCGCTGCTGGCTCTGTGGGCGCCGCCCGCGAGCTGTCGCCGACCTGCATGGTGCCGATCCAACGACATGATTCAGGTCCGAATATGAGCGCCTAGATCGACCTCGACGCCGGAACGAACCTGCGCCATGGCTCCGTCAATCTCGACCTCCGTCAACGTTCGATCCCGCGCTCCAAAGACGAGGCGGTAAGCCAGGCTCTTCTCGCTAGCAGCGAGCGGCGCTCCTCGATACACATCGAAGAGGGTCACGCGGCGCAGCAGCTCGCCAGCGTGGCCCCGGATTGAGGCTTCGATATGGGCTGCCGGCCTGGCGTTCTCCACAATGACCGCCAGATCGCGGTCAACTTCTGGGAAGCGCGGCGTGGGCTGAACGCGGACGTTCGGCAGGTTGCCCCCGGCGAGCCCTTTGATGGCGAGTTCGGCGACGACAACGCTGCCGGCGCGTACATCCCACCGCGCTATCGTGTCCGGATGCAGTTCGGCCACGCGGCCACTGAGAGTCTCCCGCTCGGTCTGGGCGACCACGGTCAAGGCGCGTCCGGGATGGAGCGGCAGACCTGTTTCATCGGCCGTGTAGACCGGCGCCGGCAGCCGGAGGAGCCGGCAGAGCAGTTCCACGAGGCCCTTGGCATCGTCGATGTCGTAGGCCCGGGCGGCCTGGTTCCAGCCGGGTTGAGCGGCGCTGCCGGCCAGCAGGAATGCCAGGCGGTTCCACTCGCGCGGGGCGTCCCCCACACGGCCGTAACCCTGGCCGATCTCGAAGATGGCCACGGACTCGCGACCCTGCCGTTCGTTGAGAGCCAGGACATTGAGCAGGCTGCCGATCAGATGGCGTCGCAGCACGGAATGCTGGACCGAGAGCGGGTTCGTGACGGTGATTGGCTGCCCTATTGACGCCCCGTCGGTGACGCTGGCCCCATCGGGCGGCGGCCCCGACTCGTCGTCCGGCCAGGCGAGTGCGGCCTCGTCGGCGGGCGACACTAGGGCGTGGGTGACCACCTCGCTGATGCCGGCCCCGGCCATGATCTCGCGGACGGCATCGCGGACACGCAGCGGCGAGTGCCGGTAGGCGGGCATGAGCGTGTCGGGCAGGTGCGCCGGCGTCATCTCGTAGCCCCGGATGCGGGCCACTTCCTCGGTCACGTCCGCCTCGATGGCCAGGTCACGACGCCATGTCGGCATCACGGCTACGAGCACTTCCTCGCTGCCCGGGTCGACGACGAGCGGCTTAGGCTCGACGGCCACCTGGATGCGAGTCCCAGCAGGTGCCAACTCGGTCTCGATACCCACGCGCCTGAGAAGGTCGCGCTGATCCGCCGTCGGTATCGCGCCGCCCAGAAGCTTGCTGACCCGGGCCGGTCGGAAGGCGAGACGCGCCGGCTCGGGCTCGACGGAAGCTGTGTCGACGCGGCCTCGGGCGATGGTGCCGCCGGCCCAGGCCTGGGTCAGCTGCGCGACCCTATCGGCGCCGATGCGGGCCAGCCGGAACTCCTGGCCCTTCTCGAAGCGCAGGCTCGCCTCGGAGCGCAGCGCGTAGCGATGACCCGTTCGTCGAATGCTTACCGGGTCGAAGATGGCCGACTCGACGGCAATGGCGGTGGTGTCGTCCCCGATCTCACTAGCCGCTCCGCCCATGACCCCGGCGATGCCAATTGGGCCTTTCGAGTCGGCGATGATCAGCGTGTCCGGCATCAGCTCGCGCTCGACATGGTCGAGCGTCTCGAGCCGCTCGCCCCGCTCGGCCATGCGGACGATGATCGTGCCGTCGGTGACGGCAGCGCCGTTGAACGCATGCGTCGGCTTCCCCAGCTCCAGCATCACGTAGTTTGAGGCATCGACGACGTTGCTCACGGGTCGCATTCCGGCGGCCCGGAGGCGCATCTGGATGGCGTCGGGCGAGGGGCCGATCTTTACGCCGCCGATCCAGCGGCCGACGAAGCGGCTACAAAGCTCGGGGACGCGGACGTCTACCCGCAGGTGGTCGGAGACGGGATCGCCGGTCTCCTTCACGATGATCTCGGGCCAGCGCAAGGCCGCCCCGGTGGCAGCCGCGACCTCTCGCGCCAGCCCTAGAAGGCACAGGGCATCGCCGCGGTTCGGCTTGACGTCCACGTCCAGTACCACATCGCCATACAAATCGGAGAGTTGCTGGCCAAGGGGCGTGGCCGCCGGCAGGATCAGAATGCCCTCGGCGTCGCTGGTGATGTGCAGCTCGTCGCCCGAGCAGAGCATGCCCTCGGAAGCGATGCCCATCTTCTCGGTCCGTTCGATACGGCGATCGCCGGGCAGCACCGCGCCGGGTAGGGCGACTGGAACACGCTGGCCCGGGGCGATGTTGTTCGCGCCGCAGACGATATGGAGCGGCTCGCCCGACCCGATATTGACGCTGGTCAGATGAAGCCGGTCGGCGAAGGGATGCTTCTCGACCGTCAGCAGCTCGCCCACGACGACGGAGCGCCAGTCGGCCCCCCAGTGCTCGATGGCCTGGACCTCCATGCCGAGCAGGGTCAGTCGTTCGGCCAACTCTTCGGGGCTCAGCTGGACATCGACGTACTCGCGCAGCCAGTTCAGAGGCACTCTCATCGAAACTGCTCCAGGAACCGCAGGTCGTTCTCCAGGTAATAGCGGAGGTCGGGGACGGAGTGGCGCAGGTTGGAGATGCGCTCAACGCCCATGCCGAAGGCGAAGCCCTGATACCGCTCAGGGTCGATGCCGCCGTACTGGAGCACGACCGGGTGAACCATGCCAGCTCCGAGGATCGTCATCCAGCCCGTCTTCGAGCAGGCCGGGCAGCCGACTCCGCCGCAGACCACGCATTCGACATCAAAGGCCACCGACGGCTCGGTGAACGGGTAGTAACCGGGCCGGAAGCGCGTCTTCCGCGGCCCGAACAGCGCATGCGCGAATTCGTCGAGAAGGCCCTGGAGATCGGCCATCGAGGTGCCCTCGTCGACCATCAAGCCCTCCACCTGGAAGAACTCGAAACCGTGGCTGGCATCGACCGCCTCGTAGCGGAAGCAGCGGCCCGGCAGCAGGGCTCGGATCGGCGGCTTGGTCGATTGCATGACGCGGATCTGGCCTGGGCTCGTATGCGTTCGGAGTAGATGCCCGGGGATGTCCACGTAGAGCGTGTCCCACAAGTCGCGCGCCGGGTGGTCCGGGGCGATGTTGAGCATCTGGAAGTTGGTCAGGTCGTTTTCGACCTCGGGGCCCTCGTAGATCACGAAGCCGAACTGGCCAAAGACCTCGGCTATGGCGGCGATCGTTTCGGGGATGGGATGGAGCGTACCGCGGGCAATCGAACGGCCCGGCAACGTGACATCTACCTTCTCGGCCAGGAGACGCTGCGCCTGGACGATGGCGCGCAGCTCGGTGCCGCGGCTGGCTAGAGCGCCCTTGACGGCCTCGCTCACCTCGTTGGCGATCGCTCCGACGCGGGGCCGGTCCTCGGCCGGCAGGGCGCCGATGCCGCGCAGGACAGCCGTGAGATCACCCTTTTTGCCGAGATACTGGATCTGGAGCTGCTCCAGGGCATCCGGATCGGCCGCTGCCGCGATCTCCTTCAGCGCCCGCTCCTGCAAACCTCGCAGATCAGCGCTCAGGGTCTCGAAGTCCACGCCGGGTACCTCACTGAGGCGCGGGCTCGACCCGCCCAACTCCTGCCGAACATCTGGAACGCTCCCGACTGTACGGTCCCGGCCGGGGACGTCCGCCTCCCCCCGGAAAAGCCGCCTTCGTGGTGAAGGCGTGTCAGCCATCGAGGAGCCGGGGGCGAGTGAAGCCTCGCGCTACCACCCGCCTCTCCGTATCGGGAGCACGGCTCGCGGACCGAACCGTCTCCGGTGGAAGAGGACCTAGGCCTTGCCGGCGAGCGCGACGATCTGTGCGAAAACCGCCTGGTCGCGAATGGCGAGATCGGCCAGCATCTTTCGGTCAATCTCGATCTGAGCGGCCTTGAGGCCGTTGATCAGCTTGCCGTAGGTGAGGCCGTTCAGGCGGGCCGCGGCGTTGATCCGGATGATCCACAGTCGGCGCATTTGGCGTTTGCGCTGCTTGCGGTCTCGGGTCGCGTAGGCGAGGGCGTGAAGTGCCGACTCACGAGCTCGCCTGACGAGCTTCGAGTTGGTACCTTCGCGGCCTTCGGCGGCGTTGAGTAGGCGTTTGTGACGGTGGTGGGCGGTTACGCCCCGCTTGACGCGTGCCATCGAGGATCAGACTCCCAGGTAAGGAAGCAGGCGGCGGATCTGATCGAGAGACTCGCCGGTCACTATCGACTTGCCAGCATAGCGGCGAGTCCTTCGCGACGACTTGAGTTCGAGGTGGTGGCCTCGCCACGACTTGACACGAATGGCCTTGCCACCGCCGGTGACCCCGATCCGTTTCTGGGTCCCCTTGTGGCTCTTCATCTTGGGCACGGTTTCACTCTCCAGTCGACGCCGG
>JANYJI010000062.1 GCA_025358525.1 Chloroflexota bacterium | reverse complement strand
GTCGACTCGCTGACCGCCTGCCTGCTAATCGTGGTCACGACGATCGGAATGCTCGTCCACTTCTACTCGGTCGGGTACATGGCCCACGACCCGGGCCGATGGCGCTTCTTCGCTTACCTGAACCTCTTCATGTTCTCGATGCTGGTGCTGATTCTGGCCGACAACTTCCTGCTGGTCTTCGCAGGCTGGGAGCTGGTTGGCCTATGCAGCTACCTGCTGATCGGCTTCTGGTACCCGCGCCGGTCCGCCGCGCTGGCCGCCAAGAAGGCTTTCCTCGTCAATCGCGTCGGCGACATGGGCTTCGCCCTTGGGATCATGGCCATCTGGACGCAGCTGGGCACGCTCAACATCCAGGCCGTCTTCGAGAAGGTCGGCGCCATTCCGCACGAGTGGCAGATCGCCATTGCCGTCCTGATCTTGTGCGGCGCCGTCGGCAAGAGCGCCCAGTTCCCGCTCCACGTCTGGCTGCCGGACGCGATGGAAGGCCCCACCCCGGTCTCCGCCCTGATCCACGCCGCGACCATGGTCAACGCCGGCGTCTATCTGGTGGCGCGCAGCAATCCAATCTTCGGAGCCGCGCCCGAGGTCATGATCGTGGTCGCCGTAATCGGCATCTTCACCGCCATCCTGGCCGCCTCGATCGCATTCACGCAGACCGACATCAAGCGCGTCCTGGCCTACTCCACGCTCTCCCAGCTTGGCTACATGTTCGCCGCGCTCGGCGTGGGCGCCTGGACGGCGGCGATCTTCCACCTTATGAGCCACGGCTTCTTCAAGGGTTTGCTCTTCCTCGGCTCCGGCTCGGTCATCCATGCTGTCGACGGCGAGCAGGACATGCGCAAGATGGGCGGCCTGGCCCGCAAGATCCCGATCACCTACGCCACGATGCTCATCGGCTCCGTGGCTATCGCCGGCGTTCCGCCGCTGGCCGGGTTCTTCTCGAAGGACGAGATCCTGGCCGGCGCCTTCAAGAACGGCTTCCTGTGGGTCTGGGCCCTGGGCTTCGTCGTCGCGGGTATGACGGCCTTCTACATGTTCCGACTCATGGGCATGACCTTCTGGGGCCAGAGTCATGTGGATCCCGAGAAGGAGGGCCACATCCACGAGTCGCCGCCGTCGATGACGCGGCCACTCATCCTGCTGGCCATCCCCGCCGCGCTTCTGGGCCTGCTGATCGGCTTCCCGCCCGAATCAGGGCTGCTCCACCAGTGGCTGCGCCCCGTCTTCGAAGCGACCATCGTGGCCAGCGGCCGACATGAGGCCGCCTACACGTTCTTCGGCATCGACGGTGTGCTCGCAATCGGCACCACGGCCCTGGTCGCATTCGCGATCGTCCTGGCGTGGCGCCTCTTCGGCGTCGACATGCCGGCCCTCGGCCTGCGGGCAAAGCCGCGCCCCGATCGCGTTCGAGAGATGAGCGCGAGACCCGGCCTGGCCTTCCTCTACCGTGGCTCATCGAACAAGTGGTGGTTCGATGACCTCAACCACCTGCTGTTCGTGGTCTGGGGAGGCAGGCTGGCCGCGGCCGCCTTCTGGTTCGACTCAACGATCATCGACGGCACGGTCAACGGCATCGGCGCCGTCACGACCGGCGCCGGAAGTCGACTGCGCCGCGTCCAGACCGGCCGCGTCCAGAACTACGCTCTCGGCATCGCCATGGGCCTGATAGCGATGGCCGTCGGCTATCTCCTGATCCTTGTCAGGTGGAGGTAGGACGATGCCGATCCTGAGCCTGATCATCCTGACGCCGCTCGTTGGAGCCCTGCTGATCGCCGTTCTGCCCTCGAAGGAGACGGACCTTATCCGGCGCACGGCGCTCGCCTTCGCGCTTCTGGCTTGGGTCCTCTCGCTCGGGCTTCTAGCCGCCCTCGCCTTCGGGCCGGCCGGCTTCCAGTTCGTCGAGGCCCTCAACTGGATCCCCGATTTCGGCATCCAGTACAAGGTCGGCGTTGATGGCCTGAGCGTCCTGATGGTCGTTCTGACGACGACCCTGACGTGGATCAGCATTCTGGCCAGTTTCAAGCCGATCAAGGACAGGGTGAAGGGCTACATGATCTCCTTCCTTGTCCTCGAGGTTGGCATGATCGGCGTCTTCGTGGCCCTCGACCTCTTCCTCTTCTACATCTTCTGGGAGATCGTCCTCGTACCGATGTACCTGATCATCGGCATCTGGGGCGGCGGCAACCGCCTCTACGCGACGATGAAGTTCGTGCTGTACACGCTCGTGGGCTCGCTCCTGATGTTGGTCGCGATCCTGGCCACGGCGTTCGCGTTCCAGGCCGGTCACGGCGGGTCGTGGATCGGCGCCTTCGACTACCAGGCTCTGGCCGCCTGGGCGGCCGGCGGCCACTTCACCGAGAACCTCCAGATTCTGGCGTTCCTGGCCCTCTTCCTGGCCTTCGCCATCAAAGTCCCGATGTTCCCGTTCCATACCTGGCTGCCCGACGCCCATACGGAAGCGCCGACGGCGGGCTCGGTGATCCTAGCGGGCGTGCTTCTGAAACTGGGCGCGTACGGCCTCATCCGCTTCGCCGTTCCGCTCTACCCGTTCGCGGCCCACACATTCGCCTGGCCGATCATCGTCTTGAGTGTGGTTGCCATCGTTTACGGCGCGATCGTCTCGATCGTACAGCCAGACCTCAAGCGCTTGGTCGCCTACAGCTCGGTCAGCCATATGGGCTTCGTGACGCTGGGGATCTTCGCGTTCAGCGCCGCGGCTTATCAGGGGGCTGTCCTGCAGATGATCAACCACGGCCTGATTACGGGCGGTCTCTTCCTCCTTGTCGGCGTGATTTACGAGCGGACCCACGACCGAACGATCGCCAAGATGGGCGGTTTGGCAGCCGTGATGCCGCTCTGGTCCACTGCCTTTGGGTTCTTCATCCTGGCCTCGATCGGCCTGCCCGGCCTATCCGGTTTTGTGGGCGAGTTCCTGGTCTTCGTCGGCTCGTTCGGCGTGGCGCCTGGCATCGCCGTCGCCTCGATCATCGTGATGGTCCTGGCTGCGACTTACCTGCTTTGGATGTTCCAGCGGATCGCCTTCGGCGAGCTATCCGAGTTCCTGCGCAGCCTCGGCGGCCACCTGACCGAGATCGATCGGACCGAGCTGATCACGCTCGCTCCGCTGGCGTTTCTGATCGTGGTACTCGGGCTCTTCCCGAGTCTCGTACTCGACCTCCTCCGCGCGCCGACCCAGGTCTTCCTGGCGGCCGTCGGGGTCGCGGTCGGCGGCTGAGAGGGTATGCCATGAACTGGGCCGACCTCGGAACGATCGCGCCGGTCGTTGTCGCCGTACTGGTGGCGGCGGCGATCCTCATCGTTGACATGATTCTGCCGGGCCGCCGGAACGCCATTCTGGCCACAGCCCTGGGCGGCTTGGGCGTCGTAGCCGTGGTGCTCCTGGCTCAGGCCGGACACACCGGGAAGGCCTTTGGCGGAGCCTACTCGCTCGACAACCTGACTGTCTTCCTGGACTTCCTGTTCGTCTCGATCGCCATCCTTACGCTGCTCTTCGCCGTTGACTATCTGGAGTCGCGCGGCCTGCCGCTCGCCGAGTTCGCGGCGATCCTGGTCTTCGCCGTGACCGGGGCGATGCTCATCGCCGGCTCGACGGACCTGCTGCTTCTCTTCGTCGCCCTGGAGCTGATGGTCCTACCTGGCTACATGCTGGTCGCCTTCGCCCGCCGCGACCCGTACTCGACCGAAGGCGCCATCAAATACTTCCTGCTCGGCTCGTTCTCGAGCGCCATCCTGCTCTTCGGCCTGGCCTACGTCTGGGGCATCACCGGCACCACGCGCGTGGACGGCGTCGCGGCCGCCCTCGCCAAGGTGGTGGCAGGCGGCCCGCTCGCGCCGGGCCTCGCCATGGGCCTCGCCTTCATGTCGGCGGGCGTGGCCTTCAAGATGGCCGCGGTGCCGTTCCACTATTGGACCCCCGACGCCTACCAGGGCTCGCCCACGCCCGTGACCGCCTACCTGTCGGTTGGGCCCAAGGTGGGCGCGTTCGCCATCGCCTTGCGCCTCTTCGTCGGGGCACTCGGCCCGGTCAAGGCCGACTGGCTGCCGATCATCATCGTCCTCGCCGCTGCCACGATGACACTCGGCAATCTCGTGGCGATCACTCAGGACAACGTCAAGCGGATGCTGGCGTACTCGTCGATCGCCCATACCGGCTACATCCTGGTCGGCCTGGCGGCCTACGCCGGCGGCCAGCAGAGCGGCATTTCAGCGATCCTCTTCTACGGGGCCGCCTACACGTTCATGAACATGGGCGCGTTCGCGATAGTGACCGCGCTGCAGCGCCGACCCGGGGTCAGCAGCCAGATCTCCAATTTCGCGGGCCTGGGCCGGCGCGATCCGTGGCTGGGTGCGCTGATGGCAATCTTCCTGCTATCGCTGACTGGTATCCCGCCGCTCGCCGGCTTCTGGGCAAAGGCATACGTGATCCTGGCCGCCATTCAGGCCGGCGGTTGGTTGACGGCCCTGGCAGTCCTGGCCATGGTCAACGCGGCGGCCGCTGCGTTCTACTACCTGCGGGTTGTCTCGTACATGTACATGCGCGACCCGGCCGGGGACACCGAGCCCAGCTCACCCGGCGTGCTCTTTCGGGCGGGATTGGCCGTCGCCTGCGTGACGACGCTGATCTTCGGACTCTTCCCGGCCATCGTGACCGCCGCGAAGAGCGCCGCTGACGCACTCCACGTCTAGTCTCGCCGGTCAGCCGGCGAGCGCCTACTGGTCGCCGATGACGCCGATCGTCGCTGACGGCTTTGCCGCACTGAACGGCGTTGGGGAAGCGGACGCCCCGGACGAGGGCGCGTCGCTGGCCATTACCACTGCCGTCGGCTTCGGCGGCATGGTGGGACTGGACGTGGGCCAAGCCACGACGACCACAACGGCGACGACCAAGGCAGTGGCCACTCCGGCCAGCGCCCCAAAGACAATCTGCATTCGACCAAACATATTGTGAGGGTACCAAGGATCGGTCATCCACGTACGGTCTCGGCCCCTGCTGTGGTCGAGGTCAGTCCGAGGCGGAACGCCCTGGCGCCTGCTAGCATGCCGGTCCATGCGCCGACGCCTTAGCTCGTTTATTCGACCGATCGCTCGATTACTCGGCGATCTCCTCAGCCTGGTTCCAGCCCTCCTGGCCGGAGCAGGCGTTTTTCTCATCGTTGCCGGGCTCTTCTACTATCTCCAGCCCGTCGCCGCAGGCTCGTCTGCGACCGCCTCGGCCAGCCCGTCCGAGCCCATCGCCCTTTACAGCCTGCCGCCGCTCAAATCGCCCGGTCCCTCCGGCAGCGCCAAGATCCAGGCTGCGATCGCCACTCGGATCGAGGTCCCAGCCCTCGGCATCGATCTGCCGGTCATCACGTCCCCACCACATGAGGAATTCCCGCTCTGCAACGTGGCCGAGTATTTGAGCCTGGACAGGATTCTCGCCTACCCGGGCCTGCCTCAGACCACCTATATCTACGCTCACGCACAAAAGGGCATGTTCCTGCCGCTCCTGACGGCATCACGGGTCAGCAACGGCGCAGCGATGCTCGGGCTGTGGGCGGTGGTCTACACCGACGACAACCAGCGCCACGTCTACGAGATAACCCAGGTTATCCGAGGCGTCTCCGCCGATGCCTCATCGCTTGATAGACCGCTGGGCGCCACTACCGACCAGCTCTGGCTGCAGACGTCCGAGGGTTCGAAAGACAGCTCGACCAAGCTGCAGGTCGTGGCCCAACCGATCGGTATCCTGGCGGCTAGCCAGGCCGATGCCCATCCACCTGGCCAGGGCAACGTCTGCCCGACCGCCCCCAAATGCAAGACCAGTGACGGCGGCGGCTGCAGGCGACCCTAGATCCAGTCCATCTTCCGAAGGACCCCAGCCGCGATCCCAGCCAGCATCAAGCTGCCGAAGGCAACGATCCAGAAGCCCGGGCCCTCGTCGAACCTAAAGGCGGCCTGGGCTTCGCTCATCCCGAAGATGCCGCCGATGGCCCCTATCCCGGCGACGACCACGGTCACACCGGTGAGGCGCTTCATGATCAGCGATAGATTGTTGTTGACCGTGGAGAGGTAGGTCTCCAGCGTGGCGGATGCGAGCTCCCGATAGGTGTCGAGTTCGTCGGTGAGCCGTATCAAATGATCGTAGGCGTCGCGGAAGTACAGCCGTTCTTCCACGGAAATGACCTTCTCCTCGCGGCTCGAAAGAAGGTTGAACATCTCGCGCTGCGGTGAGGTCACCCGCCTGATCTGGATCAGGCTCCGCTTCAGCTCGAAGAGGCGCTCGAGGAGCGTCCTGTCCGAATGGGTCACGACCTGGTCTTCGAGGGCGTCGATCTCGTCGCCGAGCAGGTCGAGGATCGGGAAGTAGCTGTCGATCACGTCGTCCGATAGCGCCCACAGCAGGTGATCGGGCCCCTTGGCCAGAACTTCGGCCACGCCGGATCGCAGGTGACGGGTTGCCCGCGGATCCCACCATTTACTGTGGTTGGTCAGCAGGAAACGCCCGCCCAGCACAAAGTCCAGCTCGCGCTCGTAGATCTCGCCGTCATCGAAGCCGAGCGAGAACATGACCAGATGGAGCATGTCGCCGACCTGCTCGATCTTTGCCCGCTGGTCCCGTTCGGCGATATCCTCGGCCAGGAGCGGATGGAATCCGAGGATGCCGGCCAGCCTGGTCTTCAGTTCGGGCGTGCCGTCACATACGTCCACCCACAGGCGGGCCGTTCGACGCATCAGTGCCTTCGGCACCTCTGCCAGGGCAGACTCGCCTTCCCATTCGCGGCAGACGCGAGCCTCGAGTGTGACTAGGCGAACGATGCCCTCGGCCGACTGGGCGGCCGACTCCGAGGCCTGCTTGGCTGCTGCCGACTCGGCCGACGACTCGGCCGCGGCCACCTTCGCAGCTGCCGCTGACTCGGCCCTAGAAGGCGATTTCACCATACTCGCTCTCCTCCGCTGCTACGCCTTCGCCCGAGCTGTCTCGGCCGTGCCTGACTCTCAAGACCAGCGCCGGCGCGACCGCAACAAGGGTCACGACAGCCGCCACCAGGAAGATCCCGACCATGATCGTCGCCGCTTTGGTCGCCGCCCACTGCTCCAGTGCCTGCGCCACGAGGCCGTCGTTGATGGGTCGATCGCGCAGGTAGGCCGGGATGTATTGCTTGTACCGGTCGCCCGAGCCGTAGATCTCGTTCGATAGGCGCGTGATCGTGGTGGAGCCGTAAGCGGTCAGGGCTGCCATGCCGATGGCCATGCCGATCATCCGGGCCACGGTCACGGTCGCCGACGCTGCGCCAAAGGCGGCTCGCCCGGCGGCCTCCACCGCTGCCGTGGACCGTGGCGTGACGGTCAACCCGAAGCCGAGGCCAAAGACCGCACCCGAGGCCGCGAAGGCGTTCGTCTGCACTTCGGGGCTCCAGGTAGACATCCAGACCAGGCCGGCTGCACTCAAGGTCAGGCCGACGAGCGTAAGCAGACGCAGCGAGATGCGCCTGACGAGGAAGCCGGAGGCGAGAGCGCCGAGGGCCATCGCCGCGGCTATCGCCCCAAGAACGACGCGCTGTTCCTCAGGGCCGCCATACAGGACTCGATCGACGAAGACGGCCCCGCCGACGATCGCCGTCGCCATGCCGTAGCCCGTGAGCAGGGAGATCAGGGCCGCAGAGGAGAAGACGCGATTGGCGAAGAGGCGCGGGTCGAGAAATGGATGCGGCCGCCGCAGGCCGTGCCGGATGGCGACGAGCCCGCACAAGATGCCGCCGCCGATCAAGCCGCCCACGGCGACTGCGGTCGGGACGCCAAAGACCTCGTCCGAGTTGCCGATGAGCGTGGTCCCGGCGAGGATCCCGCCGAGCGCGACAGTGAAGAGCACAGCCCCGAGCCAGTCGAGGCGGGCGGGCTGACGGCGTGTGTCCCAGCCCGAACTTGCGGCCCAGGCAATGACCAGGGCGCAGATACCGATCGGGACGTTGACGTAGAAGACCCAGCGCCACGCCGGCGCGATCGTAGATACGAGCGGCCCGCCGGATATGCCCATGTTCGCAAGCGCGGTTCCCGGATGGATCGTCTCGAGGACGGCCGCTCCGACAAACGGCCCGGCGGCCATGCCCAAGAATGTCAGGGCGCCGATGATCCCGAGCGCCCGCGGCCTGGCCGCGCCCTCGAACAAGTGCGATGCGGCCGCGGTGGCAACGGGGATGATGGCGCCGCCACCAACGGCCTGGACCAGCCGGGCGGCGATCAGTTGATCGAGGTTCTGGGCGACGCCCGCCAGGAACGACCCGACGGTGAAGACAGCCAGGGCGACCAGGAAGAGGCGCCGGGCGCCCCACAAATCAGTCAGGCGACCGGCCAGCGGCATAGTCACCACGTAGACCAGCAGGTAACCATTGATGATCCACGATGCCTTGCGGAGATCCGTCCAGTTGGCCATTGTGGACAGGATCTGGGGCAGGGCCACAGCCGTGACCATCAGCTCGAGGCCGGCCAGGAAGACGCCGATGCCGAGGACGGTCAGGAGCATGTACGAGTCGCGTCGTGACATGGCGTTGAGTGTAGGGGCGCTTCGCCGACGCTGCCTTCGTCTCGTTACGGCATGGCGCCCCGCCTGGGCCTACCATTCGCTACGCGCCCTCGACTCCTATGGGCGCCCGACCCGGGAGACGCCACATGCCACGCAGAGTGCGAACGAGCCGGAACCCATTGATCCTTGCCCTCGGCCTGGCCCTGGTCATCGGCGGCTGCGGATCGAGTTCCAACTCGACTTCCGATGGCGGCGGTAATGGCGGCGGCTGCGAACATTGGTGCGGCAATGGCTCGGCCCGCGTTTCCGCCGGCGGCGTCACCACAACGATCACCGGTGGCGGCTGCTACGACAGCGGGGCTGCCGGGATCGACGCTCGGTTCGGCGACTGGCAGGGCACCGCCGGCGTCAGCGAGTACCTGACCGTTGCCGGCTATCGGGCCGGCGGCTCCACGCCCACACCCGCGCCCACCGCCAACCCGCTCGCCTCGCCAACCGCCACGGGCCACCCGAACGTGGCTGTCAGTGCCGCCATCGCCGGCCAGGTTGTCGTCCTCGACACGAGTGCGGTGGTCACATTCGCCCCCGACGGCAGCGGCTCCTTCTCGGGCACGGACCTCAACGGCTCGGGCAACGTCACGGGCACGTTCAGCTGCTCCTAACATGCGCCGGTGTCAAGCGCTGGCCCCGGTGTCAGCGTTGTCGCCGGACAGCGACTTTGACCGCTAAGCGGACAGGGACTTTGTCACCGTGGTCGGATGGCAGGATAGCGCCGCCATGGATGAGTCGGCGCGGGTCGCGTGGCGCTGTGAGCCGAAGGTATGGCTTCGCGCTCAGGTGC
>JANYJI010000038.1 GCA_025358525.1 Chloroflexota bacterium | reverse complement strand
GAAGGGCTTTGGCCATCTGCGCCGCTCTGGCCACTACTTCTGCTGATGACCGGGGAGCTGTGGGCATGGCGACAATGCCACGCTGTAGGTCTATCACGACAAGCGCCGTCCTGGCTGGTTCGAACTTGAGTTCCATGGCCTGCCTCCGGGTCGGATTGGGACTACCGTCCGTGGGTTCGATCCTAACCAGCGGCGACGGGTTCGTCATCTCAAGGCCCAAGCTTACCCGCGGGCGTTCCGCCAAGCGCCCGATTTGTCCACGAATCGGAACACAAACGTGCGAAACGGGCGTGCGGAGCCGAGCAATTCTTGCCACTCTTCTCCCGGGCTCGGGCAGCTAACGGAAAGGCTCGTTACGCCCGACGAATGAGAGCCAATCAGGGCAGGAGGAGTTCATGTCAGCCGCCGCCGCGTACGTCCGCGGGATGTTCCAATGGACCGTCAAACGCGAGGGAATCATTGCCCCGGACGAGCGGCCGCCGGCCGTTCAGTCGATTGCTCTGGGCGTTCAGCACATCTTCGCGATGTTCGGAGCGACAGTCCTGGCGCCGATCCTAATGGGCTTCGACCCGAACACCGCCATCTTCTTCTCGGGCATCGGCACCCTGATCTTCTTCGTCTGTGTCCGCGGCCGGGTCCCGAGCTACCTCGGCTCGAGCTTCTCTTTCATCGCCGTGGTCGTCTCGGCTGAGGCGATCGGCGGGGGCCACAACATCCCCGTCGCGCTTGGCGGCATCATCGCCGCGGGCGCCCTGTACGCCCTCATCGGCGTGATCGTCATGGTCGTGGGCTATAAGTGGGTCGAGTGGCTGATGCCCCCGGTCATCACCGGCGCCATCGTCATGATCATCGGCCTGAATCTCGCCCACGTGGCCGTCGCCGACCTGAGCGGCGTGGCGAGCTGGTACGTCAACCCGGCAATCGGCCAGACTAACAACCTCTTCCTCATGACAATGGGCCTCCTCACCACGGCCGCCGTGGTTTTGGTGGCCGTCTACGCGCCGGGCATGCTCCGCCGTCTGCCGATTCTAATCGGCGGCATAGTCGGCTACGCTCTCTACTTCGTCAGCGTGAACCTTCTGCACCTTGGTCCCGCCGGAGCCGATATCAGCTTCAAGGGCATCGAGAAGGCGGCCTGGATTGGCCTGCCCAACTTCACCGCCCCCGCATTCGACGGCCACGCCATCCTCCTGATCGCACCGATTGCGATCGTTCTCGTGGCTGAAAACCTTGGCCACGTCAAGGCTGTTGCCGCGATGACGGGCAAGAACCTCGATCCGTACATCGGCCGCGCGTTCCTCGGCGACGGCATTGCGACCATGATCTCCGCATCCGGCGGTGGCACCGGTGTCACGACCTACGCCGAGAATATCGGCGTCATGGCCGTGACGAAGATCTACTCGAGCCTCGTCTTCGTCATCGCCGCCGTGGTGGCGCTGGCGATGGGCATCTGCCCCAAGTTCGGGGCCTTGATCGGGACCATTCCAAGCCCCGTCCTGGGTGGCCTCGCCATCGTCCTGTTCGGCCTCATCGCCGCCACCGGCGCGCGCATCTGGGTCCAGAACAAGGTCGACTTCGGGGTGACCAAGAACCTGGTCACGGTGGCCGCTGCCCTGACAATCGGTGCCGGCGACCTGACCCTCAATTCGGGCGACTTCTCGCTCGGCGGCATCGCCATGGCGACCTTCGGCGCGATCATCGTCTACCAGGTCCTGAGCCTGGGGAAAGCGGCCCCCGAGCCCGAGACCGAGAGCGAGAGCGCGGCATAGCCGCAAGCCACTTGCAAATAGCGAAACGGGCGGCCAGGTGGCCGCCCGTTTCCTTGTGTCCGCAGAAGTGCGGTTGGAACCACCCACCTGAACGCCTCGAGGGCCTCGGGTGCCTCGGGCCTCTGGTGCCTGGCGGCCCATCTACCCCGCGCGGCCCGTCCCGAACTGGCGGTCACCGGCGTCGCCCAAGCCTGGCAGGATGTAGCCCAGTTCGTTGAGCTGGCGGTCCACGGCCGCGCAGTAGATCTCCACGTCAGGATGAGCCGCGGTCACGGCGTCGACGCCTTCCGGGGCCACGATCAAGTTAATGAGCTTGATGCGCGAGGCCCCCCAGCGCTTGAGGACTTCAATGGCCGCCGTGGCCGATCCACCCGTGGCCAGCATCGGGTCGAGGATCAGGCACAGGTCGACGCTCGCTGAATCCGGCAGCTTGTTGTAGTACTCGACCGGACGAAGCGTCCGCTCATCGCGGAAGAGACCTAGATGCCAGACCTCGGCCGTCGGCATCAGTTCCAGCATGGCGTCGACCATGCCCAGACCGGCCCGCAGGATCGGCACCAGGCCGATGCGGACGCCCAGCTCGTGCGCGTCGGTCCGCTCCAATGGCGTGCTGACTTCGAGTGGCCGGACCTCAACGTCCGCCAGCGCCTCGTAGCCGAGCAGCCAGGACAGCTCGCGAACAACCTCGCGGAACTTCTTGGGCTCCGTTCGTTCGTTCCGCAGAATGGCAAGCTTGTGCAGGATCGCCGGATGCCGCGAGACGTGAAGCGTCGGCCAGGCCGTCTCACGAACCGGCAATGAAGGGCTGTCGGGCACTGAAGGCTCCTCCTTATATGGGTGCCGTCGCTATTGCGTCAATCCTACGAGTCCCGGCCCAGGCGTGCCCGGCCGGCGCGCCTCAGTCGAGGCGAGGGGACGGTGCGGAGGTACGACGGTGAGCCGAGCGGAGGCCCGCGATCGACCTACCCAATTCGACTCGACCCTGGGCGAGGATGCGACGCAGGTCCCCCCACGACCGCGCCTCGACCAGCGGGAGCGTGGCAATCAGCATTGTCAGGCCGCCGTACCAGAGCGCCGGCAGGGCGAGCATCGCCGAGACGGGCACGGTCCAGCGACGGTTCGTTCGAGCACCCCAGACTACGATGGCCAGCGCGAAAGGCAGCCGAACAGCGAACGGGATTGGGACCGCGGCCCAGGTCCCGTCCTTGCCGGTGTTGCTGATGAGCACCTGCGGCCAGCGGCGCCACGCATCGGGCATCAGCGCGAACGAGACGGCTGCGATGGCGCTCGTGGCCAGCAGGGCGATCGCGAGCGAGCGCCACTCACGCCTGACCACGAACCACAGCAGTCCGATACCGGGCGTGACCTTGGTCAGCAGCACGAACGACCAGGCTGCGGGCCAACGGAACCCAAGGACGATGGCCACACCCAGGAGCAACTCGACGTTTCCGCCCGCAATCTCCGTGAAGGCCAACGCGAGCCCGATCAGGTAGAGCCGCGAGCCCGTCAGGTAGGCCAGCGCCACCAGGGGAACGACAGCCCAGGCGGCAACGAAGCCCTCCCAGGGCAGGAGGCGGATTGGCCAGAGCATCTGCAGGAAGGCCGGCGAGTACAAGTACGCATTTGGGTGACCAACGGAGGCGACGACGTAGGGGTTGGGACCGCCCGGGGCCAGCCAGTAGGCGTGGGCATCCATGGCCGTGCCTGGCCAGCGACCGTAGGGCGCGCACCAGGCAACGATGAAGAGCCAGGTGGCCACGGCGGCGATCAGGTTTAGGGCGAGGACCAGCGGAACTCGATGGCCGGCAAGCGCGATCGTTCGGTCGTTCGAACTGCTCAGCTCATTCTCTCCGTCTGGCCTTGGTTTTCGGGAGCCCACCGGCCTCGGGCATGCTAGCACCGGCGTCCGGCTAGACCGCGGCGTCCTTATGACGGCCTACGTCAACACCTGCAGGAGCCGCGCCCCGGAGGTCGGGCCGTCGGCGCGTTCCACGATAGCGGAGCCGCCGAGCCGCTCCAGGCTGCCGCCCTCGCCGTCGCCTTGACCGCCTGGCCCGAGGAGGCTCCCCCACCCTTCCGCCGCCAGACGCTCGAGCGCCGCGCTCGCGGCCCGGAGCGTCGAGGCGGCGAGATCGGCCGCGTCGCCGTGCAGCTTTCCATCGCCGAGCGTGGCACGCAACGCGCGTGAGGCGGCTGCGGCCGCTCCAAGGTCCGCAGCCACGACAGATACCCGTTCTACAGCGTCCGGCTGGATCACCATCGCGGCCGGCGCGCCGGCGAGCGCGCAAACCAGGCCGGCCAGGCCACCAGGGGTAGAGACGCGGGCCGCAGAGCCGCTCACAACCAGCCTGTACCCACCGAAGACGAAGCTCCGCAGCCATGCCTCGAGGAGGATGGACGCGGCGACGCCCTCTTGGGCAACCCAGTCCGGCACCGCGCCGAGGAAGAGCCGATCGGCCGGAAGCCCGTCGGCGAGGGCAAGTTCAACTCCCAGGGCCTGCAGGGCCAGGCCTCGACCGGACCGAGTCGCTGCGTCCGACGGCAAACCCCTGGCCACGTCCGCTCCGAGGACCAGGGGGCCAGAGCCTATGACAACTCGGCAGCCGGCCCTGGCCTGAATGCGATGAGCGAAAGCGTGATCGGCCAGAGCCCGCTCCGGATCGACATTGTCCTCGGCGATCTCGCGGATCGGGTCCGCGACCACGTAGTCGATCCGCTCAAAGGCGGCCACGACTGCCTGCTCCGGCGCGGCGAAGGCCGAGGCAACGGTCATCAGGCTGGCGTAGCAACCGCGACCGGCCGCTGCGTCGTCCACGGCCTGGCGCAGAACTGCCAGACCGCGCTGGCTGCCGGCCGGAACCGGCTCGGCGTCCGGCCGTGTTGCCTGGGAACGGCGCTTCCCGCCACGGATCGGCATCGCAGGTCCGCGATCTTTAGTCGCCTGGGCCGCTCCGCGAAGCGTGCGCTCGGCTCGCGCCGCTCCCCCGTCCGCATACCCACGGCCGCCGCGATCTCCTCTGCGGGCCCCAAACTCGAAGAGATCGGAGGTCTCCAGACCGGCGTTGCGGCGGGCCTCCGCATACTCCCAGCTGGCCGGCACGCGGACCTGGATCACATCCGCGCCCTGGTCAACCATGACTCGCGCCTCGGCGACTGCCGACAGCACCTCCATGGCCTGCAGGGCAACGCCGAGCCAAGGCTGGTCTGGGAACCCGAGGATCTCGCGCATTTCGCGGGTGGCTGTGCGATTGGCGTCGAAACCTACCAGCACTGCATCGATCATGGCACTCGCTCGCTGCTCGGTCGCGGCCAGGCGATCGGGACGCTCCAGCAACTCGGCCTCGAGGCCCAGGTCGATCGCTCCCGACGCCACGTCGAGGGCCAGATCGTGAGCCGGCAGTTCGTATTCGAGCATGGCCGCGACGAACGGCAGGATAACGCCGCGGGCCAACCGGCCACGGTCCGAGCCGCAGTAGCGCTCGGCAAGCGATGCGGCGAGCGGTCGGCCAGCGCGGTCGAGTCCGTCCACGCCAAGCATGCGAAGGACGGCTCGCTCCTGGGCGATGGTGGCCGTACGCCGAGCAGATCGAGACAACTCGCCGGCAAGATCGGCCGCGCGCCGTCGAACCAGCTCTGCCTGGGCCGAGAGAGTGTCGCCGCTCATTTTCGCCTCGCTACGGAGCCCGACGCCCCTAGCCTACCGGACCCACGGGCGGGACGGATAGGTCGTGGTGTCGTGGACTCCGAACATGCAATGGTGCACCTCGCTGCGGAGAAGACGCCCTCCGCCTCAAGCGGACCGCGCGCGGGGCCGACACCCCATTCGACGAACCCTGCCAGCGGCCAGGCAGGGCCAACTTGTCCTGGTCAGCCGCCCGGTGCCGGGGCGGCGCTCGCCGGCGGGATTCGCCTCGGTCCCGTCCGAGCATAGAGCGTCACGAGAGCGGTCGAAACAGAGATGATCGAGACATACAAGAGACCGGCCGTTCACGATCCAGTCCTCGTTGAGACCGACCTCGATGGCGGGCGGGTCGGCTTCCGCGCCGTTGTCGTCAAGGTGGGCCCGGCGGCGATGTGGCTGGGCCTGTTGCGGCCCGATTCCCGGCTGCCGAGGGTGCGTCCCGGCGACCCCGTGAGCCTGACGATCAGGCGCGACGGCGCGGCGATGGTCGGGTCGGCCCCATTCCTAAGCCATCTTGGCTCGACCCAATCGCGACTCTTCTCGGTCGCATGGCCAGAGGACTACCGACTTGTGCAGCGCAGGGAGCACCTGCGGCTCGACACTGAAGCGCCGATCCGGTACACGGTTGTCAGTCAGAGCGAGACCGGCAGCGTCGGCGATGAAGGATCGGGATTGACCCGCAACATAAGCGCCGGCGGGCTGCGGTTCTTGGTGAAGGCACCGATCCGGGAGACGGTCAACGGCGGCGATGCCCTCGAGTTGCGACTCCAGCTCGGTCAAGACATTGTGCTGGCCGAGGCCGATGTTGTACGAGTGGACGATGCCACAGACATGGGCCCCGACGGACGTCCGCTGCCGGCCGCCAGGTCGCCTCGACCGGCCCGCACGCTCATAGCCGTCCGCTTCGTGTCCATCTCCGAGGGCGCTCAGGACCGCATCATCCGCCACATCTTCTCGCTGCAGCGGATGCACCGCGGCTGAGCAAGCCCTGGGCTGAGGATCGACGTCCCGCGAGAGGCCAGGACCGAGGCCGGGTCCGACGCTGGGCCAGTGGACCGGGCCGGCCCGGTCCCGCCTACTCCTCGATGGCTCGCGAGTAGACGCCGGCGACCCTGACCATCACCGCTTCCCTTAGTAGCGAAGCCAGGGCAGCGGCGCACTCGGGCGCAGCCGGGTCGGCATCCATATCGGCCCAGAACACGTACTCCCAGCGGACGCCCCGACTCGGCCGCGATTCGAGGCGGGAGAGGTTGATCTTGCGTTCGGCGAAGCAGCCCAGGCAACGGTAGAGGCTGCCCGGAACGTTGCGGACCGCCCACACCAGAGTCGTCTTGAGGGGACCCACGAGCATGGACGGGGCGAGCCAGCCATCCAGCATCGGATCCCGGGCCAGCACCGCAAATCGCGTCCGGTTCGCGCTGCCGGTCTGGATGTCGGCGGCGAGGACCTCGAGGCCGTACAGCGGCGCCACTCTCGCGGAGGCCACAGCCGCCGCGCCCATCTCACCCGCGTCGGCAATCGACTTGGCGGCGCCGGCGGTGTTGTAGCTGGTCATGACCTGCCACGGCCGTGAGCGCAGGAACTCGTCGGCCTGGTCGAGGGCCTGCGCGATGCTGTAAACCCGCTCGATCTGATCGATCGTCTGACCCGGCAGCGCGAGCAGAGCTAGATGGACCGGAACGGTCACTTCGCCGACGATCCTGATCTCGTCGAATTTGAACAGGAGGTCGTAGATCTCGCGGACGCTGCCGCCCTGCGACCGCTCGATCGGCACGACTCCCGCGTCGACCGTGCCGTCGGTGACGGCCTCGAAGACAGCCCGCCAGGTCGGCAGGGCTACGGCCTGCGCGGCCACGAAGGCCGACAGGACGCCCTCCTCGCTGAAGGCGCCGGGCTCTCCCTGGAAGGCCACGCGCGGGGACCGGACTGGCTCGGTCGTGGTACCGGGCGTTGCCGCGGCCGAAGCCGGGGTGCGTGGCCGAGGCGAACCGCCGGACGCTGGCAATGCCATGCTTCCTCCCTGGCTACTGCGTACGTGAGGGGCGGGGAGCCGATACGTTGACGGCCGGAGCGGTGGTCGTAAAATGCCGCTCATCGCGCCGCCGCACTTCCGCGCCCGTCTTCCAAATGGCGTATTCGAGCGAGTCGCATAGAGCCTGACAGGAGGCCGCGATGATGTTCGTGCCGCTGCCCATGGTCGACCATTCGAGAGGGCCATTCGAGGAGTCGATGATGACGCGGGTCTGGGCGCCGGTGGCCTCCTCGCTGTCGAGGATGCGAACCTTGTAGTCCACCAGGTGGACGGCGTCGAGCTGCGGATAGAAGGCCCCCAGGGCCTTCCGCAGGGCCGTGTCGAGGGCGTTGACCGGGCCGTTGCCGTCGGCCGCGGTATGAAGCACCTCGCCCGCGACCTCTACCTTGACCGTGGCCTCGGACAGCAGCTCGGCGCCACCGCGCTGCTCCACAAGGACCGTGTAGTCGCACAGCGCAAACGGCCGCTCGTAGCCGGCCTTGTGGCGCTTGACGAGCAACTCGAACGAGGCTTCGGCGCCCTCGAAGGCGAGGCCCTCCGCCTCGAGTTGTTTGATGAGCAGGCTGAGTTGTTTTGGGTCCACGCCGTCGAGCTGCTGCCCTAGCTGCTCGGCCCGGAGCTGGGTGTTGGCCTTGCCGCCCAATTCGCTGACTACCAGCCGCATCACGTTGCCGACCACGGCCGGATCCACATGCTGGTAGGAGCGGCTGACGCGAGCCGTTGCGGAGCCATGGACGCCGCCCTTGTGGGCGAACGCCGAGCGACCGACGTACGGTTGATGGTCGTCGGGGGCGATATTGACGATCTCGGCCACATAGCGGGCCATCTCCGTCAGCTCGCCGAGCTTACCCGACGGGACCGGCTCGAACTGTGTCTTGAACTCGAGGTCCGCCAGGATGCTGACCAGGTTGGCGTTGCCGCAACGCTCGCCGTAGCCATTGATCGTGCCCTGGACGTGGCGGCAGCCGCTTGCGACCGCGGCCAGGGAGTTGGCCACGGCCAACTCCGAATCGTTGTGGCAGTGGATGCCCCAGACCACCTCGGGGCCGCCGTCTGCGGCGAGGGCGGCTCGGGTAGCACCGACGATCGCGGTCACTTCGTCGGTAAGGGCGCCGCCGTTGGTGTCGCACAGGACGAGCGTTCCGGCCCCGGCGTCGCGGGCGGCGCGCAGAGTGGCCAGCGCATAGCCCGCATCGTCCTTATAGCCGTCGAAGTAGTGCTCGGCGTCATAGACGAGCTCCCGGCCGGCGGCGCGCGGGAAGGCCACCGAGTCGGCGACCATCGCCAGGTTCTCCTCTGGCGTGGCCCTGAGAACGTCCCGGACGTGGAGCAGCCAGCTCTTGCCGAAAATGCACACCACGGGCGTCTCGGCCGCGACGAGGGCGACTAGGTTGGGGTCGGTGTCGGCGCGATTGCTACGATGACGAGTCGAACCGAAGGCCGCCAGCTTGGCGTTCTTCCATTCGATCGACCTGGCAGCCGCGAAGAAGTCGACGTCCTTGGGGTTCGAGCCCGGCCAGCCGCCTTCGATGTAGGCGAAGCCGAACTCGTCGAGACGACGCGCAATCTTGATCTTGTCCGCGAGCGAGACGATCAGGCCCTCGCGCTGAGTGCCATCGCGCAGGGTCGTGTCGTAGAGAACTACGCGGTCGCTCATCGGGTGGCTCCCACGTGGCTGACGTCCTGGAGGGCCGCGACGACGGCGTCGCCCATCACCTGCGTGCCGACCGGCCGCAGTCCCGTGGCGTCGCCGGTGGCCGCGAGCAGGTCCGGCGTGCGGTAGCCATCGGTGAGGACGGCGGTGACGGCTCGTTCGATCGCCTCGGCCGCGGCGGGCTGGCCCAGCGACCAGCGCAGCATCATCGCGCCGGAGAGGATCGCGGCCAGTGGATTGGCAATGTCCTTGCCCGCGATATCCGGCGCGGAACCGTGGATCGGCTCGTACAGGCCGTGGAGGCCGTGGGCCGTGCGCTTCTCACCGATCGAGGCGGACGGTAGCATCCCGAGCGAGCCGGCCAGGACGCTGGCCTCGTCTGACAGGATGTCGCCGAAAAGGTTCTCGGTGACCAGGACGTCGAAGGCCGCCGGGCGCTGGATCAGCGTCATTGCGCAGGCATCGACCAGTCGGTGCTCCACGGTCACGTCCGGGTAGTCGACCTTGGTCTCCTCGACAACGGTTCGCCACAGTCGGCTCGACGAAAGGACGTTGGCCTTGTCGACGCTGGTCAGCTTCTTGCGGCGGCCGCGGGCCAGCTCGAAAGCCAGCTTCACGACTCGCCTGATCTCGTGCTCGGTGTAGGTGAGCGTATCGACGGCCTCGCGGCCCGCCGGAGTCTCGCGCTGCTCGGACGGCTGGCCGAAGTAGAGGCCGCCGGTCAGCTCGCGCACGATCAGCATGTCGACGCCATCGAGGAGGGACTCGCGAACCGGCGAGCTGGCACGGAGAACGGACTGGATCGTGACCGGCCGAAGGTTGGCGTACAGGCCAAGGCCCTGGCGCAGCGCCAGCAGCGCCTGCTCGGGTCGAACCTTGGCCTTGGGGTCGTCGAACCTCGGATCGCCTATGGCGCCGAAGTAGACCGCATCGGCGTCGTTGCAGGCGCCCAGGTCCTGCTTTCGCATCGGGACGCCGTAGGCGTCGATGGCCACGCCGCCAATGAGGACCTCGCGCCAGTCGAAGCCGAAGGCGAAGATGCCACCGGCGGCCTCGAGGACGCGGCGCCCGGCCGCGATCACCTCGGGCCCGATGCCGTCGCCGGGAACGAAAACGAGGTTGTAGACGGTGCCGGGGGATACGCCTCCGGCGGCGTTGGCGGATTCGGTCACGGTGCCTTCTCGACCTTGTCGGGGGTCTGACCTGATCCCAGCCCGGCTGCCAGCAGCAGGGCCTTGGCCGCGGCGTCTTGCTGGAGCTTCTCGGCGCCGGACAGGTACGCGGCAACTGATGCTTCGATGATATTCGTGGAGAGGCCGTGGCCGGTCGCCACGAAGGCGTACGGTCCCTCTTCAGTGGAGCGGTGAACGCGAACGACGACCTGGCCTTGGGCGTCTTCGCCCGCCGACACGGCCTTGATCTCGTACGCGGCCAGGACCGGCTTCCAGCCCAGCACCGACTCGAGGGCCTTGTCGATGGCGCCGTATATCGCGTCGACCGGACCGTTGCCCGTTGCCTCAACGGACCGGGTCTGGTCGGCAATGCCGAGTGTGACCGTGCCGGTGGCTCGGCCGCCGTGGGAGCTGGTCACGTTCCAGCCCTGAAGCGAAATCGTGCTCGGCGCGGCGGTGGCCCGCTGCTCGATGACTGCCAGCAGGTCCGCGTCTGTGACTTCCTTTTTGGTGTCGGCCAGGGCAATGACCCGGGCGTACACGTCGTCGAGGGCCTCTCCCTCCACGTCATGGCCCAGCGAGTGAAGCTTCTCCTTCAGGCCGCGCCGGCCGGACAGCTTGCCAATGGTCAGCTGGCTGCCGGAGAGACCGACAGACTGGGGAGTCATGATCTCGTAGGTCAACGGATTCTTGATCACGCCGTCCTGATGGATGCCCGACTCGTGGGCGAAGGCGTTGCCTCCGACGATCGCCTTGTTGGGCTGGACGGCGAAACCGGTCAGGTAGCTGACCAGCCGGCTCGCCGGCGTGATCTGCTCGGTGACGACCCGCGTCGCCAGGTTGGGGAACTGCGTGGGGCGCGTCTTGATGCCCATAACGACCTCTTCCAGCGAGGCGTTGCCGGCTCGTTCGCCCAGGCCGTTCACGCACACCTCCAGCTGGCGAGCCCCGTTCTGGAGTGCCGCCAGCGTATTTGAAGTGGCGAGTCCAAGATCGTTGTGGCAGTGGACGGAGACCGTCGCCACCGAGCCGAAGCGCTCGACGACCTGGCCAACGAGTCCCCCGAACTCGGCCGGAATCGCGTAGCCGACGGTGTCCGGAATGTTGAGCGTGCTCGCACCCGCGTCGACCGCGGCCTCGTATAGCCTCATCAGGAAGTCGAGGTCGGTCCGGGTCGCGTCCTCTGCGCTGAACTCGATCTCGGCGTCCGGCCCGAGGGCCTTGCGCCCGTAGGCGATCCATTTCGCGGCAGCAAGCAGGGCCTCGTCACGCGAGATGCGCAGCTTGTGCTTGAGGTGGATGTCGCTGCTGGCGATGAAGACGTGGAGATGGGGCCGCTCAGCGACGCGAATTGCCTCGACAGCCCGCTGTGGATCGCCGTCCTTGCAGCGAGCCAGGGCCGCCACAGCCACGCCCCGAGTTTCGCGAGCGATGGTCTGGACCGCCTCGAACTCGCCGGGTGACGAGGCCGGGAAGCCGGCCTCGATCACGTCGACGTTGAGTCGCACGAGCTGGCGGGCAACCTCGATCTTCTCCGTGACGGTCAGCCCGGCGCCGGGCGCCTGCTCGCCGTCACGAAGCGTGGTATCGAAGATTCGGACCGAACCAGGGGCAACGCCACGGGACGGTCCCGTTCCCGGGGCCACTCCCCGGGAGGACACGGTGCTAGCAACGTCAGTCGCGGGTGCGTTGTCGCTCATGGTGACGCCCGAGGGCTAACTCCTCTTTTCGGCCGCAGCTTGAGGCTGGCCGTCTACGACCTCGACCGGGTTGAGGAACGGCATGGCCTTGCGAAGAGACGCGCCGACCTTCTCGATCTGGTGGTTGCGGTCGGCCTCGCGCATCTTC
>JANYJI010000036.1 GCA_025358525.1 Chloroflexota bacterium | reverse complement strand
TGCCTTCGGCGTGGACGACGCGGAAGCAGTCGGAGCAGTAGACCGGCCGGTCCATATGCGGCTCGAACGGGACCTGGGCTTGATTGCCGCAGCGCGAGCAGATGACGGCGAAGTACTCGCGCGGTCCGGCGCTGCCACCGGGGGTCGATCCGTCGCCGCCGTCACGACTAGATCGCCGGGCCGCACGGCAGCTCGAGCATCGTTTGGGGTCTGAGACGAACCCCTTCTGCTTGTAGTACTCCTGGTCCTCGGCCGAGTGGATGAACTCGGCGCTGCAGTCAACACAAGTCAGCGTTCGATCGACGTAGGACACGTTTCTCCTCCGGAGCCGCAGGTTCACGCCGAACGGCCCGGAGGACAGGAGAACCTCAGCTCCGGCGGGCGTCGCGGGTGCTTATGGGAGGCTCGGTGGGCCCGGTCGGTAGGTTTGGTTCTGGGCTGCCTGTCTGGGACGCACCGGCAGGCCGGCAGCTTAGCATTCAGGTCCGGCCAGGCAGAAGACCCGTGCCGTATTGTCGGGCAGGGTGAAACAGGGGGCCCGCGTCGCCCCTCGCCGGAGCGGCCACGGAGGCTCTCTATGGCTGGCGAAGGGAGAGACTGGAGGGTCGCTTGACGGTCGTTTCGCAGACGCCGTATGCGCACCTCGTTAACCTGGCAAAATCGGCATGATGCTGCGCTTGCTTCACACCGCCGACGTCCATCTCGGGGCCAGACATACGGACCTCGGGGAGCGAGCCGCCGTCCTCCGCGAACGCCAGTTTGCCGCCTTCCGGACCTCGGTGGATCTGGCCCTGGCCGAGCGCGTCGACATCTTCCTGATCGCCGGCGACCTCTTCGATTCGAACACCCAGCCGCGCCGCTCGGTCGAGCGCGTTGCCGCAGAGCTGGGCCGCCTCGCCAGGGCGAGCATTCGGACGGTCATCATCCCGGGCACCCACGATGTCTACGACGGGGCGTCTATCTACCGCGCCTACGATCTGGCCAACATGGCCCGCGCCGCGAGCGACTGGGTCGTGGTCCTGACGCCCTACCTGCCGGAAGTCGTGTTCCCGCCGCTCGACGCGATCATCTACGGCCGCGTCTTCGACACGAAACGCTCGCCCCGCAGCCCCCTGGCCGGTCTCGATGCCGCGTCGGACACCCGGGCGACCTGGAAGATCGGCATGGTCCACGGCGCCCTCTCCATCCCTGGCCGGACCGACTCGGATCCCGTGGTCTTTACGGAAGACGAGATCGCCCGGACCGGACTCGACTACCTGGCCCTTGGCCACTGGCATTCGGCAATGGAAGGCCGCGCCGGCAGCGTGGCGTACGCATATTCCGGCGCCCCGGAGCCCGTTGCCATCGATCAGGACGGCGCGGGTCAGGTGCTGCTTGTAACCCTGGAAGATCGAGGCGGTCGCCACGTCGTGTCGATAGAGCCGAAGCGAGTTGGCCAGACGCGCGTCGAGAAGCTGGACCTGGACGTCAGCGCCGTTCGCAGCCAGCCGGACCTTATCGAGGCGGTCGGCCGTTACGCCGATTCTGACCTCGTCTTTGACGTCAGGCTGACCGGTCTCTACCCCGATGAGCTGGACCTCGACCTGGACGAAATCGAGCGAGCCCTCGCGCCGTCGTTCTTGCGCTTCCGGATCCGCGACGTCTCAATCCCTGGCACGCCCGAGGGGGCCGATCCGCCGCCAGACACCGTTCTCGGGGCTTTTCTCCGAATTGCCCAGGACCGAATGGCCGAACTCGAGCAAGCCTCTTCGGCCGCTGGAACTGACGAAGCGGCAACCGGCGCTAGGACCGGTGAGCCCAAGTCTCCGATCGCCGCGCCGGAGTTGGATCCGGATGAAGAGTTGGCCGATCTGCGTGAGGTGCTGCGGCTGGGCCGCCACCTCCTCGAGGGCCGGCAGGTGACGCTGTGAGCTGGAGCGGCGACCGATGAGGATCACGCGTCTGCAGCTGCACGAGTTCGGACGGCATCGCGATCTCGATATCGAGCTGGCCTCAGGTTTCACGATCATTCGCGGCCCCAACGAGGCCGGCAAGTCGACCATCCAGCGCGGCATCGAGCTGGCCCTCTTCCGCAAGCCGACGGCCACCACTTCCGAACTCGACACTCTGCGGTCCTGGGGGGCACCCGACGAGGAGCGATCGGCAACCCGCCTTGAATTCGTGATCGACGATGAGGCAGGCGCCAACGGCGTGATTGTCAGCCGCCACGGCGTGCTCGAGAAGGAGTTCCGGGGCCAGCGCGGGCGTGTCGCCCTGCAGGTCGGCGAGGACATGTACACGGACCCGGCCAAGGCCGAGGAGATTATTGCCCAGCTGACCGGCATTCCGAATGAAGCCTTCTTCCGATCGACCGCCTCGATTCGGCATCAGGAGCTTGAGGATCTCGATCGCGACGAAGGCGCCCTGCGCGATCGTTTGCAGGCCAGCATCGGCGGCGGCGACAAGGGATCGTCGCGCGCCAAGGCCCGCCTCGAGGACGCTATCCGCGGGCTCAAGTCGCGCGGCGACAAGAACCCCGGCCGGCTCAAGATCGCCGAGGAGGCGGTTGCTCGGGCGCAGCAAGCACTCAAGAGCGGTGAGGCCGCGCTCGAGAAGCTAGAACTGGACCGCGATGCGCTGGTTCAGGCTCGCGATGCTCGGTTGCGGGCCGAGATAGCCCTGGGCGAGAGTCGCAACATGCTCGAGGCGGCCCGTCAGGGGGAGCGGCTGCGGACGGACAGGGCCGTGATCTCCGAGCGCTTCGAGCGCTACCGCCAGGCAGCCGAGGCGCAGCAGCGCTTGCAGGAGCTCGAGGCCGCGCCTGAGCGGTCGATCTCGAGCCTGCGGGACCAGCTCGACCGGATGAGGATCCTCCAGAGCCGCGTTTCCATTATGAAGGAGACCCTCCGGGAGGACCTTGGCCCGGAAATCGAGCCGGACGAAGCCGAGCCGGCCTTTTTGGGGTCGGGTGTCATAGCGTTGCTTTTGGTCGGGCTGGCCGTCGTCACGATGGCCGTCGGCGTTGCCCTGTCCTTGCTCCCTGCCCTCGGTGCCGGAGTCCTTATCCTCGCCGCCACAGTCCTCGTGTTCAGGCGCTTCTGGGAGCGGCGATTGGTCGCCATGAACGTCCGTCGACTCAACGAGTCCCGGGAACGGGATCGCACACTGCGCCGCCAGGGACGCGTCGGGACCGAGGAAGGCGTCCGGGTGGCGCAGTCCGGTGTCCAGAACATCCTGCGCGAGCTTGGCGTCCAGGACGTGGATTCGGCCGAGAAGCTCATGTCCAGCGAGCAGTTGCGACGCCAGGAGATTGCCACTCGGCAGGTCCAGGTCTCTGCGCTCATGGCCGGGCAGGGCGGCGGAAGGATTCAGGATCTACGCGACCGAGCCGCTCTGGAGATCGAGCAGAAGACAGCCGCGCTTGGCGCCCTCGGGCCATTGGCCGGCGACGCTCGCGCCCGCGAACGGCTCGAGGCCGAGGTCCGCGATCGGCACGTGACCCTGGAGCGATCCCGAGATGGCGAGGCAGCGGCGATCGCCCGGGTCGATGCCAACCCGGTCGATGCTGAACAGGTTGCGGGCGAGGCGGAGCGCCTCGTCACCTGGCGCGACCAGCTGGCCGCGCTACGGCGTCGGATGCGCATCTACGAGACGACACTGGCGGGAGTGCTGGCGGCCGAAACGCTGACCATGCGCAGGGCGACGCGCTTCCTCGAGCAGCAGGTCGGCCGCGACATCGCCCGGCTGACTGGTGGTCGCTACCGGCGGGTAAACATCGACGACCAGACCCTCGATATCCAGGTCTGGGCGCCCGAGCGGAACAATTGGGTTCCCGCCAGCCGGTTGAGCAAGGGCACGATAGACCAGGTCTTCCTCGCTGCCCGCATCGGGCTCGTGCGGTTGGTTACCCAAGGTCGGAGGCCGCCGCTGGTTCTCGACGATCCATTTGTCACTTTCGATGACGCTCGCGCCGCTCGCGCCGCTCTCCTCCTGCGCGAGCTTTCGGCAGACTTCCAGGTGATCTACCTGGCCTGCTCGAACCGCTATGACGGGCTTGCCGACATGGTTGTGGAACTGCCCGGTCCAGCCGAGGGGGAGCCAGGGCCGGCAATCTCGGATGAGCCCGAGGAGCCCGCCCCGACCGATGAAGTGGCCGCGACCGAGGTGGACCCGGCCGAAGTGGCCCCGACCGAGCCCGCCCCGACCGAAGTGGCCCCGACCGATGAAGTGGCCGCGACCGAGCCCGCCCCGACCGAAGTGGCCCCGACCGATGACGCGTCCGCCGACGAGCCCGCCGACGAGCCCGCCGACGACGAGTTCGAGGGAGCACCCACTCTGATCCGGTTCCCGCAGATCCTCTTCCCGACGGAGGGCGAGGCTCCTGCGGGCGAGGCTCCTGCGGGCGAGGCTCCTGCGGGCGAGGCTCCTGCGGGCGAGGCTCCTGCGGGCGAGGCTCCTGCGGGCGAGGCTCCGACCGAGCGCGGACGCTAGGAGAGGCGATGGCCGCCGAAATCCCTGAGGGCCTGGCCATCGAGCAGATCTGGGTCGCAGAGGCTTCCTACGGGCCTGACGTGGCCGACCGACGCGGGCCGGTCCGGCGCAAGCACCTGGCCCGCATCGGCGAACTCAGGGCCGCCGGGGTCATCGTCGAGGCAGGTGCCTTCTCGGACATGTCGGGCTCGCTGATCCTGCTCCGCGCTCCCAGCGAGAAGGCGGCGCGGGCCATTCTTGAGGCCGATGCGTACTGGCAGGCGGGCGTCTGGACCGGGTTTCGCATCAGGGCCTTTGGCCATGTCGTTCGGACGGAAGACGTACTGTCCGACTGACCCCGACTGCGCCTTCTACCTCGTCCGTCGCGCAGGATCGAGTGCGCGCAGCGGCACTTTTCAGGGGAAGGTGATCGTGGCGGTAAGGTTGGGCCGAAGGCTGTCTTTGTCGTCGTTCAGCAGCTGCAGCCGATACGTCTTGCCCGAGCTGACCGGGGCGGAGTAGACCGGCGAAGTTGAACTCGCGGCCGCATATCGCACCTCGCTGACCGTTGTCGTCTTCGCAGCCGAGATGACGGCAAGCGTAACGGTGGCGTTGAGCACGCCGGGCGGCCAGGAAGCGTCAAGCGTCGCCTGGCCGCTCGTTCGTGGCTTGAAGGTAGCCGTCAGCGTCCTCAACGAGTCCGGGTTCGGCGAGCCTTGGAAACGGCCGCTGGCGAGCATGATCGAGGGGTTGTTGGAGGGCCAGCCGAAGGCCACGTCGATTGTGGGGGTTGACTCGTTCGCTGATGCCAGGGTCACTGTCCAGCGGGAGTGGCCCGTCCGGGTCACGGCTGACGGGAAGCCGGGGGTGGCGCCGGTCACGCAGGCGGCGGGTGCGTCATCCATCGTCAGGCACAGCGTCGTGGCGTCCATCGGCGAACTGGCCACGACCTGAGCAGAGATGAGACCGGGGCCGTCACTCGTGAAAGTGAATGCCCGCGCAGTCCGCTTGGGGTCGACGGCAGAGTCGAGGACAAGATCTCGGAAAACGATACTGGCGGCTGGGGCGGTCTGGGTCGGTGCAGCCGACTCGAACGGGCCGGCTCCCGTCGAGGCGGCTCCGGAACCCCCACTACTCGCCGCAGTGCTACTCGGGCTTGTCCCGATCGGCAGACCTGGCGACGCGCTTACCCCGGCCGTGGCGCCTGAACCGATCAGCGGCGTCCCGAACCGATCAGCGGCGACCAGCAGCGCCACCAGAACTACGCCTGCGGTCACGCCTAGCCACCGCCTTCGACTCAGGCGCGGGCGGCCAACATTGGTTAGGCGCCGCATGGAGGGCCTCAGGCGCGATAGGCGCAGCCTGAGTGATCTAGCGCGGGTGCTGGGGCCTGTTGGCGCGACCTCCCCACCGAGAGCCTGGTCGCCGACCGCGTTGTTGCCGCCGTCTCGGTACTGATCGGGGAGCGCTGCGGACTCAGCGGGTGGGTTCGAATCCGGGTCCGGCCTCCCGGGAGGTGCTTCCCCTGACGGCAGGTCGTCCAAGCCTGAGCCTCCACTCCGTGGTCACAGCTGTGTTAGCCCGGGCCGTGGGATCTCCGACTACTCATCCGGTGCCGACTAAGGGAAGGTGATCTGAGCCGTCAGGTCAGGGCGCTGACTGTCGGCCGAGGTATTCCTCAGCTTTAGCAGGTAGGTCTTCGTCGGATCGACGTTGTAGTTGTATGCCGGGCTGATGAATGCCACGCCGCTGTACTGGCGATGGTCCACGGTGACGGCCGGAGGAGTCGTCACGTCGGAGAGCGACATCTCGACGTTGGTGCTGATCGTTGTCCAGGACGACTGAACATTCAGCGCCCCGGCGGTGCGTGGCTTGAAGCTGGCGCTGAAGCCGTTGAGGGCTTCGGCCACGTTGGGGCTGGAGCTACCCTGGAATCGGCCGTGATTGAGAGTGATCTTGGGGTTCCCGGCCGGCCAGGTGAAGGTGACATCGACGGTCGGATGGGAGCT
>JANYJI010000050.1 GCA_025358525.1 Chloroflexota bacterium | reverse complement strand
CGCTGCGTCCTGCGCCCGAGCCGGATCGGCATCTGCGGCGTGCGGCAGAACCGCGGTGGCTGGCTCTACACCCTCGTCTACGGCCAGGTCGTCGTATCGAAGGCCGAGCCGGTCGAGAAGAAGCCCTTCTACCACTTCCTGCCGGGCAGTTACGCCTACTCGGTCGCGACCCAGGGCTGCAACATGCACTGCCGCTACTGCCAGAACTGGCAGATTTCGCAGGCCCACCGCGAAGGCGTCGTGCCCGAGAGTCGGTACGTCTCGGCTGAGGCGGTCGTTCAGGAGGCCGTCGCGGCCGGTGTTCGAAGCATCGCCTACACCTACGTGGAGCCGACGATCTTCATCGAGTTCGCGCTGGACTCGATGGTTCGGGCGCGGGCGGCCGGCCTGCACAATGTCTTCGTTACCAACGGCTACGAGACGCCCGAGGCGATTGAACTCGTGGGGCCGTACCTCGACGCCGCCAACATCGATCTCAAGGCCGCCAATAACGACTTCTACCGAAAGGTGTGCGGCGCTCGCTGGGAGCCCGTCCGCGACACCATTGTCGAGATGCATCGCCGCGGCATCTGGCTCGAACTGACCACTCTGGTCGTACCTGGCCTCAATGACGATCCCCGCGAGTTGCGGGCCATGGCCGAATGGATCGCGACAGCGGTGGGGCCCGAAACACCCTGGCACCTGACGCGATTCCAGCCGGCGTACAAGCTGAGCCACGTGGAGCAGACGCCCGCGGCCACGCTGGTGGATGCGGCGGCGGTCGCGCGTGAGGTCGGTTTGCGCCACGTCTACATCGGTAACGCCCCTGAAGTGGAGGCCGCGACCACATCCTGCGCCCGATGCGGCGAGCTGCTGATTTCCCGCTCCGACTACTCGGTCACGGAATGGTTCCTGGTCGAGGGCCGCTGCCCGCGCTGCAAGCACGCGCTGGCGGGCGTTGGCCTGCGGGACTCGCCGGTCGTGGCGTAACCGCGCAAGTTGGCCGAGGGCGCGGAGCGCCACCCAGGTGGGCGGGACGTAGTCGGGACCTTTTGGCCGCGGAGGTGGGCCGCTCGGCAGGCGGAAATTGCAGTGGGCGGGTGTGAGATACGTGGGGCAGCAGCGGCCCCACGCGCCAATCGCAGTCACGGCGCGCTCCACGGAGGCTCGATCGGATGGGCGACGCACGACTAACGCGGGGAAGAGCGGCGGCGTGCGCCGATGCCACGCCGACCGGCCCGGCTGCCCCGTCCGGCCGGCATCCTTCCGGCGGGCGCCTCGTCCGAGCGATCGAGGTCCGCGGCGTCGTCCAGGGGGTAGGTTTCCGGCCCTTCGTGTGGCGGCTGGCGGCTGAGCTGGGGCTCGACGGGACGGTCGTCAATCGGGCTGGCCAGGTCGACATCGAAATCGCGGGACTGCCCGAGGCGGTCGAAACCTTTGCGCTCCGACTCAGCACGGACGCGCCTCCGCGAGCGCGCGTCGAGGCGGTCGAAGTCCGAGAGTCCGAACGGACGATCGAGCCAGGGGCCGGCTTCTCGATCGAGGAGAGCGAGGCCGTCGCCTCGACGGAACGTCTCTTTCCACCCGACATCGCCACCTGCGACGACTGTCTGCGCGAGCTGTTCGACCCCAACGATCGGCGCTATCGATACCCATTCACCAACTGCACCAACTGCGGGCCGCGGGCAACGATCATCGACGAGTTGCCCTACGACCGGGCCCGGACGTCGATGCGGGAGTTCCCACTCTGCGCCGCCTGCGCTGCCGAATACCGGGACCCGGCGAATCGCCGCTTCCACGCCGAGCCGGTCGCGTGTCCCGACTGCGGGCCGCAGCTCAGCTACCGGCGGCCCCGGGAAGCAGCCCCGGCGGCGCACCGGGAAGCGGCTCTTGCCGCGGCCATCACAGATCTCAATGCCGGCCGGATCGTCGCGGTCAAGGGGCTGGGCGGCTACCACCTCGCCTGCGACGCCACCGATGCGGCAGCCGTGGCGCGGTTGCGAGACCGCAAGCGCCGCTGGGCCAAGCCGTTCGCGGTGATGGTTCGGGACGTGGCCGCGGCCCGTGCCCAGGCCGAGATGTCGGTCGAGGAGGAGGCGTTGCTGACCTCGCCGGCGCGCCCGATCGTCCTGCTGGAGCGGCGCCGTAACGGGCTGGCGGACGGGCCACGAGACGGGCCACGAGACGGGGAACTGCCACTCGCCGACGGCGTCGTGAACGCCGATCCGGGTCGCCCCGCTTACGGCGACCGCGCCGCCGCGCTGAACGGCCGCATCGGCCTCTTCCTGCCGTACACGCCACTCCACCACCTGCTGCTGGAGGGCCTGGGCCGGCCCATCGTACTGACGAGCGGCAATCTGTCGGACGAGCCGCTGGCCACGGACGACGCCGAGGCCGTTGAGCGGCTGGTGGGCATCGCCGACTCGTTCCTCGCCCACGACCGCGAGATCCGGGCCCGCTACGACGACTCGGTCACGCGTGTGGTGGACGGGCGCGAGAGCCTGATCCGGCGCGGCCGCGGCTACGCCCCGGAGCCACTCAACTTGCCCGTTGCGACGCCGCAGCCACTGCTCGCCGTGGGCGCTGAACTGAAGCACACCTTCGCGCTTGCCCGCGCCGGTCGGGCCCACGTTGCGCCGCACATCGGCGATCTCGAGGATCTGCTGACGTACCGCGCCTTCGAAACGAATCTGGCGCATCTGGCGCGGCTGCTGGACCTCGAGCCCACCTACGTCGTCCACGACCTGCATCCCGGATATCTCTCGACGCAGTACGCGGTCAGCCACTTCCCGGAGAGCCGGAGAATCCAAGTTCAGCATCACCACGCGCATGTGGCGTCGGCCGCGGCTGAGGCGGGACTGACCGGCGAGTTCATCGGCCTGGCCTTCGACGGTCTGGGCATGGGCGACGACGGTACATTCTGGGGCGGCGAGGTGCTCGTGGCCACGCTTGCGAGCTACCGACGCGTGGGCCGATTCGGCCGCGCGCCGATGCCTGGCGGGGCTCTGGCAGTCAAGAAGCCGTACCGCATGGCACTCGGGTACCTCATTGCCGCCGAGGCGTTCGAACAAACAGAAGCCGTCTTCAGCTGGCTCGACCCGGAGCTGACTCGGGCCTTCCTCGACCGCCTCGACCCCCGCGAAGTCGAGGTCGTTCGCGTCCAACTGGCGCGTGGCCTCAATGCGCCGGTGGCTTCGTCGGCCGGTCGTCTCTTCGATGCCGCGGCCAGTCTCCTCGGCATCCGCGACGTCGCCGAGTACGAGGCCCAGGCCGCCATTGAGTTGGAGCTACTTGCGGCGCAGCGGAGCGTCGACCCGCTGCCGTACCGGCTAGTTCGGCAGGCTGGTGAACCGCTCCTCGTTTACGACCCCCGGTCAACGATCCAGTCTCTGCTTCAGGGTCGCGCGGAAGGAACTCCGGTTGACGTTCTGGCCGCCCGTTTCCAGGAGACGATTGCCGCTGTTAGCCGCGAATTCGTGGCGGAGGTCGGCAAGACGACCGGACTGCGCGACGTCGCTCTCTCGGGCGGCGTTTTCCAGAACCAGTGGCTCGCGACCAGCCTCGTTCGGCGCCTGACCGGCGACGGCTTCGAGGTCCACACGAATCGAATGGTTCCGGCGAACGACGGCGGAATCAGCTACGGTCAGGCCGCGGTGGCGGCTGCGCGCCTGGCCGGCGCATCACAGCCCTAAGGAGAGCAATCGAATGTGCCTAGGTATCCCGGGCAAGGTGGTCGAGATCCGCGATGACGGACCGCTCCGCATGGGCAAGGTCGACTTCGGCGGCGTGCGCAAGGAAGCCTGTCTGGCCTATCTCCCCGAGGTGGGCCTGGGCGACTACGTGATCGTTCATGTCGGATTCGCCATCAGCCAGCTCGACGAGGATGAGGCGCTCAAGACGCTCGAACTGCTGCGCATGATCGAGGCCGACGCGGTGGAGATGGAGCTTGGCTCGATGTTGGGGCCCGATGACGCGCCGGCAACAGTGGCTCCGCGCGGGTCCACCGCATGAAGTACATCGACGAGTACCGCGACACCGACATTGCTCGCAAGCTCGTAGACGAGATCCATCGCGTCACCACTAAGCCGTGGGCGCTCATGGAGGTCTGCGGCGGTCAGACCCACACGCTCGTCAAGCAGGGCATCGACGAGGCGCTGCCGAAGGGCGTGCGGATGATCCACGGCCCCGGCTGCCCCGTCTGCGTTACGCCGCTCGAGCAGATCGACAAAGCGCTCGCGATTGCGGCGCGGCCCGACGTCATCTTCACCAGCTACGGCGACATGCTCCGCGTCCCCGGCTCCACCACGGATCTGCTGTCGCTCAAGGCTCGTGGGGCCGACGTCCGGATCGTCTACTCGCCGCTTGACGCGGTCCGAATCGCGGTCGCCAATCCGGCCCGGCAGGTCGTCTTCTTCGCCATCGGTTTTGAGACTACGGCGCCGGCAAACGCGATGGCGGTCTGGCAGGCGTCGCGGCTCGGGCTGAGCAACTTCTCCGTGCTGGTGAGCCACGTGCTGGTGCCGCCGGCTATGACCGCGATCCTCGATTCGCCGGCCTGCCAGGTCCAGGCTTTCCTGGCCGCCGGCCACGTGTGCGCCGTGATGGGCTGGACCGAATACGAGCCGATCGCCGAGCGCTACCACGTGCCGATCGTCGTCACCGGGTTCGAGCCGCTGGACCTGCTCGAGGGAATCCTGATGGCGATCCGCCAGCTCGAAGAGGGTCGAGCGGTCGTCGAGAACCAGTACGCTCGGGCGGTGAAGCGGGAGGGTAATCGGGCGGCCCAGGAGGCCATCCTGCGCGTCTTCGAGGTTGGCGATCGGACCTGGCGGGGTATCGGCTCGATCCCTGGCTCGGGCCTGCACCTCCGGCCGGAGTTCGCGAAGTTCGACGCCGAGGTGCTATTCGACGTGGGTGATATCCGGACTAGGGAACACCCGGCCTGCATCGCGGGCCAGATCCTGCAGGGCACGAAGACGCCGCTCGATTGCACGGCCTACGGCACGCTCTGCTCGCCCCAGAAGCCGCTCGGGGCACCGATGGTCTCGAGCGAGGGCGTCTGCTCGGCCTACCACGCCGCGGGTCGTGGGCTGGCCGCGCCGACGGCGTTCCCGCTCTACGAATTGTCGCGGCCACTAGGCGAGC
>JANYJI010000014.1 GCA_025358525.1 Chloroflexota bacterium | reverse complement strand
CCGACATCTCGATCCTGTCCGACGACTTTCTCGCCGAAGTCCGCGACATGCCCCAGAAGAACCTGGCCGTGGAGCTGCTCGCCAAGCTGCTGAAGGGCGAGATTCGGGCGCGGTCTCGGCGCAATGTGGTGGAGGCCCGCTCCTTCGAGAAGATGCTCGACGAGGCCGTCCGCCGCTACCAAAACAGGGCCGTCGAAACCGCACAGGTCATCGAGGCGCTGATCGAGCTGGCCAAGACCATGCGCGCCGCCGACGCCCGCGGGGAGGCTCTGAACCTGACCGAGGACGAGTTGGCCTTCTACGACGCCCTCGGCGTCAACGACTCGGCGGTAGCCATTCTCGGCGACGAAACCCTGCGCGACATCGCCCGCGAGCTGGTGGCCACCGTCAAGGCCAACGTAACGATCGACTGGACCGTCCGCGAAAACGTCCAGGCCCACCTCCGCGTCCTCGTGAAGCGCTGCCTCCGCAAACACGGCTACCCGCCAGACAAGCAGGCGAAAGCCACCATCACAGTCCTGGAACAGGCAGAGGTTCTATCTGAGCACTGGGCGGCGGCGTAGTCGCGGCCAATCAGCCCGTGGAGGGGACATGACCAATTACTCAAGGCCCCGTGGCGAACTCAGGAGAGAGCCGGTGACCGAGCCAAGGATCTGCGCCGATTGCGGGCGGCAGGTCTTCACCGATGATCGGTACTGCCCCAGCTGTGGGGTGGCGTTTGCAGGGGCTCCAGCCCGCGTCGATCGCAGCCTCACGCTTCCGGGGTTCGAATACCACCTAGTACAGGGACTTGGGTGGGGGCTAGGGTTCGCGCTGGCAGCCGGTATCGTCACGTTGATCTTCTACGGGATAGTCGCCCTGGCTATGCACGGCTGGCGGTGAGGCTGCGGCGTTCTCCAGATAGATAAGCGCCAGATGATCGGCTTCTGCTTTCATGCGCATGCGCGATGGACGTGGCTGAGCCAAATGGGCTACAGTCTGTCTGGCTTGTGCGATATTCGCGCAAGAGAAGGGAGCGTCATGGTCGTGGGTGACGTCGCGGAGCGGATACGCCAAGAGAGGGACCGCAGGGATTGGACCCAACAGCAGCTCGCGGATTCGGCGGGCATAGATCGCGACAAGATCGGCAAGATCGAGACTGGCGCAAGGAAGGTCAACAGCACCGAGCTGGTGCTGATCTCGCAGGCACTCCAGGTCCCGGTGCAAGACCTGCTGCGGCCTACGGCTCCGGTCGTCCTCCGGCGCGGCAATGTTGCCAGCCAGGAAGCTGAAGCGGCAGTGGAGCGGTTCAACCGGTACGTCGAGGATTCGCTGCTGACGCTCGGCCTGGATCGAGCCGTTCACAGTGAGCACTGATCGGTACCCCCAGCGAGCGGCGGCGGCCGCGCTGAGGTTCGAGCTGGATCTGGGGCACGGGCTGGTCGATCCGTTCGAGGTTGCGGATCGGCTGGGCATCGAGGTTGTCCGGTTTCCAGTGGGCGATGGGTCGATCGAGGGGATGTATCGGCCTGACGGAGGCGGCTACATCTTCGTCAACTCGCAGGCGTCGTTTGTCCGGCAGCGGTTCACGGCAGCTCACGAGATCGGTCATCACAGACTGCACGGGGATCAGGCTTTCATCGAATCTAGCCTCGACGAGCCCGACGACTGGGAGGCCAACTGCTTTGCCGAGGCATTCCTTGTCGATCCGGTCGGTCTTGGGCGGCAACTGGGCGAGGTGGAGCACGACGTGTCGCGCATGGTCGCGGTCACCTGCGAAGCCTACTGGGTAAGCCAATCGGCGGCAGGCATCATCCTTCGCCACTTCGGCCTGATAGCCCAACCCGAGCTGGACGGTTTCCTCGAGCGAAACTGGACGTACGCATCCCTGCTGCGGGAATACGGCCTCAAGCCACGGGGTGAGCCGGACCGCGGCATAACCCAGCTGCCACCGCAGTTCCGAGAGAGGGCGCTGCGTCTCGTGGAGGCCGGCCAGCTGGCCGCCGAACGGGCTGCATCGATGCTGGGGGTTGAGTCGGCTGAATTGAACGGGTTGGTTGCGGTCGAAGAGGCGGATCCGCTCGGCAGCGCTCTGCTGGCGGACTTCCCGGACTCCCTTGACTGATCATGGACGACCATCCAGCGATCGCGCGCCTGATCAAGGCCCAGGTTCTCTTCGACACAACGGTTCCGCGCTACTTCGCGGTCATCAACGAGTGTCCGGTCTTGCGCCAGGCTTTCCCGCGCGCATTGATCACGACCGGCGTGGAGCTCGAGCTGGCGAAGGCACGGAAGCCGGTCAGGGCTAGCGGGGGCGACCTGGGCCCACTCCTCGACGATCCACCGTGGGCACAAGTGGTCGAACTGACGGGCTTGCAGATCGTCGACGTCGAGCAACTGAGACTTGCCTTTCATTCGCCGCAGGACTTGCTCAAGAAGGAGACCATCGATCTCGGCGAGTTCGAGACGATCGTTGCCTCCCAGGCGAGCGGAGGCCTGCCGATGGTCATGGAGGACAGCGTAGGGGCCCGCATCGGCCGGGGCCGCGGGCTGGCCTGCTACCAGGCCATACACGTCTGCATGATGATCGCGATCCGGCAGCTGCTGAGCGTGGAAGCATCCTGGGCGCTCTACGGCCGGTTGCTCGACGCCGGGTTGAAGCCGCGTAGTTCAAGCAGGGTGGAGTTTGGCGACGGCACTCGAGGCGACTACTTCGAGATCGTGGAATCTGCACTCGACGCCCTGGCACGAGGCACCGTGAAGCGAAGGCTCGGCCGATAGGCCCTTGGGTTCGAAGGCCATCGTCGTCATCGCTGACGAGGCCCACCGCAGCCAGTACGACCTCATCGATGGCTTCGCCCGCCACATGCGCGACGCCCTACCGGCGGCCAACTTCGCGCGGGCGTGCTCACGCGCGGTCTTCCGCGACTACATCAGCATCTACGACATCGCTCGCGCGGTCGAAGACGGCGCCACGGTGGCGATCTACTACGAAGGGCGGGACGACTTCGAGACAAGCTGTTCGTTAAGGATCGGGATCGGCAGGCAATGGTTGAGCAGGTCCATCGCGAGACATTTGCCGTCCAGCAGATCGCGACGGTCCTCGACCGGAAACTCAGGGAACCCTGGTCTTGGGAAGTCGAGGACGCCTAGCGCGCGCTGGAACAGGCGGAAGCTCTATCCGAACACTGGGCAGGGGCGTGGCCCAACGGCCAACTTAGTCCGCGGAGGCGAACATGAGCCAGTACTAGGCGGCGTCGTTACCCTGATCTTCTACGGGCTGGTTGCCCTGTTGATTCACGGCTTGCGGTGAGCGCCGGTCCAGCTGCACGACGCCGAGGTCCCCATGCGGACACTGGGCGGTCGTGATGAGCAAGAAGCTGGCGCAGTCCTGGGAAGTCGCGCCCGATTGCCTAGCTCGCCGGTGCCGTGATCGACACGCCCGACAATGTGTCGATGCTGATGTTCAGCGTCACCTTCTCATGGGTCGTCGAGTTGAAGATCTTCTGATCGAGCGACGCCTGAATGGTCAGGCCGGCCGGAGTTCCGTCGTCCTCGGCCCACAAAGACAGGCTGCTGACGGCGAGGTTCTCCTGACCGGCACCGGCCGTGATGCCGAACGCAGAAAGGTCTACGCCCGCCACGTTCGGGACGGTGAGCTTATGAAGCTGTTTGCCGAACTTGGCCTCCACGCCCTCATCAGTGAGGACGATGCCGCTGCCCACGAAGCCCTGAAGCGTCTTGCCTGAGGCTGGCCCCCCATTCCATTGGCCTCCGTTCGACCGCGAGTACGCTCGGTCGCCGACCACGATGCTGTCGTTCGTGCTCGTGATGCCCAGGATCTTCGAGGCAATCGAGAAGTCGCTGTCTGCGCCTTTGACCTTGAACGTCCCCGTGATCGAACCTGAGGTTGAGCCGAAGATCGTGTTCACCGCAATTGACCCGACCACGGGTCCCTGAGCCTGGAAGTCGCGGCTTGCGATCTTCATCTGGAAACTGTCCAGCGTCGACATCGGCGTCGGTGAGGGTGTCGGCGTGGGGGTTGGCGTCGGTGAAGCCGTCGGTGTCGGAGTGAGGAGTGGGAGCCAAGGTAGGCTGCAAGCCGCTACAGACCCCATGAGGAGTACGACGGCGGCTCCCTGGGCAATACGGCGAATGTGCAGGAGCGAGGGCATTTCCCGCCTCAAAACCGAGGGGAGGGCGGCGCGAAGTCGGTCGACGACGAGGCGCTCAGCAGTCTTGACGTGCGCCTCCACCCGACTACCGCCGTGGCCAGCGACGACTGACGTTGCAGTCGCTCAGACCAGTGTCGCACACGGCAGAAACGGGTCCGAGGCTTGGGGTTCCAGTGGCGCGATCGAAGCCTTGCGCCAAGTGGGCCCGAAAATGAATTCCAGTATGTCTCAACCCGGACATCCGCCGCCCGTTCGGCCGAGCTGAGGCTGCCTCGCGGCGAGCGGTTGTCGTTGAAGATGCTCGATCGGGTAGACTCGAAGCATCGCTTCCGCGTCGCAGGGAGGCCTCCAGTATCGTGCCCCGGTCAGCCGTAGCCATAGCCTTGCCGCCTCTCGAGTTCGAGGCTGTCCGGGACCACCTTGCCGAGGCCGGTTACGACGCGATCCTCGTCCGCGACGCGCTTGAACTCAAGACGCTCCTCCGGAGCCGCGACGACATCAAGGTTGCGATCCTGGACGGCGAGACCGACTTTGACGCCACTCTCGAGATGTACAGCCACCTGCATGAGGGCGACCGCGACATCGCGGCGCTTCTGTTGATGCCCCCGCTGGCCCTCGGCCGCATGGACATCGGCGGCAAGGGTTACATCAAGGATGAGTACTTCACGCGACCATATTCGGCCGAATCGCTCCGCTGGCGCATAGAGGCGATGGTGATTCGGGTCGAGAATGTATCGGCCGAGTTCACCACCGAGGGCGTCATGGACGCCGATCTGCAGGGGCCCGCAGAGAGGCCTGCCGCCGATGGTTTGGTGTCGGACGAGGCGTCCTCCGAACGCAAGCGCGGCAAGATCATCATCGTCTTCAACCCCAAGGGCGGCGTGGGCAAGACGACCATTTCGATCAACCTCGGGGCCGCGCTCCAGATCCGCAAGAGGCAGCGCGTTCTCCTCGTGGACTGCGACACACTCACCGGTCACATAGCGCTGTCGCTTGGGCTCGAAAGCCCGCGGACTCTTGCGCGGGCCTGGCGCGAAGCCGCGAAGTCGGGCAAGGAAGAGTCGATTGCCCAGATTGCCGCGGTCCACAACAGCGGCCTGAGTGTCCTGAGGTTGGCCTCTTCACCGCTCCATACGGAGATTCTGGAGCCGACGCGAGTGGTCAACTTGATCATGGCCGCTCGTGATTCGTATGACTGGTTGGTCCTGGACATGCATCCGGATTACGGGCCGCTGAACCAGGCCCTCTTCAGCCAGGCGGACAGAATCCTTGTGCCGGTGACACCGGACGTGCCCTGCATCCGGGCTGCGGTTCAGTTTCGCGAGGTCGCCGTGGAACTCAATATCCGCGATCGGCTGACCATGGTCATCAACCGCTTCAACAGCGGCGTGGCCGCTTCGGACGTGCAGCGCGTAGTGGCCCTCTCGGCCCTGGCCCGCGTCCGATCCGCCGGCATGCTCTTCGTGCGCGCCTCAGACGAGGGCAAGTCGGCGGTGGAGCGCTTCCCGGACTCCAAGGTCGTGGGCGATATCGAAACTCTGGCCGAGCGACTCATGGCCGGTGTGGACGCAGACGACAGCCTCGGCGGAGGCTTGGCTCCTCGAGAGCGCATCCGAGGCAGCTTCAAGGGTCTCTTCGACCGGCTGACGGCGCAGGTCTCCTGATCGCCCTCGGGTGACGGGCGGCCCAGTTCTAGCTGGCCACCGACGCCAACCGCTCGACCAGGCGCAGCAGTTCGCCCGCCTCACTCTTCTTCAGTTCGCCCGTCTGCAACGCCACGAGTAGGAGCCGTCTTCGCTCCAACTCGTCGGCCGGCAGAAGCATCTCCACAAGGGCCGAATGTGCGTCGCTGCGGGCCTGGACGCCCTCCGGCTGTTTTCGATTGAAGACCACGGCATGTTCCTCCGGGACGACGGGCTACCGGGACCGCAGGCCTCGGGACGACCGCTGCCGTAATCATCGGCTTTGCCGACTTCGGCGAGCCTTCCCCGATTGTACCGGTGTCGTTGCGCCGATAGGACCCCGGCCGACTCCAATGACGGCTAGGGCGCGGGTGGCGAACCCGACGCTTGCGAGCTCGACGCCGGGGCCGGCGGCTTCGACACAGCGGCGGCGCTTCGAAAGAGATGAACACAACCGGATCAAATCGCGTCTGGATGGGTGTGGTCACCGCCGGCGCCTCGTGCGATCCTGTGCGTGGGCGGTCCGGCCCTCTGGTTTGACGCGGTGGGCCTATCTGTCAAAAGGTAGAGTCGCGCGCCGCGACTTGCGACCTCCGGAGGTCCTCTCTTGAGAACGTGGAAGAGCAAAGAGACCGACAGGAACGACGCATTCGACAGCGACGCAGCCCGCGACGACTGGAATCGATACGGTGCTCACCACGCCCCGGCTGCAGGAACTGCGCCCAACGACGCTATGGGGCGGCCAATCACCCATGCCGGCCGCCGCGAGGATCCACGCGACGACATATACCTCGAGTACCGGCGGGAGAAGTGCGCCGGAGCGAGCGAGCCCCAGGGGTCCCGGAGAAGCCGGCGCTTCGTGGCCAACGTGGCTGGCGCATCTGTGGTGGCCTTGCTTGGCGTGGTGGGCCTTGGTGTCGGTCTGGCGACCGCGCCGCCTGGGCCGAGCCCTTCAGCGTCGCCCACGTCTACTGCCGTGGCGTCGGCGCAGGCCTCGGCGCAGGCCTCGGCAGAGGCGTCCGGGAGTGGCCCACCGTCCAGGACTTCGCAAGCCTCTCACGTCGGAGTCCTCATCGACCTGCCATTGGGCATCTCCACTCCGAATCGAGATCAGCAACCCGACGATGGCAGGATGATGTTTCTGACCGGGCCCAAGGGCGGCGTCGCGATTGACCCCGGTACGGGCTCCGTGACGACCGTCTACGGCGGCTCCGCCTTTGCCGGTGGGATGCGCAGGACCATTGTCGAAGGCGGCCTGTGGCTCTCCTCGTGGCCTTCTGATGCCACGTTCTGCGGGCCCAGCTGCTGGGGACGCGCCGCGACATACCGCCTGGACCTGGGCACCGGTAACGTGACCAATGCCTACCCGGGGATGTACTTGATCGGCGCTGCCCCGGACGGGGTCGTGGTCGCCACCGGCAACGTGGTGGAGCGGCTCGATCAGGGCACCGGCAACGTCCTGGCGACGACTCCGTGGCATAGCGCGTCGGAGCCGCGCGTCGGCTGTGGTTCGTTGTGGTCGTACACGCCCGGGTCGAAGACGGCCTCGATCGACTTGATCGCCCCGGCCACGGGCGCCGCTCTTGGCAGGGCCGAACTGGATCCCGGCTCAAGCTACGGCCCGACCTCGATCGAGGGTCGGTGCTGGATGATGTCCGGCTCGGGCGGTGCCTCGGCTGGCAGCACGACCCTTGTCTGGCTGAGTCCCAGCGGCAAGAGCGACTCCATTCTGTCGTACCCGGGCAAGTCGATCGTGACGCTTAACGGCGAGTTCTGGCTGTACGCGCCCGATGGTTCGGCTGGCTTGGCGCAGCGCTTCGAAGCGACAGCGGGCGTCGGATACGGGCCGATCTACCGGCTGCCTGTTCGGCCGCCGAACGACGACCCGATGTGGCTCTTCTCGGCCGCGAACACGCTCTGGATGATCGACGGCACGCAGCTTGTCGGCTTCGACATCACGACCGGGGCCACAGGCTCGGCGGGCGGCTAGGCCACGTCGTCAGATCTCTCGCCGACATCGGCCAGGAGGATCTGGCGCGGCGAGCGCGAAAGAAGGACTCCGCCGATCGCGATGGCAGCCAGGATCAGGACCTCGACCGTCGTGTAGAGCTCAAGACTCCGAGACCCCACGAGCAGGTTGCGCACAACAATCAACGCCGGAAGGAGCGCAGCGGCGAGGGCGGTTGCCGAGGCTTCGAGTTCCTGACTCTTGTGGAGGCGCCACGCGCACCACAGGATGGCGATGAGCGTACTGTCCCAGCGCGCGAAGGCGCCAAAGGCGAGTCCGATGACCACGGCTCCCACGATCTGGTTCTGGCTTAGCAGGGTCTTCTTGGGCAGAGGCATGACCTGAGACCAGACGATCGCCAGGCTGGCGAAGAAGAGGACAACGATGGGCTGGCGCCAGATGAGCGTCGCCCCAACGACGATCGGCCAGGTTGTTGCGATCGCAGCCACCGCTCGAGGCGGCGCTCCTGCGAACGTTGCCACGAGCAATCGGAAGCCCAAGGCCGCGGCCGCGAAGAACGGGTACAAGGCCAGGGTTATGAAAAGCGGCCACCATGTCGCCAGTCCAAGGGAATCCCTGTACTCGTCTGTGACGCCGAACTGGGCAAGGTCGGCTGCGGGGACCATGCCGATTGACAGGACCATCTTGATCTGCGAGAAGACCAGCAGTACGGCCATCAGAGCCGCGAAGGCCGACAACCCCCACTTGAGTTCGACGCGCCAGGAGCTTTCTTCGTTCATGCGCCAGAGGGTATCACCCTCGGAGAGTGGTCAGCTGGGCGCTCGCTTGCGACCCTAACTTGCAGCCAGCTGGGTATTGATTGGGACCACGTCGGCGGGTTCTGCCGGAACGTGGATCTCCAGGCGGTTGCGGCCGTTGCCCTTGGCCACGTATAGAGCCTCGTCCGCGTCGTGGAGGGGAATGTCCACGTCGACGCAATTGACCTGCGAGAGTTCGGTGGCACCGGCGCTGGCCGTGACGACGCCATATGGCGGGTTGTCCATATGGAGCATTCCGGCAGCCTCGATCGCGGACAGGTAGCGCTGGCCCGCGAACTGCAGTACCGACTGGTCGCAGTCGTGGAGGATTACCAGGAACTCCTCGCCGCCATAGCGGTACAGCCCATCACCTACACGGCTGGTCTTGCGCAGAACGTCGGCGACCCCCCTCAGGGCTGCGTCGCCGGCTAGGTGTCCGGCGGTGTCGTTGAGGCGCTTGAAGCGGTCGAGATCAAGAAGCAGCAGGCCAGCGGTGCCGCCGTTGCGCTCGATGCGCCCAGCCAGCTGGGCCAGGTCTTCGTTGAGACGGAGGCGGTTGCCCAGACCGGTCAGAGCGTCGAGCCTGGCGATCGTTTCGAGTTCCTCATTGAGGCGGAGCAGCTCGGCCTGTTGGACGACCAGGGTCTCCTGCTGCATGAACAGGAATTCGTCCTGCCGGCGCAGGTCGAGCTCGTGCTCCTTCATTCGGCGGTACAGACTGCGCACCGTCAACAACTGGCCCGCCGTCTGGTGGCGACGTTGCAGGTGGATCTCGTTGGCTCCAAGGCTCAGGCCGGTGGCCAGCACCGCAACCAGCCCCAATGCGACTGGATGACTTGGGTCCAGCGACGGGCTGCGCGTCGCCAGCGTTGTCCCGAAGAAGGCCACATTGGCCATGACGAGCCACAGGCGATGAAATCTGCGTTCGAGAGGAATGAAGACGGCGAAGGCGAGCGCGATTAGGCCGATGCAGCCGAGCGCGAGTTCTTCGGAGCCAGGGATCAGCGCGATTGTGATGGCCGTCGAGAGGACAGGCAGCATGGCCACCAGCATGCCGAGGGGCACAACGTAGCGCCGGCCGCGGTACCGGACCACGCGCGCGACAGCAATCGCGATTGCGACGAGCGGCGCCGTCAGGGCCACGAAGGTCGGGGCCACGGCGGGCTGCAAGAGGTAGATCGCGACAACCGTGACAGCGATCCCATCTGCCACTACACAAGCCGACAGATAGACGTTGTTCTGGAGTTCCCGGCGGTACGCCGCCCGAAGGCGTCGATCCTTGTGCGTGGCGCTGGCGTCGGGTTTCTCGTTCGCCCGTGTTTGCACGGCAGGCTCCATGACACGGCATGCCTAACCGCGCGAGGTATCGGCCGCTGCGTCGCGAAGCTACAGAAAGATCAGGGTATTCCCTGATGGGCTTGACCTAGCGTGCCGCACAGATCAGCGTCGGCGTCTCATCTGGCCGTCCGAGGCGAGGCCACGATCTGCGCAGTCCGCTCCAGAAACCATCGAGCCGTCCCGCGAGCCGCGATGTTGAGGAACGCCCGATCGAGCACTGCGCCGATCTCGCCTCCCGGAGGCGCATAGAAGCCCTCGAGTCGGAGTTCGGTGGCGGTCAACGTCAGGCGCCCAGCGAACACGGGGAAGAGCGGCGCGAGCGACGACGACTGCCAGCCGATCTCGATCTCGCAGCCGTTGGGCGTCTCACGCACCTCACCCACGTCGATGAATGCGGCCTTCTTGAAAGTGAGGCTGGGGGCGTGCTCGCGGATGGGCAGGCTCAGGTCGGTCAGGTAGCGACGGCAACCGGGGCGAGTCGACGGGACCGAAGTCCCCAGCCAGCCGAGTGCGTCGCTGTCAAGGAGGGACGTGGCTCGGGCCATATCGATCGTGGCCTGCTGAACCAGGCGCAGCGGAGTGACGTGGGCGGGGACGCTCGTCATGCCGTCAGATTAGGGTTAAGGCCAGGGTTTCGGACATCGGCCTAAGTCGTTGGAATCAGTGCCGATCGGCCCGACCGTGCCTACTCTGTCGGGTCGGCGGGGGAGAGGTGTCAGCCTGCACCCGATTCGTCCGACCCGGCGCAGGGCGCATTTCCACGGGGCAGCTTACCTCGTCGCGCATGCCCATCAGCCAGGCTACGCGGTCGCGGTGTCGCGATGCCACTCGGTAAACGACGTCGGCGGCCACGGCAGTCGGCGGCAGCGAGGTCCAGGGCCGCAGGAGCCAGCCGCCAGGTAGGCCGTCGAGGATGGCCAGGGCGGCGTGTCCACCCGAGACGACGCGTCCCGTCGATTCGTCGACGACATGGATTGCGTCGCCGAGGTGGCCCTCGGCCGCAAGTTGTACGAGCAGCGGCCGGCCCGACGCTGCGGCCAGGCCAAGCGGCATGAACTCGAAACGGTCCTCCCGGTCCCATCGCCGAAGCAATCGGGCCGTCTCTCGGCAGACGCCGCAATCGTCGTCGTATAGGACGGTGAGGGAGCCGGCGCCGACGGCGAGGTGGTCGGCGGTCGTGTCGGGGCGTAGCAGCGTTTGAGTCGGCATGGAGCCGCATGGTACCAAAATGCCCACCTCTGCCCGAATTCTGTCGGCTCGCAGGGGGCCCGGGGCAGGCCGCGATCGGCAACGCGTGCTGGGTGGGGTTGGGGACCTGGTGACGCCGCTGTATCCTCGCGATCATGGCTGCCACACGCTCCCGCCAACTCGCCAGTCCCGGGGTCCACCCTGAGGGCTCGCCCCGTTCCAGCGCGCGCGACCCACTTGCGCGAGACGCGCTGGGGCACGATCCGCTCGCGGTCGAGGTCAAGCTGCTGGGCGCCATTTTGGGACAGGTCATCGCCGAGCAAGGCGGCCCCGAGCTACTGGCTCTCGTGGAACGCTGCCGGCTGCGATCAATCGCTTTCCGAGAATCGGGTGACGAGTCGGCGGGAAGCATGCTTGCCGCCGAGTTGGACGCGCTCGACGTAGATCAGGCCGAGTCGTTGGCGAATGCCTTCAGCCTCTACTTCCAGCTGGTCAACCTGGCCGAGGAACGCGACGTCGTTCGGCGGCTGCAGCGGGATCGGGTGACTCTCGAGAAACCAGCCGAGGGCACCCCCGAGGCGGCGATCGAATGGCTGCTCGAACGGGGTTGGACTGCCGACCGCGTGACTGAGCAACTGGGTCGGCTGAGAATCACGCCCGTCCTGACCGCCCATCCGACCGAGGCCCGGCGCCGAACGATGCTGACCGCCCTGCGGCGTTGCTACCGCCTACTCGAACAGCTCGACGACCCTCGTCTCGGAACCACGGACGGCGCAGAGGTCAGGCGCCGGCTGCGCGAGGAGATCAGCATTCTGTGGCGATCGTCGGCTATCCGCCGGCTCGCCCCGAGTCCATTGGAAGAAGTCAGGACCGCCCTCACCTTCTTCGATGAGACGCTCTTCCGGTCCGTTCCGAGGGTCTATCGAGCGTTCGACCGGGCCTTGGACCGCACGGCAGGGGAGGGCGCTCTGGGCGACGAGGAAGCCGCTTCGACGGGCGACCCCAACGCTCCATTGACCGGTACTCGGCCCCCGAGAGTGCCCGCCTTTCTGCGCTGGGGTTCGTGGATCGGGGGCGATCGGGACGGCAATCCCAACGTCACGGCCGACCTGACCCGTCAGGTTCCGCGAGTCCACGCCGACCACGTCCTGCGTGGCTACGAGGCCGTGGCCACCCGTCTGCTGTCGACGATCGCTGTCAACGTCCCGCGCGAGGCAGTCCAAGCCGCCCTCGACGCACGGCTGGCCCGCGATGCCGAAGAGCTGCCCGAGACGATGCGCGACATGACCCGCCGGTATCCCGACGAGCCGTATCGGCGCCGGCTCGGGGCGATTGCCGAGCGTTTGCGTCGGACGCGGTCGCATCTGACAGAAGAAGGGGGGCCGATTTCGGGGCGCTACGATTCGCCCGATCAGCTCATCGCCGAGATCGAGGAGATGCAGCGCTGCCTGGTTGTCGACCGCTTGCCCAGGGTTGCGTACGGTGAGGTGCAGGACCTGCTTTGGCAGGTGGAGACGTTTGGGTTCCACCTGGCTTCACTCGAACTGCGTCAGCACTCGGATGTCCACGAGGCGGCACTCGATGCCTGCCGGCGTATCGGGACGGGCGGTGACGGGATAGCGGACCTCGATCGAGAGCTCGTCGATGGGGTGACGGCGGCTGAGGTCGTTGCCACACTCCGGGCCGCGGCTGCCATTCAGCGTCGCTTCGGGGAGGAAGCCTGCCACCGCTATGTGGTCAGCTTCACTCGCTCTCGCGAGGATGTAATGCGAGTCCTGGATTTGGCGGAGATCGCGGCCGACTCCAAGATCCCCGCTGCGGCCACCAGCGGCCTTGCCCCTGGGACTCCCGCGCTGGACGTGGTCCCGCTCTTTGAGTCGAGCGACGCCCTCACCGCGTGCGGGGATCTCCTGGAGAGTTTGCTGACTGATCCGCGCTACCGCCGTCACCTCGCCGGCCGAGGCAACCGCCAGGAAGTGATGCTTGGCTACTCCGATTCGTCCAAGGAATCGGGCTTCCTCGCCGCTGTGTGGATGCTCTATCGGGCCCAGGCACGCCTCGCAGAAGTGGCCCGCCGCCATGGTGTCGAGTTGACGCTCTTCCATGGCCGCGGTGGTGCCATCGGCCGGGGCGGCGGTCCGACCAACAGGGCGATCCTGGCCCAGGCCCCAGGATCGATCGATGGCCGGTTCAAAATGACCGAGCAGGGCGAAATGGTCGCAGCCAACTATGCCAACCGCGCCATCGCGGAGCATCACCTCGGACTGGTCGGCAGTGCCGTAGCGGTTGCTTCTACTCAGGAACACGACGATTGCGTCGCCGAAGTGGACGGTCGCGGTGCGTCGACGATGGCCGAGCTGGCCGAACTGGCCCGGCGGGCCTACCGCGCTCTGGTGTACGAGGAGCCGGGCTTCGAGCGGTTCTTCCGGGCGGTGACGCCACTGGCGGAACTGTCGACGATGGCCCTCGGGTCGAGGCCGGCCAGGCGCGCGGCGGGCGGGTCGGGAAAGTCGGGCGGGTCGGGAAAGTCGGGCGTGTCGGGAGGGTCGGACGGATCGGGAGGCACGGCCCCGGACGGATCGTCTTCGGCGAACGTATCATCCCCGGCGGGAGGCATGGCCCCGGACGGATCGGCTTCGGCGAACGTATCAGCCCCGGCAGGAGGCACCGGAATTGATTCGCTCCGGGCAATTCCGTGGGTCTTCTCCTGGTCGCAGGCGCGCATCGGCTTGCCGGCGTGGTATGGCCTCGGTTCGGCTCTAGAGGGGTTCGAAGAGGCGCATGGCCCGGGCTCGCTGTCCAGCGTGGCCGAGCTGTATCGCGACTGGCCATTCCTCGCCAGCGTCCTCGACAACGCCGAGCTGATTCTCGGTCGGTCGGAACCTCAGATCGCCGGCCTGTACGCCGCGCTGGCCGGAGACGCAGAGGGGGCCCGGCTGTGGCAGCTGATCCTCGACGAGTACGAGCGGTCGATCCTGGGACTGGCGAAGGTGACCGGCCGGGCTGAACTCCTGACCGCCGAGCCTCTCGTCGGCCGTTCGATTAGACTCCGTCGCCCATACATCGATCCTCTGTCTCACATCCAGGTACGCTTCCTGGCAAGGCTCCGTGCGCTCCCGGCGGACGATCCCGATCGCGAGCGCTACCGCCGCCTCGTCCAGTTGACGGTCAACGGCGTGGCGGCCGGCTTGCAGAACACCGGCTAGCGGCAAGGAAGAACGAGATGCCCGCAAGAAGAAGCGACGTCCCGGGCCCTCAGCCCCTCGCCGGGACGACTCCGCCGTCGTTCGACGAGCCCGACGTGCCGCCCCCGCTGCCTGCTGATGACCCACTCATCTTCGGACTCGACCTGGACGGGCTGGCTGCCCGCTGGTCGAGGTCCATGGCGGCCACGCCGATCACCGCCGAGGCGATGCGTGGCGCCGACCGCCGGGCCCAGGCAATCGGCGTCCTGAGCGGTCGCTTGATGGAGAACGCCGGCTGCGCCGTTGCCGCGGCCGTCAAGGCTCTGGCGGTCCAGACGGGCCGCTGGGATAAGGGCCCGATCCTCGTCCTGTGTGGTCCGGGCAACAACGGCGGCGACGGTTTCGTTGCCGCGCGCCACCTTTCGCGCCAGGGTGCGCGCGTGGTGGCCGTCCTCGTCGGTGTCGAAGCGCGGCCGTCAGGCAAGGACGCCGCCCGTAACTGGGACCGCCTCGAGAACGAGGAACGCGTGGAGCGAATACACACGCCGGTGGCTCGCGACGTGGGCATCCTGGCGCAGGGCGTGGAGAAGGCGGCCGTCGTCGTCGACGCGCTCCTTGGCACGGGCGTCGACGGGCCCCTGCGCGAACCCATCAGGAGCGCCGTGGATCTGGTCATCAGGGCTCGCCGGGCTGGTATCGCGGTTCTGTCCGTGGATGGGCCCACGGCTGTCGACCTGACCAGTGGCGATCTATCGGATCCAATCGTTCGGGCCCATGTCACGGTTACGTTCCATCGCCCGAAGACCGGGCTCCTGACCAGACGCGGTGCGGCCGTATGCGGGCGTGTCCTGGTGGCCCCGATCGGGATTCCTCAGGAGGCGGACCGCTCCTGATCGGCCTCCCACGCGAGGCGGATCGCCCCTGGGAGCCGCATAGCGGCCTGGAGCCCTATGCACGACTCGTGGCCGGACGTACAATCCCGCCGCAATAGCCCGCGGGCTGGCCGCGGACGGCGTCCAAGTGGCACGCCCACCGGGCCTCTCACGCGCAGCCGCGAGGACACGGAGGGAGCGGCTACTGAGAGGAGTTCTGGGCTCTCGTGTACATGGACAAGATCCTGGTTTGCGCCGACTGCAATCAGCAGTTCGTATTTGCCGCTAGCGAGCAGGATTTCTACTCACAGCGCGGTTTCACCGAGCCAAAGAGGTGCGTGGCGTGTCGTGACGCTCGCAAGGCGTCGCGGCCTGATGGCGGTGGCAGCCGTAGCGGTGGGTTCGGTGGGGGCGGGGGCGGCTATGACCGAGGTCCGCGCGAGATGTTCCCGGCCACCTGCAGCAATTGCGGGAAGTCCACGGAAGTCCCGTTCCGGCCCACGAGCGGCAAGCCGGTGTTGTGCAGCGATTGCTTCCGGCCTTCTCGCGGTAACTAGTCCGCGCTCACCTTCCTAACAGAGACGACCCGAGCATTTCGCCCGGGTCGTTTGTTTCTCGGGATCATGGGGCGCATCGTCGGCTACTATCGAACCTGACCAGGGTCGTGTTTGAGATTCAGGGGGTGAAGTGATGACAGATGCTCGGCCTCAGGGCTCCTGGATCTGGCATCCGGGTGTAGCGGTGCTGGCCGCCGTTGTCGCGATATTGGCTTCCCTCGCTGCCGTGTCGCAGACGCTCTCTGACCCGCCCGTCGCACTGGCTTACGTGGCGGCGACGGCCGTGGCCCTTGTGACTGGCTTCTTCTTGACCGTGCTTGCGCCGCTGCCCGCCGAAGACGACACGCCGTACGAGTGGTGGGCCATCGGG
>JANYJI010000254.1 GCA_025358525.1 Chloroflexota bacterium | reverse complement strand
GGCAATCGGCTCGCCCCTGCCGATGGCGTGTGCCGCCGATCATCGCGGGAAGCGCGGGCGAGGGCAAACATGGGGATTCCGAGTTGAGGGTGCGCGACGGCGGCAGTCTCGGCCGGCATGGTGTGTTTCACCTCGCAAGCTGGGTTGATGGCGTTTGGTCGTGTTGGTCGCGCTTGTCGCACGCTAGAACGAAGCGGCCGGCTTCCCGTTACAGGCCCGCTGGTCCTGGTCCGATCGCGGGTCTTCAGTGGCGGCTACCGGGACGGACGGCTCTTCGCGGCCAGCGTGGGTCCGGCGAGGACCAGCGTATCCACGGGCCAGGAGCCTCTCGAGCGGTCGAATTGCTCGCCCCGACGCGGGTTTCATGGGCGGTCATCGTGGCCGCAAAGTCCTCACGTGGGGGATGGACCAAGTAGAGCCATCGAGCCATCGTTCGTCTCCGTAGGATTCGCGAAGGGCCCAGTCTTGGGCAGGCTGGAGCGGTACGATGCAGCAAGCTATACAGGCGGGTCAGAAGCCCATCTGATCTCGCCAGGGTCGGCGCTGGGCTGGGAGAGGATGAGGATGAAGTTCCGGACGTTCGGTCGGCTCGGCTGGCAAGTCGGCGAAGTCGGCTACGGGATGTGGGGCATGGGCGGCTGGTCCGGCTCCGACGACCAGGAATCCATCTCTTCACTCGAGCTGGCTGTCTCGAAGGGCGTCAACTTCTACGACACCGCGCAGGCCTATGGTGACGGTCGCAGCGAGCAGCTCCTGGCCAGGCTGGTGGCGCGCCATAGCGGAAAGCGCATCTACAATGCCACAAAGGTGCCGCCCAAGAACCGCCAGTGGCCGAGCCGCAGTGGCGTGCCGGTTGGCCAGGTTTTTCCGCGCACCTATGTGCGCGAGTACGTCGACATCAGCTGCTCGAACCTGGGCGTGGACACAATCGACCTCCTTCAGCTGCACGTTTGGGAGGACGATTGGCTCGAAAGCGGCGAGTTGCAGCGGACCGTGGCCGAGCTGAAGCGCGAGGGTTCCATTCGAGCTTTCGGCATCAGCCTCAATCGCTGGGAGCCCTGGAACGGTGTCAAGGCGGTTCGGTCGGGTTTCGTCGATGCCGTCCAGGTCATCTACAACATCTTCGACCAGGCGCCCGAGGATGAGTTGTTCCCGGCCTGCCGTGAGAACAACGTGGCCGTGATCGCCCGTGTCCCCTTCGACGAGGGCAGTCTCATCGGCAACCTCACCCTTGACTCCACCTGGCCCGAAGGGGACTGGCGCGGCAGCTACTTCGTGCCGGAGAACCTGGCTGCCACCGTGGCCCGGGTCGACGCCCTCAAACCTTTAGTGCCCGAAGGCTCGACGATGGCCGAGATGGCGCTGCGGTTCATCCTGTCGAACCCTGACGTGAGCACGGTCATTCCGGGCATGCGTAAGGCGTACAACGTCGAGGCCAACATCGGCGCCAGCGCGACCGGCCCGCTCCCGCCCGATCTGATCGCTCAGCTGCGTGCCCACCGCTGGGATCGCCAGCGGACGGAGTGGAGCCAGTAGCAGCCCTGGGTGCGCGCCGCGCCAGGTCGTGCGCGGACTAACGCTATGCCCGGGCCGGTTCCTTCGCCAGGCGTCGCAGGACAGCCGGCAGGATCCCGCCCTGTCGGTAGTAGTCGAGTTCGATCGGGCCGTCCAGCCGAACGGCCACCTCGAACCGTTTCTCGCCCACGCCGCCGCCGGGCGAGCCAGCCGAAGAGGCAACCACGTGAACGCGCGAGCGAGGCGCAGGCCCAGCTTCCGGAAGTTGGATCGTGTACGACTCGCGGCCCGTCAGTCCGAGGCTCGCGGCGCTCTCCCCGGGCAGGAACTGCAGCGGCAGGATGCCCATCCCGACCAGGTTGGAACGGTGGATTCGCTCGAAGCTCTCGGCGATGACCGCCCGCACGCCGAGCAGCCGCGGTCCCTTGGCCGCCCAGTCACGCGACGAGCCCGAACCATATTCCTTGCCGGCGATGACGATGAGCGGTACGCCCTCGGCGGCGTAGCGCACCGAGGCGTCAAAGATGGTCGTTGCCTCGCCGCTGGGCAGGTGCACGGTGAACGGCCCTTCCTTCTCGGCCAGGCCGTTGTGGAGACGGATGTTGGCGAAGGTGCCGCGCATCATGACTTCGTGGTGGCCGCGCCGTGCTCCGTACGAGTTGAACTCGGCCGGCGGCACGCCGTGGGCCTGAAGCCACTGTCCGGCGGGCGACCAGGCCGCAATCGAGCCGGCGGGGGAAATGTGGTCCGTGGTGACGGAGTCTCCCAGAAGGGCCAGCACGCGCGCCCCGGCGATGCCGGCGACGGCCTCGGCTTCGGCCCTGAGACCTACGAAGAAGGGCGGCAGGGCGACGTACGTGGAAGCGCTGTCCCAGGCGTAGCGATCGCCCGTCGGGATGTCGAGCGACTTCCACTCGGGCCCACCTTCAAAGACGGAGGCATACGCAGCCCGGAAGAGCTCGCCGCTTACGGCTGAGGCAACAGTCGTGCGGACCTCGTCAGAGGAAGGCCAGACGTCGCGCAGATACACCGACTCGCCGTCTCGGTCCGTGCCCAGCGGCTGCGTGGTGAGGTCGATGTCCACGCTACCGGCGAGGGCGAAGGCCACCACCAACGGCGGTGACGCCAGGTAGCTGGCCCGCACTTGCGGGTGGATCCGGCCCTCGAAGTTGCGGTTGCCCGACAGGACGGCCGCCACGACGAGGTCGTTCTCCTCGACGGCCCTTGCCACCGGTGCGTCGAGCGGGCCGCTGTTGCCGATGCAGGTCGTGCAGCCGTAGCCCGCCACGGCGAAGCCAAGCTTCTCCAGAGGTTCGAGCAGGCCCGCGCCACGCAGGTATTCGGTCACGGCTCGCGATCCGGGCGCCAGGCTGGTCTTGACGGTCGGCGGCACGGTCAGGCCGCGGGCAACGGCGTTCCGGGCAAGCAGGCCGGCAGCGACCATGACCGTCGGGTTGGAGGTGTTGGTGCAGCTCGTGATGGCCGCAATGGCGACCGAACCAGTCGAGACTTCGACTGAACGACCGGCCGCCTCGACTCGAACGGTCGGATAGCGCGCCTCGGCCATAGACAGGCTTGCCTGGCTCCCTGCCGCTGAACCGGCGGAAGCACCCGGGATCGCCGCTGCTGGCGCGACCGACGCCGCGGACGGCTCAACCAGGCCCTGGGGATAGGCCGCTCGGAAACCGGACCTGAGGTCACGCAAGGCCACGCGGTCTTGCGGTCGGCGGGGCCCCGCCAGGGAGGGTTCTACCGACGCGAGGTCGAGTGTCAGGAGCGCGTCGAACGCGGGCGTCACTCCCGGCATGCGCCACAAACCCTGCTCCCTGGCGTAGCGCTCGATGAGGGCCACATAGCCTTCGTCGCGGCCGGTGAGGCGCAGGTAGGCGAGCGTTTCGTCGTCGATCGGGAAGAGCGTCGCCGTGGCCCCGAACTCGGGCGACATGTTGGAGATAGTGGCTCGGTCCGCAAGGGGCAGTCCGGCGAGTCCGTCGCCGGTGAACTCCACGAAGGACCCAACCACGCCATAGGAGCGGAGCATCTGAGTCACGACAAGGACCAGGTCCGTGGCCGTGGCCCCCTCCGGCAGCCCGCCCGAGAGCCGCACCCCGACCACCTTGGGCATGGGCAGGTAGAGCGGCTGGCCTAGCAGGACCGCCTCAGCTTCGATGCCGCCCACGCCGTAGCCGAGAACGCCCAGGCCGTTGATCATCGTGGTGTGAGAGTCAGTGCCGACGAGGGTATCGGGGAAGGCGATCGCGGTGCCGTCCGCGTCGGTGCCACGGGCGACAACGCTGGCGAGGTACTCCAGGTTGACCTGGTGGACGATGCCCGTGCCGGGCGGGACTACACGTAGGTCGTTGAAGGCGGTCTGAGCCCAGCGAAGCAGCTGATAGCGCTCGCCGTTGCGCTCGAACTCGCGGGCAACATTGAAAGCCAGGGCGTTGGCGGTGCCGTACCGATCGACCTGGACAGAATGGTCGATGACCAGGTCGGCTGTGACGAGCGGGTTCACGCGGGAGGGGTCGCCGCCCAGGTCGGCCATTGCGTCGCGCATTGCAGCGAGATCGACGATGGCCGGGACGCCGGTGAAGTCCTGCATGATGACCCGAGCCGGCATGAAGGGGATCTCGGCCTCGGTCGTGGCCGCGACGCCCGGTTTCCAGGCGGCGAGCGCCGCCACATCGGCCTCGCGAACGATGCCACCGCCGGCGTGCCGCAGCACGTTCTCCAGCAGGATTTTGATCGTCACCGGCATGAGGCCCAGATCGAGGCCGGCCACGACGCCGTTGGCGGCAAGGGCAGAAAGACGGTAGAAAGCCGGCAGTCCGGGACCCAGAGGGGCCCGGGCGCCGAAGGGATCGCTGCTAGGCACGGCCACTCCTTCCATACTTCTCGATCGGGCCGACGGCAAGCCAGGCAAGCCTGGCTTGGGCCTGGGCGCCGATCGAGCACCGAGCAGCGCAGACGGCAACGTGCCAGCTAACGCTGGCCCACGATATCGGCCGTCCGGCCGATCGAGACTGCCCCGGCGGGGGAGCGCCTCTGCCGCCGGGAACGCTAGACTCGGTCCGGCGGGTGCCGCCCCGAGGTGTTTCCGCTCGAAGAATAGCGCCGTTCGCGGGCAGGAGGTCAGTCGCGTGAAAACCGAGCGCGACGATGCAGGCCGTGGCACGAGACGGGCTTCGCTCAATGACGAAGCCGAGCGCCGCGCGCCTCAGGCGATGGCGTGGCCGGGAGTGGGGATCATCGGCGCCGGAGCCGTCGGGACGGCCCTTGGCGTGGCCATCAGCCGGGCGGGCTGGCCGGTCGTGGCCGTTGCCAGCCGAGACGCCGATAGGCGCGAGCGGTTCTGCGCTCTGGTTCCGGGAGTACGGGCCTTCATCGAGCCTGCGGCCGTCCTCGACCATGCCGGCCTGGTCATCCTGGCCGTCCCTGACCACGCCATCGCAGGAATCGCGACCCAGATCAAACTGCGAAGCGGCCAGGCTCTCGTCCATACCAGCGGCGCGCTGGGGGCGGAAGTTCTCGGGCCGGCTGTCGCAGCCGAAGGCACCTTCGCCGGCCTGGGCGCCTTTCACCCGCTTGTCTCGTTTACCTCGGACGTGGAGCGCTCGGTGGAGAGCCTCGAAGGCGCGACGTTCGCTCTCGATGGAGACGAGCGGCTGACGGAGTTGCTCGCAGATCTCGTCGTTGCGATCGGTGGCACTCCCCTTCGGCTGCCCCGTGGCAGCAAGGCTGCCTATCACGCTGCAGCCGTCCTGGCCTCCGGCGGTCTCGTGGCCCTGCTCGACGCCATAGTTACATTGGGCGCTACGGCGGGCCTGGATGAGCGAGGCTCGCTCGCCGTCTACGGGCGTCTCATGGAGCAGACTCTCGCCAACGCTCGGGCCAGCGGTGTTGCCGCCTCTCTCACCGGCCCAGTGACTCGCGGCGACGTCGGAACCATCGCCGCCCACATCGCCGTCCTGGAGTCGAATGCCCCCGGCGTGGTGGAGCTGTACCGGGCGCTATCCCGCCGCCAGCTCCGAATCGTCGAGGAGCGGGGCTCACTGGCACCAAATCAGGTCGCGGCCGTCAGGGACGTCCTTGCAAAGGGCGCCTGACCGGGTACGATTGGCCCATGAAGCAAAGCATTGCGGCGAAGCATGTCGCCTGGTCCTCGGCCCGCTTCATCCGCCCCCCCACCAGGGAGTGGGAGCGCCGCCTGGGACTCCACTCCAGCCTTACGTTCCAGCGGGCGTCGACTCGCCGGACGATCCTGCGGCCATCTCACGGCGGCCTGCAGGTGACCGGCTGGCGCCCTGTGACCGCGCGCCGCAACGCACCTCCCAGCGGTCTCGTCCGCGCCGCCATCAAGATCCATTGGACCGGCGTGGGACGGCCTCAAGTCGACCGCCGGTCGAGTCTGGCCCCGGCGTCGTGGCGAGGCTGACCAGCTCCACCGCGACCTCTGCCGGCGGTATCGTCGTCCGTTACGAGGACTCGATCGCGCAGTTGGTCGTCGGTCGGCGGAAGCGCGAGCGGGATGCCCAGACCTGGACTCTCCCCAAGGGCACACCGATTCCCGGGGAGAGCCTCGAGGAAACGGCCCTGCGCGAAGTCTGCGAAGAGACGGGCCTCACAGTTCGGATCCGGGCGCCTCTGGATTCGATCCAGTACACATTCGTCCAGCGCCGTGAGCGAATCCACAAGACCGTCCACTATTTCATCATGGAGCCCACCGGCGGCGACCTGGGCGACCACGACCGCGAGTTTGAAGAGGTTCGTTGGGTCTCGTTCAGTGAAGCGCCTGCGCTTCTCTCTTTCGAGACCGAGCGCGCTCTCGTCGAGTTGGCGGCCAGCCGTCTGCCCGAAGAGGGCAGCCTTACCGGTGCCTCCCGATAGGCGCAATTCGGATGGCCGCGACCCGGACGGGCGACGGCGCAATGCCTCTACGGCTCGCCGACCGTTGCGATTGGGTCGACAGGGGCCGCCGCGACAAGAAACGAGTTCCCAGTCGCGTCGCCTGCGATGGGTGACAGGCACACCACCACGATCGGAGGTTAGTCCCGATGGCTCAGGTTCATGACGTGCCGCTGGCGACACCGTTGTCCGATCGACATCAGGCGCTTGGCGCCCGAATCGTGGAGTTCGGTGGCTGGCTCATGCCGCTGCAGTACGCCGGCATTCTCGAGGAGCACCGCGCCGTCCGATCCAGGGCGGGAGTCTTCGATCTGTCTCACATGGGCGAGCTCTTCGTGGAGGGCACGGATGCCGCGGCCGCTCTTGGCTACGCTCTGACCACGGAGCCGGCCAGCCTGAAGGTCGGCCGGGCCCACTATTCGATGATCTGCTTCCCGGAGGGCGGCGTCCTCGACGACCTGATCGTCTACCGCCTGGCAGAGGAGCGGTTCATGATCGTGGCCAATGCCTCGAATGCGGGCGCGGTGAGCGACGCTCTGGCGGAGAGGCTGGTCGGACGACGCCACGTCGTCCTGGACGACCGCTCCCTGGCGACGGGTCTGGTGGCCATCCAGGGGCCCCTGGCGGCGGCCATTCTGGCTCCCCTGACGGACGTGGCTCTGGCTGACCTGCGCCACTATGGGATCGCCGAGGGGAACGTGGCGGACGTGCCGGCGCTGGTGGCCCGGACCGGCTACACCGGCGAGGATGGCTTCGAGGTCATCGTGGACGTGGCCGCGACCGGAACGGTCTGGGACGCGATCCTGGATGCTGGCAAACCGATGGGCGCGGTGCCGGTCGGGCTGGGAGCTCGCGACACTCTTCGCCTCGAGGCAGGCATGCCGCTGTACGGCCACGAGCTGGGCCCTGACACCACACCGTTCGAGGCGGGACTGGGCCGCGTCGTGAAGCTCGCCAAAGAGGGTGACTTTGTCGGCCGCGCTGCCCTGGAGAAGGCTAGCGCGGAGGGTCCACGCAAGCTCCTCGTTGGGCTCGTGGTTCGGGGTCGTGGCATCGCGCGCCAGGGCTACGGTGTCTTCATCGATGATCGCCGTATCGGCGTCGTTACCAGCGGCACCCAGTCGCCGACGCTCGGACTGCCGATTGCGATGGCTTACGTGACGCCTTCCGAGGCCCAGCCCGGTACGATAGTCGGCGTCGGTATTCGCGACCAGCGAGTGCAGGCCGAGGTCGTGCCATTGCCCTTCTACCGCAGGCCGGCCGAGACCACGGACGCCCGGGCATAGCCGGGCATAGGAGGAACGCAAGGCCATGCTGCCCCAGGATCTGCGCTACACAAAAGAACATGAATGGGTCCGCATAGAGGGCGACCTTGCTACCGTCGGAATCACCGACTTCGCGGCCGAGCAGCTCGGTGACGTAGTCTTCGTTGAGCTTCCGGAGGTCGGCCGGACAGTGGCCCAGTCAGCCGCCGTCGGAGTGATCGAGTCGGTCAAGGCAGTCAGCGACCTCTTTGCGCCAGTAAGCGGCGACGTTGTCGCGACCAACACCGAGCTGGCGACCAAGCCCGAACTTCTCAACAGTGACCCGTACGGCCAGGGCTGGATGCTCAGGATCCGACTCGCCGACCGGACGGCGCTCGACGGCCTCCTCGATGCGGCGGCCTACGAGGCACTGACCCGCGAGAGCTGATCGTGGTTGGATGGCTGCTCGCACCGGACGCCGAGCCATCCGCCCCTTGTAGGAGCTGAGGATGCCATACGGCCCACACACGCCCGAAGATCGCGCCCGCATGCTCGAGGTGATCGGCGTTGATGCCGTCGACGACCTTTTTGCAGACATTCCCCAGTCGCTGCGAACGTCGGGCCTAGGGCTTCCGCCGCCGGAGTCCGAGGCCGAGCTGAGTGCCCATCTGCTCAAGCTCGCCGCCGCCAACCGAGTTGACCTCGTCAGCTTCCTCGGTGCCGGGGCGTACAGCCACTTCGTGCCGGCGGTCGTGGATCAGCTGCTGCTGCGAAGCGAGTTCTACACCGCCTACACGCCGTACCAGCCTGAGATCAGCCAGGGCACGCTCCAGACGATTTATGAGTACCAGTCGCTGCTGGCCGAGCTGACCGGCCTCGATGTGGTCTCGGCCTCGCACTATGACGGAGCGACTGCCACTGCCGAAGGCGCTCTCATGGCCTGCCGGGCGACGCGCCGGGAGCGCGTGTTAGTGAGTCGCGGCGTGCATCCCCACTACCGCCAGACGCTCTGCACCTACTTCGGTGGGGCCTCGCTCGTAGCGGACGAGATCCCGCTCTTGGCCGACGGAACGGCTGCCGGCACAACGGCTGCCGGCACAACGGACCTGGCGGCCCTGGAGAGGATGCTTGCCGACGTGGATCGCCCGATCGCCGGCGTCGTTGTGGCAAATCCGAGCTTCTTCGGGTTGCTCGAACCCATGGCCGAGATCGGCCGCCTGGCCCATGCCGCCGGTGCGCTGTTCGTGGCAGTCGTGGAGCCGGTCTCGCTGGCCGTTCTCGCCACTCCGGGCGACTACGAAGCGGACATCGCCGCGGGCGAAGGTCAGCCTCTCGGCATGCCGCTCGCCTACGGCGGCCCGTACCTCGGCATCCTGGCCTGCCGCGAGGCGCTGGTCCGTCAGATCCCCGGCCGGCTGGTGGGTATGACCGCGGACGTCGATGGACGGCGCGCATTCGTCATGACGCTCCGGGCCCGCGAGCAGGACATCCGCCGCGAGAAGGCCTCGAGCAACATCTGCACCAACCAGGCCCTGTGCGCCCTGGCCGCTGCCATGTACCTGGCAGCCATCGGGCCGCATGGCCTGCGTGACGTGGCCGCGCTCGGAGCCGCTCGTGCCACGGAGCTGGAGCTGGCCCTCGCCGCCGCCGGTGCCCCGCGGCTGCATCCCGGGCCGTACCTCAACGAGTTTGCCGTCCGCGTGCCGGGTGCCCCTGAGGTCCACCGCCGCCTCCTCGAGCATGGCGTTCTGGCCGGGCTGCCGCTGGCCCGTGTCATCCCGGACGACCCGTCGTTCGCGGATGCGCTTCTCGTCTGTGCTACGGAGACGACCACGTCCGAGGACATCGCTGCCTTCGCCACGGCCCTGGCCGCCCTGGTCGCCGAACCTCAGGTGGGCGTCCGATGACGGCCCCAGGCGATCGCCTTGGGCCCACTCTCTTCGAGCGATCGCGTCCCGGGCGCGGTGGTGGCAAGGTCCCACATCCGCCAAAGGGCGCGCTGGCCCGCATTCCGGCGTCCCAGTTGCGAGCCGATGGGCCGCGGCTGCCCGAGGTCTCGGAGCCGGAGTTGACCCGCCACTATGTCAACCTGAGTCGCCTCAACTACTCCGTGGACTCAGGCTTTTACCCACTTGGCTCGTGCACGATGAAGTACAACCCCAAGATCGACGAGTGGGCGGCCCGCCTGAACGGCTTCGCCGCGCTTCATCCGTTGGCCCCCGACGATCTGGCCCAGGGGACACTGCAGCTGCTCTGGGAGCTGGAGCAGGCACTCGCTGAGATCGGTGGAATGCAGGCCGTCACGCTCCAGCCGGCCGCCGGTGCACAGGGCGAGCTGACGGGCATTCTCATGACCCGGGCCTATCACCGCAGCCGTGGCGAAGTAGAGCGGACCGAGGTTCTGGTGCCGGATTCGGCTCACGGCACGAACCCCGCCACTGCCTCCATGGCAGGCTTCAAGACCGTCTCGATCCCGTCGGCTGCAGATGGCGGCGTGGACGTGGAGGCGTTCAGGGCTGCACTTGGGCCCAGGACGGCGGCCGTGATGATCACCAACCCGTCCACGCTGGGTCTCTTCGAAGCGCGTCTAGGCGAACTGCTCGCCGCCGTCCACAAGGTAGGAGCCCTGGCCTACATGGACGGGGCGAACCTCAACGCCATTATGGGCCGCTTCAAACCGGGCGAGGCCGGCTTCGACGTGATGCACTTCAACGTTCACAAGACGTTTTCCACGCCGCATGGCGGCGGCGGTCCGGGGGCGGGCCCGGTCGGAGTGGGGGAGAAGCTATTGCCGTTCCTGCCCTCGCCCCGGGTCCTGCGCGAACCCGACGGCCGCTTCAAACTCGAGGCGGAGGGCGAACGCGCCACGAGCATCGGCCGGGTGCGAGCTTTCGTCGGCAACACGGGCGTCCTCGTGCGGGCCTATGCGTACATTCGCGCTCACGGCGGCTCCGGGCTTTGCGAGGTCAGCGACGACGCGGTGCTGGCCGCCAACTACCTCAAGGCCCGCCTTCGCGACGTGCTGGACGTGCCGTTCGATCGCCCCTGCATGCACGAGTTCGTGGCCTCATCTGCAACTCTCAAGGCGCAGACCGGCATCCGCACACTCGATGTCGCCAAGCGCCTCATCGACTACGGCTTCCACCCGCCAACGATCTACTTCCCGCTTACGGTGGAGGAAGCGCTGCTAATCGAGCCCACTGAAACGGAGTCGATTGAGACGCTCGATTCTTTCGTGACGGCCATTGAACGCATCGTCGAAGAGGCCCACAGCGACCCGGAACTGCTCCATTCAGCCCCCCACAACTCGCCGGTGCGCCGGCTCGACGAGACGATGGCCGCTCGGCAGCCGAATCTACGTTGGCAGGCAATGACGGGCGGCCAGACGCCCTGTCCAGAGTGATTGCCTTCCAGACCGGCTATACATCCGAGTTTCGCGCCAAAAAGACTCGTCTACCGCCCGTCTCGACCATCCACCTGGCAATTATCCGTCGCGGCCGTTGCCAGAGCGCGCCGGGCCTGATCCAGGGGGCTCTGTCAAAGAATAGTAGAGTAGGTCACGTTTGACACCCTGCCGGTGCGTCGGCATAGTACCGACCAATGACAGCCCGACAATGCCCATAGCCCGGGTGCAAGGGCCGTCGATCCAGCGGCCGTCCTTCATGGTGGGCGAGATGCCGAAGGCCCTAGCCTGGGATTCATGTTGGACACCAAGGGAGGCCCACTAGATGCGCCGACGCCTAGGCGGGGTGCTTGCGGTGGCCTTGGTGGTGGCAGCGGCTTGCGGGTCGTCGACGGAAACGCCGGCGCTGTCTGGGGGGAGCGGGGCGCGGATCACGGCGCCAGTTCCGTCTCTCACCATGGGGCCAGTCCAGCTGACCGGATCAACGTACGAGGTCACTCCGGCTGCCACCACGGGCGGTAGCGTCGTTCTCGCCGAGTGGGAGCTCCCGGACACGGTCAATCCGTACTTCGCGCTGAAGATGACCGACAACGAAGTCTCGGCCAGCATGTTCGACAACCTTCTCAACATCACCCCGGACCTCAAGTACGTGCCCGACCTGGCCGCGAAGGTTCCGACTCTGGACAACGGCGGCGTCACGCACGTTGGCTCAGGCATGGACGTGACGTGGAACCTCAAGCCCGGCATGAAGTGGTCCGACAGCAAGCCGATCAACTGCGACGACCTCAAGGCAACGTGGCAGTGGGTCATGAACAAAGACAACATCGGCCTGGCCGCCGGCACCATCGGTTGGCAAGATGTCAGCGGCGTTGACGGTGGAGCCGGCACCGACTGCGTGATGCACTTCAGCGTGGTGTACGAGGGCTACCTCAACCTGGTCTCCCCACTGCTGCCGGCCCACTACCTTTCCACGGTCGCGGTCAAGGATGCGCAGACCAAGCTGTATCCGCTCGCCAGCCTATCCAGCGGCGTCTATAGCGGGCCGTACATTCCGGGCCTCAAGACGACTGGCCAAATCACTCTCAAACCAAATCCGAATTGGCAAACGATCGGCGGTCATGCCCCATGGCTGAACTCGGTCATTTGGAAGTACTACGGTGACGCACGCACGATGATCGATGGCTACAAGGCCCACGGGTTCGACGTCGGTCAGCACCTGAGCGAGTCCGACATCTCCGCGCTGTCGTCTGTCGACCAGACTCAGGTGAAAATCGCCGACTCCGTAACCTACGAGTCCCATACGTTCAATAACGCGCGACTCAACGTCACCTACGGTGCTGACGCCACGACCATCATTAATGCCGTTAAGCTTGCGACCGACCGTCAGGCCATCGCGGCCGGGCCTCTCGCCGGCACCGTCTCGATCATCGACAACTTCGTCTCCCCCCTGACCTGGTACTACGAGGCCATACGCGGTTCGACGACCGCTGACCCAGTAACGGCGTCTACGCTTCTCGCCAACGCCGGCTGGACCAAGGGCGTCGACGGCTACCTGACCAAGGGTGGCAAGCTGCTAGAACTCAACTATTGCTCCACCAAAAGTCAGGTGCGCCTGGATACGCTGAAGCTCGTAGCCTCTCAGCTCATGCAGGTCGGCATCAAGGTCAACGTCAACACCAAGCCGGCCACAGAAGTTTTCGGCCTGTGGGACACCACCAAGGTCGACACACTCTGCAACCTGCCGCACGGCAACTTCGACGTGGCCGAGTTTTCGCGGCCTTCGCACATCGATCCGCTGGGCGGCTATGACGCCTACCACTCGAGTCGCAGCCCGGATGTGGCCCCGCACTACGGTGGAAATGTGTCTCGCATCAACTTGCCCGCCCTTGACGCCGCATACGACACGGTCAGAACGAGTGAGGACTTCTCCAAAGTCCGCGCAGCAATGGCGTCGATCCAGGGCATCTATGGGTCAGACCGGAACACTTATGAGCTTCCGCTCTACTTCCGCAAAGACATCTGGCTCGTGAGTTCCAAGGTCCACAACTTCACGGGCAACCAGACGTCTTCCGGTGCTGAGTGGAACATCGGCGATTGGTGGACGGATTGAAGCCGCCTCATTCACCGCCGGGAGTCGGTCGGCCGGCGTCCGAATGGCGGTCTGCTGTTCGCGGACGAGGCGATGCTGATCGAGCCGACCGAGGCGTACCGGCTCGAGACGCTCGACGCGTTCGCCGATGCGCTGGTTGAGATCGCGCGTGAGGAGATCGAGACGCCCGAGCTCATCTTCGAGAGCAAGGTGATTACGCGGATTCGACATTCCGCGGGTTCGAGCCTGTCGCGGGTTCGAGCCCGAGTTGATCTGATATAGTCGCGCCCATGGTTGGCCGAAGCCTTCGTCAGATCATCTGGGCGCGTCTCCGGCGGGACCGGGTCGCGATGGTATGCCT
>JANYJI010000037.1 GCA_025358525.1 Chloroflexota bacterium | reverse complement strand
CGTTAGCACGTCGGCCAGAGGGATCCAGACGAGCAGCAGCCCAACCCGCGGCCCGATCAGGCCGCGCTCTTCGAGGATCGGAAAGGCTACGGCGGCCGAGCTTCCGGCGAGGAGGACTGGGAACAGGAGAGAAGGAGCGCTAGGCGCGAGAGTCGCACCTACGGCCAGCCCAACCGGCAACGAAACGAGGGCCACCAGGCCCGCCGCGATAACCCCCGCCCGAGCGCTCGAACGGAGGCCCGGAGCGCGAAGGTCCACGTGGGAGCCAGCCACGAGCATCAGCATCGCGAAGCCGAGTCCATAGAGGAGAGCGTTGGTGGGGGTTGTGGCGTCGATCAAACCCAGGCCCGAACGGCCGAGGGCAATACCGGCGATCAGCTCCCCAATCACAGCCGGGATGAGGGGCCGTCGCCCGGCTGCCAGGAGCGGCCCGACGAGTCCGGCCAAGATGATGACGAGCAGGGCGTCGAACATCAGCGGTCGCTACGACGGGGGGAGCACATGGCGGGATGGTTATGCGGACACCGCCTCACGTCAAGCGGATGGTGCCGCGAGGGCCCGACGGCGCGTGTATCGGTCCCGCGTTGCCCTCTTGCCACGCGCATTGCCTAGGCGCAAAAGGAGCGCGCATTCAAAGCCGCGCTCGCCTATCGTTGACGCGCCCGGCGGTTCACTCCGGGGTCATGGTTGTTCCATGGCCAGAATGCCGGAATGGCGAAGAGGGCCGCGAAGGACTACGGTGCACCGCATGGACGAGACGACCTTCCGCATCTGCCCCTGGTGCTCAACGGAGATCTACGCCGGCGCTGGCGCGTGCCCCAACTGCGGCGCCCTGGTGGAGGGGGCCCTTGTGCCGGAAATCCCCGGCCTAACCGACGTGGATCCCAACGCGACCCTCGAGTCGGATGGCGGCCGAATCTCTCGCGACCCGGATCCCAACGCTTGGCTCGAACCAGGCCACGACGACGCTCCCGCCGACGACCCTCCTGCCGCCGACCACGACGCTCCCGACCACGACGCAGTCCAACCGCCGAGTGAGGAAGTCCGCCTCGAGATGCGGAAGATGGAACTCGAGGCCCAGATCGAGAACGCCGGCAGCACCGTTATGAACCCGACCGACGACGCTCCCGCCGACGACACTCCTGCCGCCGACCACGACGCTCCCGACCACGACGCAGTTCAACCGCCGAGTGAGGAAGTCCGCGTCGAGATCCGGAAGATGGAACTCGAGGCCGAGATCGAGAACGCCGGCAGCACCGTTATGAACCCAACCGGGGACGAGTCGATCGAGGTGGGCGCACCTTCTGACGAGGCCCTCGAGGCCCTCGAGGCCGGCCTGCTCAACCTTACCGTCCCAGCCGCCGAGACAGACATGGCCGAACTCGGGGCACCATGGGAGGACCCTGAGCTGGAAAGACGCGTCTCCATGTGGCACGACGAGGAAGTCGACGAGACCTAGCGCCCGCGGGCGGCCGCGGCCACATCAAGCGTGCGACCCAGTCACCCACGGTCGGCCGGTGGATCCGAAATATCGCCTCCTCCGCCAGCGTCTCGGCGACCCAGGGCGTACGATTGCCGCTGCCAGATGTCGAGGGGCAGCGAATCCTCGCTTAGCACGGTGGTGTTGAGATGGACAAGAACGATCAGGCCGGACAGGGCGATGCGCCGGCCACCGGCGACCCCAGCGACAACGACCAGCCCAGCGACAACGAACCAGCCGGCCAGAGTCCCATTCGGGAGCAGGCGGCGCGGGCCCGCGACCTAGGCGAGCGCTGGATCGGCCAGTTGCAGGAAATGATCGATCAGGCGGGTCGTCAGGCCGGACCGGCGCTGCGCGACGTGGCCGCCAAGGCAGCCGAACTCGCAGCCGTCGCGGCTCAGAACGCCGGGCCTGTGGCCCACAAGGCGGCCAACGTGACCGGAGCCGTGGGTGACAAGCTAGCGGCACGCAGCAAGGATCTGGCCGCCGATCTCCGCCGGGCCGCCGAGGCGGCGCGCCACTCGGTCGCTCCAGAGGACACCTCCGCCGAAGGCACCCCTGCCGAACAGTCCAAGGCGGACGACGCTCCCAAGGTATAGCTCGCGGCTTGGCGGCTCGGCTCGGCGGATCGGCGCGGCTCGGCGGATCGGCTCGATTCTCCTGTTTACGCGTTAGTCCTGTAGCGCCGCCACTTTCGCGCGGAATATCTCCGTGCCGTCGTCGCGGCTGAGCCGATATGCCCAGCCGCCCTCGTGCGGCCACACCCGACCGACGAGCGCGTCCTCGCGCCCGGCCGAGGCTACGAAGTCAACCTCGTACCGGCGGGGAGTGGAGGCGAGCAGCGCGCCCGCGCCTGCCGCCTGGAGGGCCTCTTCGAGGTAGTCCACATAGACGCTGTTGTTGACGTGGTCCAGCGGGTCCAGGTCCCGCCGCGCGACGCGTGACCGGCGCTCGAATGCCACGGCCGGGGTCTCGGGCAGGGCCACCTTTAGCATCTCGAAGCTGGGCGCGCCCGCGGCCACGAACCCGATCATCTCTTCAGGGACGCGCGTGGGCAGGCCTCGAGCGTTGGTCATGACCCAATCGATCTCGAGGCGGGCGAGCAGCTCCCCAGTAGTGGCCCGAACGTCGCAATGTCGCCGCGCCGCGATGCGTCGATAGCCATGGACGTGGGTACTGACCAGCACCCTCGAATACGTCCCGATCGGCCCCAGCACGTCGAGACGGACCGCCCGAACCAGCCAAAAGAGGCCACGCTGCGAATACCAGTCGCGACCGAAGCCGAGAGCGGTCGAGTGCTGCCAGGCAACGTCGGCGACCCACGCCAGGTAGATCGCGGTTCGCACCGTCTCGTTCGTAGTCGACTCCTCGAATCGGACCTGGTACGGCCGAACGATTCGGTAGGGCAGCTCATCCACCAGTCGGGCCGAGCCCTCGGCCGCCGCGTTCGAGCCGTCGGCCGCCGAGGTCGAACCTTGGGCCGGCTCCGGCCGTTCTCTCACGCTCGGGCCCCCGTCAGACCGTCGAGATCCTCGAGAGCCACCAGCCGCGTGCCGGCTCGGTTGGCGGTCGCTCGATCAAGCCTGATCTGGCACGACCGACGGGCGTCGAAGACGACGATGGCGACGTCGAGACCCAGGTCTTCCTCGGCGGCATGCGCCCGGGCGTCGTCGAGCTGGTTGAGGACATCGGCGTTGATGCCGCGAGCGCCCCACTTGCAGTCGTAGACCTCGGGCCGCGTCGTCGATTCCACGGTGACGTCGTAGGGGTGTATCTCGGCCGGAACGCCGTCGAAGAGCACGCGCCTCTCGCGACGCACCGGCGCGCCGATTGTGGCCCCGGTCGCCAGCAGACGTGCGGTCAGCTCCTCGACCACGGCCCCGCGGTAGCTGCTTCGGGCCGCCTCGCCGCGATTGGCCACCGCCAGCGACGCATCCAGGATCTGATCGGCGCGCGCCCGAAGCTCCGTGGCCACGTTCTCGCCAAAGAGAGTCGGGAAGATGCGGTGCCATGCGGCCGGGTCCGTCCGCTCGCCATTCATTGCCGCTCGAGCAAGCCACCTCTCCGCGACGGTCGCCCCTGCCAGCAAAGTCGCCACGCGAGCCACGAGAGGATCGGCCTGGATACCCGCATACACGACCGCCCGGGCATCCTTTGCCGCGTTCTGGAATCTCATCGATCGCCCTGCATCAGCATCCGGAATGGCGAGTCCTCGTTGTCGGCCTCGTCGGGCGCAGCAGCGGCCTGGACGCCCGCCGCCGCGTCCACGTTGCCGCCAAGCGCCAGGGCCACGATATGCGGGAACGTCGAGAGCCAGTCGATCGCCTTGTGCGGATCGGTGATGAGGGCCATCTCCGCGATTACCTCGTCTACCGCGGCCACAGCTTCGGCAGAGACGGGGAGCCCGGGATCCGGCTCGGCCAGGGCTTGAATGCTCGGCAAGTAGGCGTCGACCAAGTCGGTGACGTACTGCCACTCGTCCTCGACAGTCTCGGCCAGGTCGGCCAGGGCCCGGTAGGCCTCCGCGGCTCGTTCGACGACCCCAGTATGTTCGTGCATTCCAATAGCGTAGCGGCGCGGCGATCTCCGTGGCACGATGGACCGGCCGAACTTGCAGGAGGAGCGAAATGGATCTAGGTCTGCGGGGTCGAACCGCCCTGGTCGGGGGCGCGTCCGGCGGGCTGGGAAGGGCAAGCGCCGAGCGGCTGGCTGCCGAGGGCTGCCGCCTCGCCCTGTGGTCTCGCGGGGGCCAGACGCTCCAACAAGCAGCCGCCGAGATCCGCCAAGCACATTCGGTCGAGGTGACGACCATCGCCGGGGACGCCGCCGATGCGTCGACCGCCGCATTCGTGGCCACGGAAGCCCAGAAGGCCCTGGGCCATGTAGACATCGTAGTTCTCAATGCCGGCGGACCGCCGACCGCGGAGGCAACCCGAACCGATCCGGCCGAGTGGCGCCGGTCGTTCCAGCTCCTGGCCATCACTCCGATCGAACTGACGACACTGCTGTTGCCGGGCATGCGGTCGCGCGGCTGGGGCCGGATCGTCTCGATCCTCTCGTCTGGCGTACGGCAGCCCATCCCCGAACTGGCCTACTCGAACGCCTGCCGTAGCGCCCTCGTGGCCTGGCTCAAGACGATCGCACCTGAGGTCATCGCCGACGGAGTGACGGTCAACGGCGCTCTGCCCGGGCGACTCGACACGTCCCGCGTTGCCTGGCTCGATCAGGCCCGAGCGGAGCGGACGGGCACAACGGCCGAGGAGATTCGCGCGGGCTTCGAGCGGGCAATCCCAGCGGGCCGGTACGGAGACCCTGACGAACTGGGCGCCTACGTGGCCTGGCTCTCCTCAGACCTCGCCCGATACCAGACCGGCACCTTCGTCGCGATCGACGGCGGCAGCCTGCGCGCCCTGCCATAGCGCACGCCAGTCTCTGCCCGGTGGCTGGTCTCTGGGCTGGCTAGTCGCCGCGATGACCCGAGGAGCGAATGCCGAAACTGCCCCAATGGCCGGTGTAGGGCAGCCAGTCCTCGATGACGTCCTCAACGATGGCGGAGGCCGGGCCTTCCTTGAGAGCCTCGAGCAGCAGCTCCAGGTCCGACCGCTGGCCCTCGACAACACAGCGGACGCCGCCGTCCTGCTCGTTGGCAACCCAACCGGTCAGGCCGAGACGCTCGGCCCGAGAGACGACGTAATAGCGAAAGCCGACCCCGTGAACGCGGCCTCGCACGCTGGCCTCGAGGCGAGCCATCTCGCCGCGGCTCATCTGGGCCGAACTTGCTGAGTGGCCCTGGCCGGGGCGCCTGGAGCGGCGCCGACCGGATCGACGTGTGGCCATGCCAGTGCCAGTACGTCCAATGCCAGCTCGGGATTGACGTTCTCGTCGAGCTGCGTGGCAACCGTGGCGAGCTGCGCCAGGAAGCCTATGAGCGTGGCGCCGGAGACGGCCGGGGCAATCGCCCGCAGCTCGTCCTCCAGCCCGACCTCGTGGAGCTGGCGCGCGCCGCCCGCCTTTACGATGGCGACGTCCCGTCCCACGGCTGCCCAGATCTCCATCAGCGTCGCGGCAGCCGCCCGCCGCTCCGAGGTCGCAAGCTTGGCGGCGACCGGTTCGTCGCCCGCAGCCTCGCCCGCAGCCTCGCCCGCAGCCTCGCCCGCAGGAGCCTCGCCCGCAGGAGCCTCGCCCGCAGGAGCCTCGCCCGCAGGAGCCTCGCCCGAAGGATCGGTGTCGCCGATCGCGGTGGCAATCCTGGGGGACGCAGCGGCAGCTGCCACTTTCGCGCCTTTGCCCTTCCGGCCTCGGACGGAAGCACCAGCCGAGCCCGTATCCGAAACGCTCGCTGTGTCGCCGCGGCGCGCCTCGGCTAGGGCCGCCTCAAGTGCGGCTGCCGACTTCATCATTTCTCGGGTCGCAGCCAACCTCACCTGACGGCGCGCGACCAGCATGTCCAGAATGCCGCGCGCGATCTCTCCTCGGATGCGTTCAGCTTCGGTTGAGCGAGCGTAGGCCAGGGCCAGCCCAGGCCGGCCGTCGGTGAGCCTTGCCAGGCGCGCGGCGCGAGGCGCATCCGCTACGCCCAGCTCGCCGAGCCAGTCTTCGATTTCGCGGCTGCCTACGGCGCCCAGCCGCACCCGACTGCAACGCGACCTTACAGTTGGCAGAAGGCATTCGTCGTCGTCGGCGCAAAGGATGATCGTGACACCCGCCGGCGGCTCTTCAAGAACCTTGAGGAGTGCGTTTTGGGCGTCCTCGTTTAGGCGGTGAGCCTGTTCGACGATCGCGACGCGCGCCCCTCCCTCCATCGGCAACAGCGCCAGCTCACCGATCAGATATCGAACCGTGCCCGGCTCCGGGTCGCTTGTCTTGCCAATCCGAACCTGCCCGCCAGGGCCTTCCGGAGCGAGCCGATGCACGTCAGGGTGATTGCCGCGGGCCACCTGGCGGCAACCACGGCAGGCCCGACAGGGCCGAGCGGCCGGGTCCGGGTCACCGCACAGCAGACCCGCGGCCAGGTCGAGCGCAAGTGTCGTCTTGCCTATCGAGCCAGGACCCGACAGGAGAATGGCATGCGGCACCTGGCCGAGGACCATCGAACTGACCTCGGCCAGAGCGCGGGGTTGGCCGCGAGTGGCGGCATTCTTCATGGCAGGCACCCCGCGACCCACGGGCCACACGACGACCAACGAGTGCGGCTGGCTACTCGCCGGCCGTCTCACCGCCCTTGGCGGTGCCGGCGCCGGCTTCCGGAGCTTCGGCGACAGCGGCCGACTTGCGGCGGGCGGGGGCGCGCTTCTTTGGCGCAGGAGCCTCGCCCGCAGGAGCCTCGCCCGCAGGAGCCTCGCCCGCAGGAGCCTCGCCCGCAGGAGCCTCGCCCGCAGGAGCCTTGCCCGCAGGAGCCTTGCCCGCAGGAACCTTGCCATTCACGGCCCCACCGACGGCCGTTTCGCCCTCGGCAGCGACGGGCTTGCGGCGGCCTCGACCCGTGGATCGGGTCTTGGTGGCCGGAGCTTCGGCATTCTCGGTGACCACGTCACCCGCATCACGCGGGGCTTCAGCGCCGCTCCTGGCAGCGCCACTCCTGGCAGCGACCGCTGGTACCTCGCTCGAGCCCGCGGTCGGCCGGCTCAGTTTGGTAGACAGCTGGGCCCGCAGCAGCTCCTCGAGCTCCGGCGGGACCTCGCTCCACGGCTCGTTCGCATCTCGACCACCGCCGCGAGGAG
>JANYJI010000224.1 GCA_025358525.1 Chloroflexota bacterium | reverse complement strand
GGGCGCAGGCAGGCTTGGTCTTCCGGACCGACGCATCGAATGCCGGCGCGGTCTCGTACGGCGCCATCGTAACGCCGACGGCGGGCATCCAGGTGGTCTACCGGACCGCCGCCGGACTTCGCGCCAGCCTTGCCGTGTCAGCGGCAGGGGCAGCGCCGCAGTACCTGCAAATCACCCGCTACCAGAACACCTACACCACGTTCGTATCGACCGACGGCTTCAACTGGTCGGTAGTCGTCGGCTCGAGTGAGACGTTCGGTTCGAGTGGCCCGATGGTTGCCGGGCTGGCGGTCGACTCCAACCTGGTCACTCTCGCCACCGACACCTTCGGCTCGGTCTCACTTACCGGCTCCGCGGCTCCGCCGCCCAGCCTGTGCCAGACCGGCTGGACCTGCCAGGACATTGGGTTCCCCACGCCGGCGGCAGGCTCGCAATACCTGGTCCATGCCAACTTGTCGGTTTCGGCCGGCGGCAGCGACATCTGGGGCACCTACGACGCTTTCAGACTGCTCAGCCAGCCACTCGCGGCCGACGGGACGATGAGCGTCAGGGTCGACTCGCAGACGAACACGTCGCCCTGGGCCAAGGCGGGCGTCATGATCCGGGCGACGAATGACCCAGGCTCGCCCTACTTTGCGGCATTCGTCACGCCGGCCAACGGCGTCGCAATCCAGTGGCGTGGGACGCAAGCGGGAGGCAGCGCCCAGGTCGCCATAGCAGGCACCGCGCCGGCGTGGCTCGAAGTGGCTCGATCCGGCAGCACATTCACGGCCTACACATCCGCCGACGGCGTGACCTGGACGGCTATCCCGGGGGCCAGCGTAAGTTTGACCATGACCGGCACCCTGCTGGCTGGCCTCGCGGTCACATCTCACAATGGCGGTCAGATGGGGTCCGCGACGTTCGACACCCCGACTCTCACAAACGCATCAATTACTCCGCCTGGCGCGTGCCCGACGGGCTGGACTTGCGCCGACATCGGCAACGTCGGCGTCCTCGGTGGCCAGGCGTTGACCGCCGGTACGTGGACCGTGCAGGGTGGGGGAGGCGACATCTGGGATGTGTCCGATAACTTCCACTACGTCTGGCAGCCGCTAACGACAGACGGCGGCGTAAGTGCGCGAGCGATCTCGCAGACCAACACGTCGCCCTGGGCTAAGGCCGGCCCCATGCTTCGGGCAACGACAGATCCGGGTTCGCCGTACTACGCGGCGTTTATCACGCCCGGTAACGGCGTAACGGTGCAGTGGCGGTCAGCCCAGGCTGCCGCCACCTCTCAGGTCGCCGTCGCCGGCACGACGCCGCTCTACCTCAAGGTGGCTCGCGCCGGAGGGTCGTATTCGAGCTATATGTCGCCTGATGGCGCCTCCTGGACGCTCGTGCCGGGCTCAACAGTGAATCTCGGCCTGACCGGGACCATGCTGGCGGGGCTGGCAGTCACTTCCCACACGTGGGGCGTGCTTAGCACCGGCACCTTCGACGCGGTCTCATTCGCCCATCTTGCCCCGCTGTGGCTCGACGCCGACATCGGCACCCCAACTCTGGCCGGTTTGGCGAGTTCGAGCGGCGGCGTCTTTACGGTCGCTGCCAGCGGCGCAGACATCTACGGCAACGCCGACCAGCTGCACTTTGCCTATCAACCGGCCACGGGCGACACGACTCTGGGAGCCCGCGTGGCCACCCAGACCAACAGTAACTCGTGGGCCAAGGCCGGAATCATGCTTAGGGCCACGACCGATCCGGGCTCGCCCTACTACGGCGTCTTCGTCACTCCTGCCAACGGTTTGGCCGTGCAGTGGCGGACGACGCAGGGGGCGTCAACGTCCCAGGTCAGGACGACCGGCACGCTGCCCGCCTACCTGCGGGTGGCCCGGTCTGGCAACTCATTCACGGCCTACACCTCGGTGGACGGATCGACCTGGACGCCGGTGCCGGGATCCAGCGTGACTCTCTCGCTCCCAAGCACCGTCCTGGCGGGTCTCGCCGTGACGTCGCACAGCAGCTCCAAGCTCGGCACTGCCACGTTCGACTCGGTGTCGATCAGCGGTTCCGCTCCGCCGCCACCTAATGACTTCTCGATCGCGGCGACGCCGGCAAGCGTCT
>JANYJI010000028.1 GCA_025358525.1 Chloroflexota bacterium | reverse complement strand
TCCCAGTTACTCGGCGATATAGCGGGAGGAGGGCCGCCAAGGCGGTCTGAAGCCAGGTCGTCGAGGCAACTAATGCCCAACGGCAGCCCGATCTGGCTCTACGTCCCTGCTCGGCGGCCCATTTGACACCAGGCTCCTAGGCGATCTTGTGGCGGTAGGCCCGCATCGCGAAGAAGTACGCGACAACGAGGATGCCGCCGCACCAGCCGAGGGCGACCCAGATGTCGCCGCCGACCGGCTTGCCGGCGAATAGATCGCGGATGGTGTCGACGATAGATGTGACCGGCTGATTCTCGGCGAAGACACGCACAGGGCCGGGCATGGTAGCGGTGGGCACGAATGCCGAGCTGACAAAGGGCAGGAATATGAGGGGGTAGGCGAAGCCACTGGCACCGGTGGCCGACGTCGCCGCGAGACCGGGGATGACCGCCAGCCACGTCAATGCCAGAGTGAAGAGCGTCATGATGCCCGCGACCTCGAGCCACGCCAGCACTCCCGCGGAGGTGCGGAAGCCCATGACGATGGCCACCAGGACGACCAGCACGAGAGCGACCAGATTGGCGACGAGCGAGGTCAGCACGTGCGCCCACAGGACGGACGACCGCGCGATCGGCATGGACTGGAGACGCTCGAAGATGCCGCTCTGCATGTCCAGGAAGAGCCGGAATGCGGTGTAGGAGACGCCGGATGCAACCGTGATGAGCAGGATCCCGGGTAACTGATAGCTCACATACGAATCCGACCCGGAGTTGATCGCGCCGCCGAACACGTACACGAACAGCACCATCATGGCGATGGGCGTGATAGCGGTTGTGATGATCGTGTCGGCGCTGCGCGTGATATGGCGCAGTGATCGACCGGTCAGAACGACGGTGTCGCCGAAGAAGTGCGTTGTCATCGTGGTTCCTCAGTCGCCCGGTCTCTGTTGCCGTCCGGGCCGTTGGCGCCACCCTTACCGACGATGGCGAGGAAGATGTCCTCGAGCGTCGGCTGCTTCTCGATGTATTCGACTTTGGCGGGTGGGTGCAACCGCTTGAGTTCGGCGAGGGTACCGTTCACGTTGATCCGGCCCTCGTGGAGAATCGCGATCCGATCGGCCAGTTGTTCGGCCTCTTCGAGATGCTGCGTCGTGAGCAGCACGGTCGTGCCGTTTTGGGCGAGTTCCTTGACGGCCTGCCAGACCTCGAGACGCGCCTCGGGATCGAGTCCGGTCGTCGGCTCGTCGAGGAAGATGACCGGCGGACTCCCGATGAGGCTCATGGCGATGTCGAGGCGGCGGCGCATGCCGCCCGAATAGGTCGACACCTTCCGCGCGGCCGCCTCAGTCAGCCCGAAGCGCTCGAGCAGGTCGTCCGCGATCCTGCGCGGATCCTTGAGATGACGCAGTCGGGCGACGAGAACCAGGTTCTCGCGACCGCTGAGAACCTCGTCGACCGCCGCGAATTGACCGGTGAGGCTGATGGACTGCCGCACTTCGCCTGCCTGCGCCGCAACGTCGAAGCCGTTGACGCTGGCCTTCCCTGCGTCGGCCTTGAGCAGCGTGGACAGAATCTTCACGACCGTGGTCTTGCCGGCTCCGTTGGAGCCGAGCAGGGCGAATATGCTGCCAGGCTGAACGTTGAAGTCCACGCCACGCAGCACCTGCAGTTCCTTGTAGGACTTCTCCAGGCCCTTTACGTGGATCGCCGGCACCTGGACTCGGGTAGTTGTCATCTGGATCCCATTTGCGTGTTCCGCCTTCCGGAATCTGTTAGCGCTGTACGCATACGGCGTATACCGGCAGAGTTTAGGTATGCGGCGTATACTTGTCAAGCCATGGAACCGGTCAACGCGACAGAAAGGGTGTTGCAGGAGCGAGAACGGCCCGGTCTGACCCGTGAGGCCGTAGTTGCTCGTGCGGTCGAGATCGGCAATGCCGAAGGCCTCGAGGCGGTCAGCCTGCGGCGCCTCGCGCAGGAGCTCGGCGTCACGCCGATGGCCCTCTACCGCCACGTTCGCGACAAGCAGGACCTTATCAACGCCATGACGGAGGTTGTCCTCGACGGGATCGACACCACCGCCGGGCTTCGACCCGAGATGGCCTGGACCGAACGAATGCGCCTGGCGATCGACAACTACAAGGAGCAGATCGACGCACGTCCGCTTGCCCTTCCGCTCAGCATGGCGTTCAACGGCGACGGCTCAGCAGGCCCCCGGGGCTTCTGGAGGATGCTCGAGGACCTCCTGGCCATCCTGCTTGATGCAGGTTTCGGACGACGGGAGGCGATCGTCCAGATCCGCATGATCTCGAACCTCCTTGCCGGCTACCTGCTCCTCCTCCAGCAGGGTGCCCCGGACGCCGCGGCGCTCGATGCCCATCAGATGGATCTCCTGCGCCGTGGCTTGGTGCTCGCGCAACTGAGCCTGCCACGCGACGAGTTCCCGAACCTGGTTGAAAGCGCGGAGGACACAGCCGAAGTTTGGCTCAGCGATCCGCACCGCTGGTGGCAGAACACAGTCGACCTGATCATCTTCGGACTTGAACGGATGCTCGAGCGTGACCGACACGGAGTGTCACCACAGGAAGGCCCCTCGCAACCGGGCTTCTAGTCCTTGCGGTCTCCTCTCGCCATCGTCGCAGCCTTTCCCAACCTCGGACTCCGACTTCTCCAGCGCGTGGGGATCAAAAACTCAAATCCGCCCACGCGGCGAGTCCGTAGCACCCGTGGATCCAGGCGACCCGCCAAGATCGCGACGGCGAGGACGCGCGGCGCAAGGTTGAGAGCACGATGAAGCCGCCCACTGTTGTACGAGATCCCTGCGGCGCGCGGCAGCGGGCCGGCCGTCAGCTCGCGATCGGCTGACACTCGGTCAGGCAACCCGCAAGGGCGTGATGTGCCGCACCTCGTCCTGGGTCGCGGCCGCAGTGTCGTAGAGATCAACAGCACGCTGCAGGTTCAGCCAGAACGCCGGCGAGTTGCCGAAGAGGCGACCCAGCCGCAGGGCCATCTCGGGACTCACCGCCCGGCGCTCGCGCACGAGTTCGTTCACGGACTGGCGGGAAACGCCGAGGGCAGCTGCAAGCACGCTCACGGTGAGCCCGTAGTCGGGCATGAAGTCTTCGCGCAGAATCTCGCCGGGATGAACCGGGCGCCGCCCGAGCTGATTGTCGTTGGCAATGCTCATGATTGGCCCACCTGATCTCTAGTGGTAGTCGCAGACTTCGACGTCATATGCGTCGCCGTCGCGGAACACAAAGCAAATCCGCCACTGGTCGTTGATAGATATGGAGTGCTGTCCGGCACGATCGCCTCGAGTGCATGGAGGCGATTGCCCGGAGGAACCCGCAGACTCTCGATCTGGTCCGCAGCGTCGAGGGCCGATAGCTTACGATCCTTGGACCCGAAGCCCGGCATGGCGTCACTCGACGAGCTACCTGCCATCCCGCATCACATCGCAGCCATTGAGCTCATTCGCCTCGCGCCAGGCCTGGAGTCGTTGGGGAGTAACGCGGAAGTAGAGGTACGTGCCGGTTTCCTGGCGCGGGTCGAAGCCGGTCTTGACCGCAAACGCGTCGCCGACTTGCTGGGAGATCTCGCCGATCGCGAGCACGTTCACCCTTCCTTCGATTAGGACGACGTCGCGGGTTGGGCCGATGCCGAGGCGAACCGTGTTGCCGGCCCGCAGGTTGCGGCCGGTTGGGCTGGAAGCAGGGGTAGCAAGCAACACAGTGCCACCCTCCCAGAGGAAAGACAGTGGTATGAGATACGGCGTCCCGGTTACCTTCTCGGCCGTCGCTACCCACGCGTCCACATCATGCTCGAGTCGGTCCAGAACGTCCTGCTTGCGTTGCTTCGAAGTCCTGGCGGGCATGGCCATCATGTTGTCATTCCTCGATGGATGTGAGCGTGCAGTGCGCCGGGCTGGCTGGAGTGCCCCGGGCACCGATGCCGCGCCAGGCCGGCTGGAGTCCCGGACGCCCGCGCCGGGTCGGCCCGAGAGGGTAGCGCTCTTCGTTGACCGGATCAGGCCTCAGGAAGAGCGGCGAAGGCTTTCTTTGTGTTCATGTACCACTTCATTCCCGATACGGGATGTTTCCACCTGTCCTGCATGCTCTTCCGCGCGCTCTTGTGCGTCTCGTCACCCGCTGCGACCATCTCTTTCAGATGGCGGTCTTGCGCCTTTATGACCTCATCGGCCGTCTCGCCGTGGAATGGGGCATCACATGGTCCGGCCATCTGCTTGCACGTCATCGTCTTCATATGCGTGACCTCCTTTTGTCTAGGCCCACTGACGAGCCCTCGTCTCAACTCGCCGCCTTCTTCACCAGCGTGCCGATCTTTACCTCGTCGGCGGCGGTCAGCTCCGTCACCGCGAAAGAGGTCGGCCACATGGCTCCTTCGTCGAGGTGCGCTTTGTCGCTGAATTCGAACGTTGCATACCGCGTCTTGAACTTGCTCGCGTTCTTGAACCAGCAGATGACGTTGCCGTCTTTTGCGAACGCAGGCATCCCGTAGTAGGTCTTGAGCGCGAGATCCGGCACCGCCGCAATGACGATGCCTAGCAATCGCTCGGCCATGGAGTGGTCCGGCTCGGGCATCTTGGCGATACTCGCCTGGAACTCGCGCTCGCCTTCGCCTCGTTCTTCGGCCGAGTTCCGGCGCGAGGCGGCCTTGCGCTCGTGCGCGCTCGACTGCATGGCTGCTCGCTCTTCGTTGGTCCATATCTGACCGGAGCCAGCCGAGCTGCCGCGTCTTGCCGGTGTCTTCGTGTCGTTCATTTCTCGTGTCCCTTCGGTTCGAACTTGCGGGCCGGACCGATTAGGCTCTCGCTGCATGTGCGAGCCTGGCCGGCTGGAGGATTCGGATGGCGTTGCCGAACGGGTCGCGGATGCCCATGTCGGTCCCGTAGGCGTGCTCGATCGGCTCCTGGGTGAAGTCGGTGACTCCGCGGGCCCTCAGGGTCTCGTACAGACCCCGGACATCGTCCGTCTGGATGACGAGACCGCCCATTGCGCCTTTGGAGATCAACTCGCGGAGCTGCGCGGCGGTGGCTTCATCCTGCACCGGCGGGCCCGGCTCCTGGAGAAAGAGCTCGATGCCCGGGTCGCCCGGGGCCCGGACCGTAAGCCAGCGGAAGAGACCCTGGTGGATGTCCTGGGCCTTCTCCAACCCGAGCTTGTTGACGTAGAAGTCGAGAGCCTCTTCCTGGTCGAGGACCATGACGGAGGTCACGTTGAGCCTGATCATTGCGGTTCCTCTTCGAAGTGCGGCTTGGGAACTCGCCTGGATGCTAGAGAGCGATAGCCCCAGTGGCTTCTCCAAAACTGCTCGATTGCATTGCCGCCGCGGGCGCTGCCTTTGCGGCCGCCCGCTCGCCGGCCGACACAGACGGCCGCGTCGCCGCCATCTGGTAGCAATTGGGGGCGAGCATCGGCCCATTCCGGAGCCCATATTCCGACGGCGTCTCGCCGACGATCTCGCGAAACGTTCGACTGAATGTCCCCAAGCTGTTGAACCCGACGTCGAGGCAGATGTCGGTGACGCTGCGGTCGGTCTCGCGCAGCAGGAACATCGAGCGCTCCACTCGGCGCCGCTGCAGGTAGCGGTGCGGCGTCTCCCCGAATACGGCGCGGAATGTGCGGATGAAGTGTGCCTCGGAGATGTGGGCCACCGCGGCCACGGCCCGGATGTCGAGCGGCTCGGCGTACGCGCGGTCCATGGCGTCGCGGGAGCGCAGCAGGCGCCGGTTCAAATCCTCGGCTTTTCGGCTCATGGAGCAACGCTACGCCGTCAGGAGGACATCTTCTACCCAACTAGTAAGGTGTTGCACTACCCGAAGCCGCAGTACCCCATTCCCACCGACGACGTCGACCTCCGTCGCACGGGCCTTCTGCGTCGCGCAGGACGGCGGACCCTTGAAAGGACGAACCGAAACGCACCTCAGTAGGAGGGCCCACATGAAGGACCAACTGCTGCCGCGCTGAGGTTGGGCGGCGCGTAGATCACGTCACCCAGGGCACCAAGATCCGTGGGGGTCAAAAACCCTGATTCGCTCATGCGGCGAGTCCGCAGTGCTCGTGGAGCAGGCAACCAAGGATGTCCCGACGGCGAACTTCTTGTGGGCTCGCAGCCACCACGGCCCCGTTCACGGGCGTTGTCTCACGGGTTATACTCGCGGTATGAAGACCGCAGTCTCC